>JAQTTT010000019.1 GCA_028710615.1 Candidatus Nanoarchaeia archaeon
GTGTTTTTTTCAATAAGCAAGGGCTTTAAGACACAGAACAATCTGAAAAGGTACAAGAACAGCTTAGGATTCGCTGCAAGCGAGGAATTGCAACAGTTCTTGGTTGATGCGTTTAAGGATTTGTTGGAAGCTTATAAGGCAATGCCTAAAAAAGCTTCAGCGCCAGAGCCTTCAAATGTTGAGCAAGCCAACTCAGCTTCCGTTGAAAACAGCAAGCCTGCTGAGAGCGCAGATGCTTCTGTTAAAATTGATGAATCTGGGGCTGGCAAAAAATCTGAAAAGAAATAATATGCTGAAATAAAAGCAAAAGCTTATTATTTTTTATTTTTTTTTATTTTATTATGAATGATTTAATTAATGTTTATAATGCATTGCTGGATGAGTATGGGCATCAGGGTTGGTGGCCAATTATTGATTACAATGGAAGCAACCCCACAAAAACGGGCTCAATAAAAGGATATCATCCAAAGGATTATTCTTTTCCAGTGAATGATTCTCAGCGTTTTGAGATATGCGCTGGAGCAATACTTGCTCAGAATACTGGGTGGATTAATGTTGAAAAGTCTTTGGTTAATTTGAAAAGAGAAGGATTGCTTTGTGCAGAAAAAATTGTTAATTCTGTTTTGCAGGTTAGGGAGTTAATTAAGCCAAGCGGGTATTTTAATTTGAAAGCGGGCTATTTGGAAAATTTTTCAAGATTTTATTTAAAACTTAATGGCAGGATTCCTGAAAGAAAAGAATTATTGGCTGTTAAGGGGATTGGAAAAGAAACTGCGGATTCAATATTATTGTATGCATATAAAGTGCCTGTTTTTATTGTTGATGCGTATACTAAAAGGATGTTTAATTTTTTGGGAGTCATTGATTCAGTTGATTATGAAAATATCAGGCTTTTTTTTGAGGGAAATTTGCCTAAAGATTATGAATTGTTTGAAGAGTTTCATGCATTGATTGTTGAGCATGCTAAGAATTTTTATTCAAAAAAGCCTTATGGGGCTGGTGATTTTTTAAAAAAAATAATTTAAAAAAAAAAAATGCGGTTTTTCTTTGCGGAAGTGTGGCTTTTCTCGCATTGAAGTTTTTTTTTTTATTCTTCTTTTTTTGTTATTTCAGACCTTTTTGGAATATTGAGCTTTACTTCTCCCTGCCATTCTGAAGTGTAGCCCCCTTTTATTATGACCTCGTCGCCTTCTTTGATTTTGCTTATTTGCTCAGACCAAAGAGTTAGGCCGATTTCTCCAGTTTCATCTTTAAGCACTGCATCGCATACTTTTGTAGAGCCGTATTTAGTGTTCACTGTTCTTGGCGCTTCTTTTGATATTACTCTTGCTAAAAGCTGAACATTAGTCATTCCAGGTATTAGTTTTGAAATCATATTAATTTCTTATTTTTTGCTTTTTTAAAGAGTTAAAGATAAAGCTTCCCCTATTTCTTTAAAAAAGGGGGTATGCCATTACTATTGCGCTTGTTGTGATTAAAATCAAAATCCAGTACCAGAATCCTTTTTTTGTTGCTTTATTTTCTTCGTTTCCATCATAAGCTATCCAGAAAATAATGGGCATTATTGCAACAAGGGTTAATGGGCTCTTGTCATATGCGAAGTAATAGACTAAATTGATTAGCATGGTCATAAAGCAAACAAGAGTTGCGTAAAAACCTCTTTGGCTAACTAAACTCAATTTTTTTAAATTCTTTTCCATATCATTATTAATTTTTTTGCTAAATTATAAACTTATTTATTGGAGGAAAATTTGATGAGCCAATGCTTACTGCGAAAACGCGCATTATTTTTAGGCAGATTATTCTTTTATATTTTCATAGAAAGCCATAATTCTTTTAAAAAAGCTTAAAAAGAAGGAATAACTTAATCTTGTTATGGTAAAGTATTCTTCTCTTAATGAAAGGATATATGCTTTTTTGATTGATATTATTTTTATTTCAGGTTTGAGTTTTATTTTTGGCTTGATTGCAAGCTCTTTTTTTATGTTTATTCCTTTGACTGAAACATTTTTTTTTAAAAAAGGTTTGTATGTCATTTTAGTGATTATTTTCTTGTGGCTTTATTATGCAATTTTGGAAAGCTCAAAAAAGCAGGCAACCATTGGAAAAATGATAATTGGTTTAAAAGTGACTGATTTAAAATTTAAAAGAATAAATTTTTCTCAGGCAAGCAAGAGATTCTTTTTTAAACTTCTTTCTTTTAAAATAACGCTAAACAATAAAGGCCAGGCTTATCATGATAAGCTTAGCAAATGTTTTGTTATAAGGGAATAAAAAAGCTTTAATAATTACAATATTTCTTTAATTGTTATGCAAAGGTATATTGGCACAAGGGATTTTCTTCCGAATGAGTGGAAAGCAATGAATTACTTATTCAGTGTTTGGAGGGATTTAAGCATTGAAAATGGTTTTGAGGAATATGAGGCGCCAATAATTGAGGATGTTAAATTATTTACTGCTAAAAGCGGGGAGGATATAAAGAATCAATTATTCTGGTTTAAAGATAAGGGGGATAGGGATGTTTGCTTAAGGGCTGAAATAACTCCCCAGCTTGCAAGATACCTTGTTTCTTATGGGAAAGGGCTAAAAAAACCTTTGAAATGGTTCAGTATTCCAAGGCTTTTTAGGTATGAAAAACCGCAAAAAGGTAGATTAAGGGAATTTTTTCAATTCAATGCAGATATAATTGGGGAAGAAAGCGTTTATGCAACAATTGAAATAATTGATTTGGCAATAAAGATTATTAAAAGTTTTAAGCTAACTGGAAAAGATTTTAAAATAAGGGTTAATAGCAGAAAAATAATTGATTCAATAATAAGGATTTTTAAAATAAATGACCCTTTAAAATTTTATTTGCTGCTTGATAAAAAGTTAAAAATTGATTCAAAAGTTTTTTTAAAAGAGCTTATGGCATTAACGCAGGATTATAAGTCATTGATGAAATTATTTGATTTGAAAAGAAATGATTTATTCAAAGAATTGAAAAACAAAGGCATAAATGTTGAAAGACTAAAGAAAATATTTGATGTTTTGGGCAATGAATGCCTGGAATTTGATTTAAGCATAGTGAGGGGGCTTGATTATTACACTGACATTGTTTTTGAAGCATTTGATTCTGGAAATGAATTCAGGGCAATGCTTGGGGGCGGAGAATACAATAATTTAGTAAAGGATTTGGGAGGAGAAGATTTGCCGGCAGTTGGATTTGGAATGGGAGATGCAGTGCTTTTGGAATTATTGTCCCAAAAAAAATTATTGCCTGAATTCAATAAAAATTCGGCATTCCTGGCAACAATAGGCGATTGCTATAAAGAAGCGCTAAAAATAAAAAATTTTCTCATAGAAAAAGGGGTGAGCATTGATTTAAATGTTTCATCAAAAAATTTATCAAAACAGATTCAATATGCTGAAAGCAAAGGCATAAGCACGGTTTATATTGTCGGAGAAAAAGAGCTTAAAAAAGGCATTGTAATAAAAAAGGATTTGATAACAGGTAAAGAAAAAAAAATCAAATCCAATCAGGGAATTTAGACATTGCTTCATTAATATTTTTATATAAATTATCCAGTGTTGTGCTGTTGTCAATAATTGCGCTTGCTTTGCTGAAAGTTTCGTTTAATCTGAACATTTCATTTTGGCTTTTTTCTTGAGAATTAAATTGCGCCAAATCTTTTGGCAAATCAGCCCTGCCGCGCGACTGAAGCCGCTGAAACCTGGTTATGGGTTCAGCATCAACCTTAAACAATATGTAATCTTTTCCAAAAGCGTCTTTGATTTTTTTATGGTCGCTTGGAAGCCTTACGCCATCAATGATTGCTTTTTCAATTTTATCATCAATCACTTTTTTGATGCATTGCCCAATCCAGTAATCAATGCCGTATTTATCCCTCATTTTCTGGCTAAAAGCATCGCTATTCTCCCGAGTCATTTCAATTCCCCTTTCTTTCATTGCAGCCCTGACAACATCGCCTATAGTAACCTGAATATAATCATGCTTTGAAACCAAGTATTTGCTTACAACATCTTTTCCAGCGCCAATGCTTCCAGTTAATCCAATAACTTTTGCCATAATCATTAAAAATAATGATGAAGAGTTTTTAAATATTAAGATTTTGTTTAATTAAGATTCCGTATTCTTCGATTCTTGTTTATTTGGCAAAGAACCCTTGTTTTATGATTTTTTCCAACGCCTATTATTCCTGCAGGGCTTTTAAGAATCAAATATTCAGCGCCCATATTTGTTTCTTTTTCAATATTAAAACCTCGGATTAATTCTTCAGCCTCTTTGATTGATATTTCTAAAACATTTTTATTTGCATTTTCTCCAACTATTTGAGCCCCATTAAAGCTAAGCCTAAGCATTTTAAAATCAAAATAGCACAAGCAAAAACCCATAACTTCAACATTTAGCTTATCCAAAGGCAAATTAAAAAAATCCTCTTTTAACACCCAAACCCTGTTTTTTCCCAAATAATAAAGCATCCATTCATTTGGCATGGAAAACCCATAATCTTCAAAAAGCATCTCTTTTATTTTATTCCTCTCCCGTTTTCTTAATTCAGAATACCTCATTTTTTCTTCACCAGTTTGGCAATAAAAAAACCCTCCATATCAATCCTATGGGGCCAAATCCTAATAGCTTCATTTAAATTAATGCCCCTGTGCTTTTCAAAACCCTTTAAATTAATTTTTTCAATTTTTGCATCAGGAGTGCTATTCAAGAAATCAACCACATTATCTTCATTTTCTTCTTTAGTCAATGTGCATGTTGAATAAACCAATTCTCCTCCAGGATTTAAAGATTTCCAGCAAGTTTTAAGCAAGCTCTTTTGAATATTTGCCAAAAACTTATAGGATTTCGGATTAAACATTTTAGCAATGCTCCAATCCTTTCTTATTGCGCCATAACCTGTGCAAGGAGCATCAAGCAATATTTTGTCAAAAAAATTAGGATGATTTCCGAATCTTTTTCCATCCCCATTTGAAACAACAACATTTCTGCAGCCCATTCTGTCAATATTTGCTGACAATATGCTGATTCTTCCTATTCCCAAATCATTTGCAACAATCACCCCTGCATTTTTCATCATCTCAGACAATTGAGTGGTTTTGCTTCCAGGGCTTGCGCAAGCATCAAGAACAACATCATTTAATCCAGGATTCAACACTAAAGGAGGAATCATGCTGCTTTGCTCCTGAACATAAAATTGCCCAAGAAAATGCTCCAACGCATTACCCAAAGAAATCGGCCGTTTTTTAACAATGAAGGCGCTGTCATAAAAAGGAACATTTTCCAAAACCCAGCCCTTGCTCTCAAGATTTTTTTTCAAATCCAAAGGCAGTATTTTCAATTTATTAACGCGAATTGATTCAGGCAAAGGCTTTTTGCAGGATTCAATAAAATCATTTAATTCATCCCCCAATAATCCTGAAAAATAATCCTTAAATGAATCCTTAAATATCGGCTTTTTTGAGCTCATAATTAATAATTAATCCTTTAATGATTTAAAAAATAAGCTTAATCTTGAATAAATGCTTGAAACAAAAAAATCTCCAAAAAATTCGCTTTTTTTAACGCTGTATTGAAATTTTTTAAGCAAATTCAAGCATTCAAAAAAAGATGCAAGGGAAATTTTTTTGCCAGAAACGCCGCCAGCCCAAGGAATTAATTCAAAAAGCACCCCAAAACGATTATGATGATTATCTCCGGCAACAGAGGTTGCTTCCCCATAATAATAATGCTTTTTCCCCTGATTAATCATTAAATGGGAATAATCAAATCCAGTTCCAGCGCTCTTTTCAACCCTGAATTTTTTTGAAAACTCCCTGAATATTTTAATAAAGTCAGACATTTTTTCCAAACCCCCATCAAAAAACCGCTCTTTCATAAAAAATTCGCCAGTTTCATTAAAATAATTTTCACAACCATTATGATGAATATGCCCGCCCAAACCAATTATTTTTACAACATAATTTTCATCAGCTAGCTTTTTGCTTAAATTCTTCTCAAAATCAAATCCTTCAAAATCGCACACCCCTTTGCATGAATCATAATCAAATTTTCTTGACAATTTTCCAGCCAAACCAATTATTGGATGATTAATAATGAATGCCGGCCCACAGTCAACATCAACATCTTCAATGCTAACAACCCCGAATTTTTCATTAAAGCAAGCATGAAAATATTTTCCAAAACCATAAGTTTTATTTTCATCTATTAATCTATAACCTCGTTTTTTCAAGGCAAAATAATCGGAAAAAACATCATTTTTTACAAGGGAGATATTCGAGACAGATTCAATGCTTGAATCATTGCTTTTCAGCAGATTATTCATGCTTAAAAGTATAAGATAAACATTTAAATCATCATTTTCATCCAAAACAAACGAATCATTTATAAGTATCTTATCCAAATACGAATTTTTATCCCCGATTAATAATTGATTGATTTTTAAACCCATTAATTAAAAAAGTAAAATTATTCTGTTTAAAAGAATTATGGATTTAATCCCAAAACCTTTTTAATCCATTTAATAAAAGAATTATCCGGCTTATCCTCAATGAAAAGCTCCTCATTAGTTATATTATTGACCAATCTTTTAATGGCTTTTGAAGCCTTGCTTAAAGGATAACCAACAACAACAGGAACCCGCTCTTTAATGCTTTTTGGAACATAAGGATCAAAAGGAATTTCCCCAATTATCGGAAGCTCCAAGAAATCAGAAATATTATCATCTTTTAAATCAAACTCCATGCCAGTTTTTTTATTAATAACCACCCCCAAAAGATTAATCCTAAAATCCTCAGCTATTTTTTTAGCCCTTAAAGCATCAGTTATTGCAGGAAGATCAGGATTAGTGACCAGCACCAATTCTTCGCAAGCCCGAATAGCCATTTTAGCCTCAAGACCCAAACCAGCCCCAGCATCAATGATTAAATAATCAAATTTATCAATCAAAGACAATAAAGTGTCTGAAAGAGATTTTTTAATCTTTGTTTTTAAATTATTAAAATTAAGGCCCCCGGGAATAATCATCAAACCGGTTTCGGTTTTATAAATAACTTTTCCAATGTCAATTTTTCCGCCCAAAACATCATGAATTGAATGCTTAGAGGGATTAATGGAATAATGAAGGCTAATATTCGGAGTTGTTATGTTTGCATCAATCAACAAAACCTTTTTCCCAGAATCAAATAAAGACTGCGCAACATTCACTGAAACAGTTGTTTTTCCAACCCCGCCCTTTCCGCTAACAAAAGCAATAACCCTTGCCATTGTTTAAAATCATTAACCCATTTTTTTTAAAGGTTTTTAAAAACAAGGGAATAACGGAAGCATGATACTAATCCTTATTTAAACCAAAAAGCTACATTATTTATGAAAATAACAAAAACTGAAAAAAAAGCATTAAAAAAAAGACTAAACCAGCTAAAAAGCTACATGGCAGAATCCTTGAAAAAAAATAGGCTGGATGAATACTTAAACGCAATGAATTCAAGAGAATTAAGAATGCTGGAAAACGTGCTGATAAAAGACGATATATTAAAAGCAATGTCAATTGGAAGTTAAGAAATTTGCAGAATTAATCCTCATAATGCTCCAAAAAATCTCAGCATCCAGCAAATTCAAGCCATTATAGGTTAAGTATTGCTTGGCATATTCATCATCCATTAAAAAAAAGTCATTCAAGCCCCTGTCCTTAGAATCAATAAAATCTTTTGCAATAGCTTTAGTGATCTTAATTTGAGAAGGAATAGGAATGCCGCTATCAGCGCAATAAAGCTTAACAAGCTTTGCAAAATTAGCGCTATTAAGGCTAATCATTTTTTTTTTTAAAAATTTAAACACCATTTATGAATATAATAATCAATCTGATTATTTAAAAAAATTTCATCTGCGCAAAAACCAATGCCTTTTATTGGAAGATGAAAAACCCTCAATCATTTTGCAAGACTCCAATAAATTAAGCGAAGCAGTGAATTTAATCCTTGAAGAGCCGCCAACCATATCAAACAATTCTTTAGAAGAAAGAGCAGACTCCTTATCAAAAGCTTTCGCCGCCTTTAAAGCATCAATTATATCATCATTGAAATCATTTTTCAACATAAAAGAGCTGATTAATTTTGAAACAGCATAAGTTTTTTCGCAATCCTCCTCGCACAACCCAACAATCAATTCATTTGACAACAATTTTTCATTCTTAAATGAATTATAATTTTCAATGATTAATTCAATAATTTTCTCCCTGCCATTTATTTCTTTCATGCATTGAGCAATGCCAACCCCTTTTTTGAAAGCAATGCTTTTCAGCAAATCAGAATTTTTCAAATTAAAAGAATACTTCCCAGTCTTAGGATTTAATGATGCAATGTTCAAAAAACCCTTTTCTTTCAAAGGATTCAAACTCCAATCCTTTTTAACCTCAGTCATCTCAAACAATTTTCTTCCCCTAACTTTTTTAGAATTAAAATAAGAACAGCTAATAACTAAATCAGCAGCCTTAAAGCTTGAAGGAGGAACACCCAAATCATTAACCACCCTGTCAAAAGTATCAAAAGCGCTGCTCCCATGAATAGTTCCCAAAACATTATTGCCAGAAGCCCCAACACGCATAGCCTCAAAAAGAAACCTCGCCTCAGTTCCCCTAACCTCCCCCAAAACAAGCAAACTTTCACCCAAACGCAAAGCAGTCCTCAAAGCAGCATCATTGCTAAACTCAAAAGAATTAACACCCTCAAAACTATTAGTTCTCAAATGCTCAACATTAAAACCAAGGCCTTTAAGATAATTAACCGGAAGTTCCGCAGTATCCTCAATAATAATCATTCTATTAAGCTTGCTGGAAAGAAATAATAATGCGCTAAGAAGAGTTGTTTTTCCGCTGCCCCTTGGACCCGTAATTAAAATCTTTATATCTGAATCAATAAGGAACCAAACAAGAGCCGCAATCGAAGAATCCATGAACCCATCAGCAACAAGCCTAGAAACAGATAAAGGATTAAGATGATGCTTTCTAAGAGCAAAACCCACACCATCATGAGTTAAAGGAAAAGTTATGCCGCATATTCGCGTATTAAAATCAGGAATATTAGTGTGAATAACAGGAAAAGATTCATCAAAAGGCCTTCCGCTGCAAGTCCTTAAAAAAGTGCTCAAACGATTAATCATTTCTTTTTTAACAAACAAATTGCTTTTCAAAGAGCCATGCCTCGAATGATTAAAGAAAACGCATGAATTGCCAGGACTATTAATGAAAACATCCTGAATCTCAGGAATCTGCAATATTTTATCAAAAACCCCCAAACCCTTAGTATATGAATCAACCAACTCTAAAACATCATCTTCAAGCCCAAACGAATCATAGCCATCATTATCCTCCTCCTGAATTTTTAAAACAGCGCCAGAAAACTTTTCCAAATCCTTGCTTTCCAAATCGCACTCCAAAGGAGTAAAAACAATAAACTTTTCATTTTCCCGCTCAACAATTTTAAAAAAGTCATTCTCCTCAATAACCTTTCCATCAAAAGGAAAAACAGCATAAAACAAAAGAAACTTCGGAACAATCTTCGGAGCAGAATCAAAGATTCCGGATTTTATTTTAATGCTAAGGGAATCATCAAAATAAACATGGCTATTATTTTTTCTCAATTCAAGCAAAGAAAAATTTAATCCAAGACTATTAACGCAATCAGCGCATTCATTGCTTTTCAAAGAGCAAGCCCTTTTGCACTCCCCGCAATCAATAACCAAAGCATTAAATCCATTAAAAACCCTTAATTCATAGTTAACCATTGAATATAATGAGCAAAAGTTTTTATTTTTAAAGCTTATCAATTTAAACCAGCAATGAAAAAAACCCAATTCACAAGCCCCATGATTCTGATATTTCTCATAATAACATACTTCATAATATCCTTTGAAATAAGCGCAACCCAATCCCACCTAACAAAAAGCAGAACCAGCCTTCTAAAAATAACAAACGACATAAAAGCAATCGAAGAAATGGACCTTGAATGGAAAGCAAACATAACAAAAACAGCACTAAACCTTTTAAGCAGAAACAATAGTTCCGGAACAATTAACCAAGAATTAACAGAATTAAACGCAGAAATATATGAATTAAACAATATAAAAGCAATGAATTACACAAAAAAATATTATTACAACAATTTCTCAAAAGAAATAATCGGAACCATACTGGTTCCGTACCCGCACGCATCTTTTGCACAATCAGAAGAAAACATAAGGCTACACTGCCAAGAAATAACAAAAGAATGCATTGAAGAAAATTTGCATAACCCAGACATAACAGCAGAAATAATAGAAACAACAATACTTTTATCAAATGCGAATTATCCATTATCTTTAATTTACAAATACGTAATTGAGTAATTTTTAAAAATATCCAGCAAATAAAAAACAATAAGCACATGGGAATAATAAAAAGAGTATTGGGCATAGAGGAACTTGAATCAAAATTTGAAAAAAGCATAAAAACAATGCAAGGAAGCATAAAAACCAGCTGGAATTGGATAACGTATCTCCATGAATTAGAACAGGACAACAAGCAAAAAATAAAAAAACTAATAGAAGAAAACAAGGAACTAAAAGAGATTATAAAAGAAAAAAACACACCAATAGTTCCGGAACAAAAAAATAGCAAAGAATACGCTAAAACGCTCCAAAAAACAATATTAAATGAAAATAAAGCTAAAAAAGAGGAAATAACGGAACAAAAAGCGGAACCAGCACTATTAAAAGAAGAATTAACATTTAAGAAAATAGACATAAGCGGACTCGGAAAAAAAGAAGCATACATACTTCAAATATTATATCAAATGGCATGCTTTGACGCATCAAGCAGCATAGAAACTCCCAGAATACATGAAAACCTTCCATACACAATAACAATAAGAGGATTAAGAAAAAAAATGTACAAGCTTCAAGAGCAAGGAGTATTAAATTCAGTAATGGTTGGAAACTCAAGAAAATGGTTCCTTGACATGAATAAATTATCAAAACTAAAAGAATTCCTCACATTAAGAGCATGAATCTGCACATGAAATAACGGAACGGAACTGTTCCGGAACAGCGGAACTTAACTATTCCTTAAGAACTTTCTTTAAATGCTCAACAAATGCTTTTGAAAACCCGGATTTTTTAAAATAAGACACAACCTCATCCTTTGAAAGCTTTGAAAGAAGAGAATTCGCAAGCCTTAAATTAGACTTTGTTAAATCATTTTTAAAAAAATCAACTTTGCTTAAAACCCTTGAAAAAACCAAAAAACCAATAACCCTTGAAAAAAGCATTGAAAGAAACGAAAAAAAGAAATACAAAAAACCCAAAAATAAAGCATTCCCAGAGCTTAATGTGCTAAATAAAAAATAATTGGCAACAACCAAAAAAAGCACTATTTCAAAAATCAACTGAACACCCTTTCTTTTGCTTTCAAAAATCAATGAGCACATAAAATCAGCAAAAAATATTCCAGCAATGAATAATACACTATAAATAATTTGCTCCAAAAACATTAAACCACCATCCAATCAAGACCCATTTCCTTGCAATAACTTACAAAAATATCTTTATTAATCTTTTTATTAATTAAAACAAGGCTTGGCTTAGGAGCAGTTTTATCAATCATCTGAATAAACATTTCTTTATCCAAATCCTTTAAATGATAATCAGGGCAAATATGGCCAATGCAAACACCTTTATCAACCATTTTTGAAAAAGAATAAGAATAATGCCCCCCTCCAATTCCAATTGCGCAAACAGCATTTTTATCAATAATATCAGAATAATTGCCATAAATATAATCAGCAGTTTGAGCCAATATTTTGCAATATTCAGAATCGCCATGCTCTTTTTTTGTGCTTCCAACCTCTAAAAAAAGGCAAGGAGAATCAAGGCTAGGGCCATGATGAGTTGCCTCCAAAACAGCCAATTTTGAAAGCCCTAAAGGAAAAAGCAACTCCTTAAGCTTCAAAAAACAGGCGCTTTGAACCAAAGCATTAGAAACACTTAAAATACCCGACTTACCCCCAAAATCAGCTTTAGAAAAATTACCAGCAGAATGGCACGAAAAACATTTTAATCTGCTTTCACTCTCATGCTTGGAAATGAATAAATTAAGCTCGGATTCGCCTTTAAATTCAAGCAAATCATCAAATTCAATATATCGGGATTTTAATGCTTTTGAAGCATTAAGCCCAACAAGGTCTTTTTTAGACAATATAATGTTCATAAATAGTTTTTTAAATCACAATATTATAAAAGTTGTTTATTAAGAGGTGATTGATTTTGCAAATAATAGCAAATAACATATCAGAAATCAGCATAAAAATTGAAACTGAAGAGCAACTAAAGCTTGAAAAAATACAAAACAATGTAATGATTAGCGATTTAAGAGATAAAAAAAACGGATTTATGCTTTTAAAATGCAAATTATTGACAAAATACACAGACTCAGAAGACAAGCCTTTAGGCCAGTTTTTAATAGGAGAAGACTTAGTCTTAAAAGGCGATGAAAAAGAAATAGAAGACGCAAAAAAAGAATGGGAAAAAACAAAAAAGCTTACAAGCAAAATGGAAAAAGAATTGCTCACAGGAATAAACACAATATGCATTTATGATATGCAATTTTTTACAAACAAAATGAGATTCCCCCCATCAACAGGATTCAATTTTGAAGTAAAAAAAGAACAGGCAAAAAAGAAAAAATAAACCCTTTTTTTTTTAATATTCATTATTAACAAGAGTCCTTTTAACTTCCAATTGATTAACAGGCTGTCCCAAAAACTCAGCAGCAGTGATGAACCTCTTTTTTTTGGCTTTAGCCCAAGAAGCATACTTTGAAAAATACTTTAAATAATCCTTATCCCTAAGCAAATAATGGTCATAAATAATGGTTTTAACCGCCTTTGATTTATCAATAATTTTTTTAATATTTTTTTCAATAAAAAAAAGATCAGACTCAGTTATTCCATAGCCCAACAAATGAGTTGGAGCGCTGCATAAATACAATAAATCCGGATTCTCTTTAATGATTAAATCAGCAGTGCTTTCAAGAATAGGGCCGTAAATATCGCTTGAATACATGAACTTAAATTTTTTTTCAGAAACAGAAACCATGACAACATAGCCATTCTGAGTCCTCTCAGCGCCATGCCAAACAGGCTCAGAAAAGCTTATTTTAGCATTTTTAAAGCTAAAAGAATTATTATCAGCAATCAAATATTCTTTGCAAATCTTTTTAACAGTAATTTCAAACTCTTTGCCCTTATTCCTCTGATTCAAATCCAGCTTCTTAGACCTATCCTTGCACAAAACAATTTTATTGCCATAAACCTCCTCAAAAAACTCATCCTGGCTTGAAATATAATGCCCATTATGATAATGAGTGACTATAATAATATCACTCCTTTTAGCAAAATCAACAATCCTTTTTTTAAAATCAAAAAAAGCATTCATCTCATCATCAGAAGGGCAAAAACCCATACGAGTATTCGCAAGAGCCAAATTAGGATCAATCAATATATTCAAACCCTCACACTGCACAAAAACGCAGCTGCTCCTGGCACCCATGCTGTCAAAACACAAAGGAATAACATTCATTAGCCAAAATTATTTGCCCGTGTTTTATTAATCTTATTGAAAAAAATAAACAACTCACTTTACGCACAAAAAACACGTAATCAAACAAAACCCAACACATCCAACACTCCCCATGATTTCATTTTCACTTTTCAAATAAAAGAATTATACAAAAAATTAAACCCATAATTGCTATTATTGCATATTGCCTTTTTTATAGAAAAAGGATTGGCAGAACTGTTAAAAATCAAAAAACTTCCAGCCTCATTAATTGAATCAAGCAAGCAATCAAGAGAATCCTCACTTTTGCAATAAGGCACCCTTGGATGAAAACCCAAACCAGATAAAAAAGTATCAGACGCAGTAAAAAGCAAAAAACCAAGCCTCACAAACAGCAATCTTCCAAACCTGTCAAACTTGCTTTCATTTTTTATGCAACCATTTTCTTTAGGAACATAGGATTTAACAACAGTATTATCCACATCGCAAATAAAAATATCATAACCCTCACTTCTTACTTTTTCACCCAAATCAGCCAAATTCCCCACAATAAAATCAGCATAATCGCAGCATTTGCCATGCCTATTAACCAAAATACTATCAACACTCACTTTAGAAGAATAATTGTTTTTTAACGCTTTTTTAAGATTATAAGCAAGCTTTAAATCAACAAAACCATCGCCAGCAACCCCAATA
>JAQTTT010000050.1 GCA_028710615.1 Candidatus Nanoarchaeia archaeon
ACTCCTTCTCCTTCAATAATATCTCCAATTTTAAATTGAAAATCATCATTTACCTCAAATTTAATTTTGTCTTTAACATCTAATATTATTACAAAATAATTTCTAATTCTTTTTTTATTAGAATAAACATATTCTTTTGTTTTTTTTTCTAATTTTATAATTTTTCCAACAAATTTAGCTATTGGTTCAATTGTTATGTTTTTTGGAATTGTTAATCCCAATTTTTGATTTTTTGATTTTTTGATTTTTTTAATAAATTGAAAGCTAAATTCTCTGAAAATTTTAATTTGTTTTTCAAATTCATAGTATGTTCCTTCTGTTAATCTGTATTTTTTATTTTTTATTTTTTTATTTTCATCTAACATTTGTTGAAAAAGATCTATGTGAGTTGTTCCCCATGCGTAAAATTCATTGTTTTTAGTTTTAAATCTTTCAAATTCTTCCCCATAATCATAAAAATATATTCCTTTTAAAATCATTTCGTGTTTCATGGTTTCAACTTTTTTTTTAACTATTTTATATCACAAATTAATTATTGTATTTTTTTCTTATTATATTCCTTAATCAATGATTTAGCTATCATCACATTTTTTAATAATTTTTTGTTATTTTTTTTACTAAATTCTTTTTCATCCATTTTTAGTATTTTTTTAACTTGTTCAATATCAAACGTTTTTATTAAATAATCTTTAATATTTACCTGTAAAAAAAATTCTAATTCAGAAAGTTCAGGAATTTCACGCTTTTCCAGCCACTTAAATAATGAAAATAGTGCAAGAATAACTGTTGCTGCTTTCATATAAAATAAAATAATAGTTAAAATGTATTCAATCATTCCCTTCAGTTTCCTCTTTTTCGAATTTTTTAGCTATTTTTTTAACTTGTTCAATATCAAATGTTTTTATTAAGTAATCTTTAATATTTGCCTGTAAAAAAAATTCTAATTTAAAAAGTTCAGGAATTTCATGCTTTGAAACAAATTTAAAAAATGAAAACATCCCAAAAATTAACGCAAGAATTTTTAAAAGAAAATTTAAAGTTTCAATCATTTTTATTTATTACCTCTTTTAATAAGCTCTTCAGTATTTCTCCACCACTTTTTGCTGCTTTTATTTACTATTTTAACATTTTTTTTAAAAGATTTATCAGCCAATAAGAGTTCATCTTTAAGTTTTTCAAATTCTTTAACTTTTTTTTCTTTTTTAATCCATTCTTTAGAAGCGTTTAGCAGCTTTTCAGTTATGCTTAAACAATCTCTTAAAACTAAATCATTATAATATTCTTCAGCTTCATAATTGCCGCTAACAACATAACTATTACTCCATTCATTTACGAATCTTTTAAAATCTGAATAAATTTTTTTAATATCATAAGTGTGTAAGATGTAATTTTTTATGTCTTTTTCACTGAATTTATCAAGCGCTTTCATTATTTTTGTTTTATTCGGATTAAACAAATAAAAGCTTAATAAAATTATTGCCATAAAATAAATTAATAATTCCATAAGTATTACTGTGCCATTACTCATTTATAAATAATTATTCATAGTCCCCATCATCTATAAATAAATTTTCATATTCTATATCTAACTCTTCATAATCTATAAAATAAATGCCCTCACTTCCACGCATCAAAGGTAATTGATCTTTAGGATAATTAGGATTATGTTTACCTGTTTCACGAAATTTTGGAATAAATGCTGAACCGATTCCTTTATTCGGCAAAGCTATGAATATGTTAGTGTCAGGGTCAATGAATCCAACCTTTATTTCGCCATTATGTTCATACCTAATCATTTTGCCGTCACTAATTGCCTGCGCTATTTTTTGAATCACTATTTCTTTAGCTTCATTAAAAGGAGTTTCACGAGTTAATCCAAAATCCTCATAATGTCCTTTTTTATTATTACCTTCATATAATATATGCTTAATCCTGTCATCAGTTAAGCTTTTCTCGATTCGAGCATGTATTTTGTTTTTTATGAATTTTGTATTAGCGAATGCTGAACCAACTATATTCGCCGTCGCGTAAGATGTAAGAATCATTGCCGTATTAGTTAGTGCTTCCTGCAATAATAAAGCTTCAGCGTTTTTATATTCTTCAGCATCTATTCCATAAACTGCAGCCATTGCTGATGCGTATCTGTTCTTTTCATCCCAGCTTCTAAACATAGATATTAAGCCGATTCCTCCAAGTAAAGTGAATGTTCCTGACACTATTGGAACCGCTATTCCACCAATAGCTACAGCACTTACAAAAATTATGGAGGCTATTGCAGTTACTCCAACTACTGCAGCTATTTTAATATAAGTGTTTTGATCTTTAAGCATATTATGAAATCCTGTCCATGCATTTGAAGGAAGATCTCTTTCTGCTTTTAAGGCAGAAAGTCGTTTTAAATATTCATTATAATTTTTAATTATAGCTTGTTTTACTCCATCAGGTATTTGAAATTCATATTTTTTTGATTCTTCATAAACTGTTAAAGCTAAATAAGCTTTTCTTAAGTTTTCATAAGTATTTCTTCTTTCATTCATTGTTTGATTTTTAGGATCAGGTAATGACATTAAAGAATATTCAGCCAAAGTTTTTGGCACATAGGTTCCCTGGTTTAAAAATATTTTTTTATCCCTTTTTCTTTCAATATAATCTTTTATTCTTTTGCTTTGCGTTGCTGTTATTGCAAGCCCGACTGCTCCAAAAGAAAGCATTAAGTTTTTGAGTATGTCTTCATTGCTCAATCCTTCGCCTATTAATTCAAGTATTTTTGCGTCAAAAAAGCCGGTTTCTGCTTTGCTTGTGAATTCTTCTCCTTTGGGAACAAACATGTTATTGGCTTGTGTGAATTGAGCAGGATTAGTGATTAATAAAGTGCCCAAGCTTTTGGTTATAGTATTTTTTGAATCCCTCACAACCAAGAGCAATGTTTGGGTGCCTCCTGATTGGGCTGAAAACTCTAAATTGTTTAAGCCGCAAGCTCCTCTGCCTTTAAAGCTCGCATCCTTTAAGTATAACTCATAATTCACTGCTCCTTCACAGTTTGACAGATTAAAAGCAGCGAATAAGCTTTCATTCACTTTAGCATTAAGGGTGGAAACAGTGTAAGACTCAAGCTTCATGCTCTCGCAAGGAACAATTATTTCTCTCTCACTCCACCCCAAGCAATTATCATAATCCGTGGCTTTATCGCATACCACATTATCCCTGTAGCAAGTTCCAGAGTAATAGCCAGTTCTTGTTTCATATGTTGAGCAGTCGTAAGGGTTTTGTGAGCATTCTTGATAAGGAGTGCATGTTGTGGAGTATTCTGTTCTGCAGTTATAGCTTTCTTGCCTTGGGTTGCAGCTAACAATGCAAGAAAAAACATATACTTCTGTTCCGCAGGAGGAATGCCTTCCATA
>JAQTTT010000051.1 GCA_028710615.1 Candidatus Nanoarchaeia archaeon
CAGGTTGGCGGAGGGATACAAGGACACCCAGATGGCACTGAGGAAGGCGCCAAAGCTGTCAGGGAAAGCATTGATGCATATAATAAGGGCATTAGCTTAAAAGAGTATTCTAAGACTCATCCTGCTTTAAGGAAAGCTTATGAGTTGTGGGGAGAAAAAGTTTACGAATAATTTCAGGATAAAAAACTTTTAAAAACCCCTTAATTACTATTATTAACTGATGAGACTGTAGCTCAGACTGGGAGAGCGCACGGCTGAAGACCGTGATGTCGCGTGTTCAAATCACGCCAGTCTCAATTATGGCAAAAAAAAATGAAACCATAAAAAAAAAGGGCGAAAATCCTGATTTGAATAAAGAAAAAGAATTGCAGAAAAAATACGCTGAAATTTTTAAAAAAGTTGTTGGCGCAATTCAAAGCGAGGAAAATGCTGCATTAGTTTACCAGGTTTTAATGGATATTTTAATGCAATTAGAGCAGCATGCACGGGCTCAAATGAGCGGCGGATGCGGGCATGATTGCTCAAGCTGCAGCGATTGCAGTCCAAAGCCTAAAGCTAAAAAATGAATTAAATTCTTATTTTTTTTTAAATTTTTTATTTTTCATGGATTTGCAAGAATGAACATGAAATTCAGTATTGTTGCCAATAAAACCCATGCCAAGTAAGGGAATAACAAGTAAGCGCTTCTTTTGTCAATGCGCATGAATTCAATTGCTGATGCAAGTATTGCAAACCATAAAAACACTATGCATATTAATCCAAACAAGAATTCTTTTAATCCGAAAAATAAAAAGCACCAAAGCGCGTTTAAGAATAATTGAATGATGAATAATGCTATTGCCAGAAAATTTTTTTTAATTCCTTTATCAAAAATCCAATATAATGAAATTCCCATCAATGCATACAATGATGTCCATATTATTGGAAAAAACCAGTTTGGAGGCGTTATTGCTGGCTTGTTCATTTCTCCATACCATGAATTGATTCCTGAGCTTGTAAAAAATGAGCCTATTGCTGCAAAAGCAAACACTGTTGCAAAAGAATAAATCAGCAATTTCTTGTTTATTTTCGCTGTTTTTTTCATATTTTTGAATAATCCTTGGCGTTTTATAAAATCTTTTAATTGCATGAAAAATAAATTCCTTGGCTTCTTATTTCAAAATCTTTTTCTCCTTTGTTAAGCCGTAAGATTATTTTTTCAAGAATGCTTATTGCTGATTCATTGCGAATTATTCCTTTGCACATATTGATGGAATATTCGGTTCCTGTTTTAATTATTGGAAAAGCGTAGCATGCTGGAGTTTTGCGCGTTTCATGGCATATTCCATCAGCGCTTTTGCAAATATCCAGGCAGCAATCCCCGCAGCCTTTGCATAAACTCATTTCAAGCTTTATCATAAAAAAATTTTTATTAAACTTTATTTAATAAAGTTTTTTATTCAGCTCATCATTTTTTTCTTTCCTTTGTTTTTAATGAATTGGAATAATTCCCCTATCCATAAAACGCTTGAAGTGAGTATCACTATTTCTATTATTTCAATTGCTCCAAGCGCAACAAAGCTGAAAGCTGTCTGGAAAAACGGGTTGAATATTGCAATTAAGTAAAGAAAAGTTGAACCTGCCAATGCCCAGTTGACATACTTGTTTGTGAAAAATCCGATTTCAAAAATTGATTTTTTAAAAGAACGCATGTTTAATAATCTCCATAATTGGCTGAAAGTCATTACTGAAAAAGCGATTGTTCGCGCTTTATCAAGCCCTTGGGGAAGATAAGAATAAAAAAAGGTTATAGTCATTGCTCCCATTAAAATGCTTATTGTAAGAAGATAAGGAATAATGTTTCTTGATAAAATTTGTTCTTTTTTTGATTTCGGCTTTTCATCCATGACTTCGCCGTGCCCGGGCTCTGTTGCCAAAGCTATGTCTGAGATTCCGTCAGTGACTAAATTAAGCCAAAGTATTTGGGTTGGAAGCAATAATAACGGAAGCTTAAGCAGCAATGACACTATTATTGCAAAATCTTCAGCAAAATTAGTTGTAATTAAATAATAAGATGCTTTTTTTGTGTTGTCATAGACTATTCTTCCTTCTTCAATTGCATTGATTATTGTTGCAAAATTATCATCAGTTAAAACCATGTCGCTTACTTCTTTTGAAACCTCTGTTCCCATAATGCCCATGGCTATTCCTATATCTGCTTTTTTCAGGGCTGGCGCGTCATTCACTCCATCACCAGTCATTGCAATTAAATGCCCTTGAACTTGAAGCTCCTGCGCAATCCTTAATTTCATGTTAGGGCTTAACCTTGCATAAACTTTTGCCTTGCTCACGACTTTTTTAAAATCCTCTTTTGAAAGATCATTGATTTCCTCCTCAGTTATTGCAATTTCAGGGTCCTTGAATTCTTCTTCATTTATTATTCCTGATTCCAAAGCTATTGCCATTGCAGTATTTTTATGGTCTCCTGTGGACATTATAATGTTTATTCCCGCAAGCTTTGCTTTGCTTACTGCTTCAATGACTTCAGGCCTTAAAGGGTCAACCATTCCAACAACTCCCAAGAATACTAATTTCTCATTTTCAACATCGCTTATTGAATCCGGCTTTTTAAGCAAAGGCTTATAAGCAAGGGCTAAAACCCTCATTGCGTTTCCTGTTAATTTGTCAATTCTTTGAATAATTTCTTTTCTTGCGGATTCATCCAAATTTTTATTCCCTTTATCGGACAAATGCTTTGTTGATAGCTTAAGCAATTTCTCCGGAGCGCCCACGTAATACTTATAATATTTTTTTTCATGCTTTACAAGAGTTGCCCTGTACTTATTGTCAGAGCTGAAAGGCAAATCATCAAAAACTTCCTCGCTTTTTTTCAAATCATCCTTGCTTATACCCGCTTTTTGCGCAAGAGCAACTAATGCGCCTTCAGTGGGGTCGCCTATGCATTCATAAGAATCCTCTTTTTTTATTATATTCGCGCTGTTGCATATTCCTGCAACATGAATGAGCTTAAAAAGGGTTGGGCTATCAAAAGGATTTATTTGCTTTTTTTCCTGAAAAAAATCCCCTTTTGGAATCCATCCTTTTCCAGTGACATCATAATCTTTTTCTCCTGGAATTAAAATTTTTTTAATCATCATGGTGTTTGTTGTAAGCGTGCCTGTTTTATCAGTGACTATTGTATCAATAACTCCCAAGGTTTCTGTTGATGACAGCTTCCTTATTATTGCTTTTTTTTTAGCCATTCTATTTGCCCCTATTGACAGAACTATCACTAATACTGCTGGCAATCCTTCAGGTATTCCTGAAACTAATGAGGATATTGAAAACAAGAGCATTTCTGTAAAATCTATGTGATCATAAAA
>JAQTTT010000052.1 GCA_028710615.1 Candidatus Nanoarchaeia archaeon
TTACCGCAACATTAATAATATCCAAAATTTTCTTTTTTAAATTATGAACAAAAAAAGCGTTGAAGGCTTGCCTTTGCAGTATTTAATAATAATACTGATTGCAGTAATAGTGATTGGAATAATAATGAATATAACCGGCGTTGTTGATTTAGGCGTTAGACAAGGTTTAGGCTTAATTGGAGAAGCTGTTAATGACTCTTTTAATGCTACATTTAATTCCACATTGCCTCAAAGCATGCAATAATTGATAATTTTCCATGAAAAAAGCTGTTACTGATTACCCTTTGGGATTGCTTATTGGCATAATCATTATTTCTTTGATTGTTTATTATGGCGCCATGCAGATAAGCAGTTTTTTAAGGATGAGGAGCTATCAGGAGTTTTCTTTGAATGTTTTGCGGATTATTGATTCAATGGATTATTTGAAGGAATCAAATGCTAAATACAGCTTTTTAAACATTAAATTTGATGTGCCTGATGGGCAAAGCATTTATTTTGATTCTGAGTCAAACAGCATTGTTCTTGAAGGGCATTTCAGCCAATCTATTGGGTTAAGCCATGAATTAATCAGCGAGTCTTTTGAGTGCGATAAAAATTGCAGCATAATAATCTGCTATTATTCGTGCTCAACTGAGCATGGAAGAGTGGTGGTTTTTGAATGAATGAGCAATTCTCAATGCTTTATTCCCTGCTTTTTTTGTCAGCAATGCTGGGCTCATTCGCCGCTTTGCGGGCAGGCATTGATTATTGGGGCGATTATCAGGAATTCATTATTGATTCAAATGAGCTTGTTTGCGCGCTTCAATTGGCTTCTTATTTTGATGATTATGAAATTTCGCTGTCTTTTGAAAAAATGCTGGGAGTGATTGCTGATGAATCCATTATTTTGGTTTCAAGGGATAGTTTCAGCGCAGAGTTTTCAGGCATTGAAGGGCTTTTTGAGGCTCAGGTAGATTCTGATTCTATTAAAATAATAAAAACTGCGGAGGGCGTGGGCATTATATGAATGATTTGTCTGACGCTTACGGGCTATTATTCACTGGATTGGTTATTGTTTTCTTGTTTATTTCTTGCTATAAAATTATTTTAAATTCAGGGGAAGCTATTTCCCAGCAGCTAAGCTCTGATTATTTGGCTTGCAATTACAAGTCTGATTTTGGGGCTTTCAATTTATCAGCGGATTACTCAAAAACTTTTGCGCTTCCAAAATACAATGTTTTTGAGAATAAAATAGTTGAGGTGATTATTTATGAATAAGTCTCAGACTTTCGGGTTTGATTTGCTGATTATTGTTGTTGGAGTGATTTTTTTTTCCCAGTTGATTTATGCCTCTTTTTTGGATTTCCCTGATGATTATTTTTTGCAAAGAAGCATTGAAAACCATGAGTTGTTAAGGGCTGCTTTTTCTAAGGATAATTCTTTGTCTTATCTTGATTGCGCTTTAAGCTTTGATTCTTTTGAGTGCAGGCAAGCTTTCAATAACAGCATTGAAGACTCATTGAATTCTTATTTAATGGGCAGGAATTATTTGCTTAGCGTTTGCGGGGTGTATGATAATTTTGAAAACAGATTAAATTTCACTAAAGCCATTCCTTATTTTTTGAATCTTTCTTTGCCTGGAGGAGATTGCGCTGTTTATTTTTCAATATATTATGAGGGGGAGGTGGCGAATTGATTAAGGATTTGATAAGGATTACTGAAAAGCTGGATTTGATTTATGAGCATTTAAGAATGCTTGATGATAATTTTGAGCTTTTAAACCAAAGGGTTTCAAAGATTGAGCAAAAGCTTGAGAAAAAAAAATAAGGGATTATTCACACTCTTATGAATTTTATTCTGCTTCCTATGCTTATATTTTCAGGAAGAAATGCTGGAACTATTCCTTTTTTTAATTCTGAAAATTGATTTTCTTCAAGCGCCAACTTCAGGCTTTCTTTTAAAAATCCGGAAATAGTCGCTGCTGGAGCATAAGTCATTGGCTTTAATGTGCTCATGCAATGATTCACGCATTCAGAATCCTGGTTTTTTAGCAAATAATTTGCGTATTCAAAGAATTCATTGCTTCCAATGCCCTTAAGCGTTATTGGGTCTTCGTTTTTGAAAAAATCTTCTGTTTTTTTTAAAAAACTTATGTGGCTTACTTCATCAGGGAAGCGTTTTTGCAATTTGTCAAGCAATTCATCTGTTAAATCAGTTATTATTAAAGGCAATTCAAATTTTTTAACTGTTAAAGCGCTTATTTCTTCTTTTTCCTCTCCCAAGGAGCTTGCTGCGGGAACAATGAATTTTTTTTCAGGGCTAAGGGATTCATTTATTGAATTCACTATTTTTTCGTATTTTTCTTCAACTTCTTCCTTTTTCCATCCCTCTATAACTGCTTTGTTCAATAGCTCGTATTTTATATGATGATTCCTCTTTTTGTCTAATTCAAATATTTTGTAAAAAAAGTTGTATATTTTCAGGAACGGATTTTTTTCAATTCTTTTGCAATCAATAAGCTCGCTGCTTTCAAGCTCGCTTATTTTTTTTGACAAATATAATTTTTCGTTTATTATTTCGTTTTTGCAAATTCTTCTATTGCAGGGCAAAGCGTATCCTTTGTTTTTTGCCTTGATTTCTTCGCAGTTCAATAATGCTTGCTCTAATCCTTTTGATGCCTGATTCATCTCTTCCCATGACTCCATGTATTCTATTTCCAATTCCATGAATTCTTTTCTTAAATCTTTGAATTTTTCAGCGTCTTTTTGAGATGTTTCATCTAAGTGCTGCAATGCGTTTTCATATTTTTCATCAAGCGTTTTTATGAATGCTGATGCTTTCAATAATGGTTCTTTTGCAAATTCTTCTCCTGCGCATCCTGAAGAAATTGCGCTGGTTTCAATCAGTTGCAATTCTTTTGCAATTGATTCGTCAATTCTGTAAATGGATTTTTCAAAATGCTCAAGATGCTTTTCTTTTTCTTTCCTGGTTTTAATCATTTTTTCTTTTTTTTCAACCAATTCCTGCTCCAGTTCATTGCATTCATGCTTTAGCTCAGCAATGTAGCTTTCATGGATTAAAATGTTTTTAAGATTCATTGAGTAATTGACTAATTTTTCGGCAAGCCCGTCTTCGAATTCCGTTATTTTTTGTGCTGATTCCGGAGCGTATTCATAATAAAATGAGGGTTCTCCAATTTCTCTTTCATGCCTTTT
>JAQTTT010000020.1 GCA_028710615.1 Candidatus Nanoarchaeia archaeon
ATATAAATCTTTAAATAGTAATAAATCCCATATTAATAATCAGCTGATTTTTTTGCTTGGATGGCAGAGCGGCCATGCGATCGGCTGCAACCCGATTCAGCCCGGTTCAACTCCGGGTCCAAGCTTTTTCAATAGTTTTTTAAATGAGTTTTTCAATCATTATTATTGATGAGTTCTTCTTATGCTGAATGGGAAAGCGGAATTGATGCTGAATTGGCTAAGGAAATGAAGCCTGAAGATTTGGATTTCGCCTATTCTGTCTGGGAAAAGCTTTGTGAAATAAAAAATTCTGCTCAGCCCTTGGAGTTTGATTTTCACAATTGCCTTAATTCAATGCATTACTTGTTTTTTAAAAAGCCGATAAATGTTGCTCCGAGAATAATTTTTAATGAGCAATATCTTGGCTTGTCTTCAGGCCTTGAGCTTAAAAATTCTGCGGTTTATTTTAACAGCCTGGAGCCTTGCGCAGTGCTTGGCGGGCTTTTTCAGTACTCAATTTATCATGAATATTTCTTTTCAAAGCCAATGGATGAAAAGCGCATGACTGCTCTTAATTCAGAATCTTTTTTGAAAATTCAAACAACAATATCTTATTCTTTGGCAAAGATAATTATTCCTAAAAATTGCGATTATTTTTTTGGACAACAGCGCCAAGCGCTCAATTTAAGCCAATGCAGGGATTTGGCTGGCAAATTGACTTTAATTTAAGGAAAAAAAACAAAAAAGAAATATTTATATATGAGTTCATCCATAGTTATTTTTTAACCCGGCAAGGGCTAATCGGTTGTCCTGGAAAGGATGCGGCCATTAAAGCCTCTGCGTGCATATTCAACCAGTAATTCAATGGCTGGACTACAACTCATTGAATGATGCCAGTATGCGCGAAAGCTAATCGTGTGGCGCGAAAAAGATAACCTTTAAAACATGCTGATTGGTTAGGCAATTTGAGTTAGCAATGTTTGAGGAACTTTCTCACCGAGTCCAGTTTGCTGGGTTATTTTTAAATTTTTTTTAAAATATTCGGATTAAAAAGTCAGATTTTTGTCTTTTCTTCTTCAGACAATAAATTCTTTATTGAAGCGTTTGTTTTTGGCTGCTTTGGAACAAATGGGCATTTAAAATTTTCTTTAATGCTTAAATCATATGTTTTGAATTCTTTTGCCAAGATTATTATCTCCTGCTTATTAAGCCCTATTAAAGGCCTAATGATTGGAATATTTATTCCTTGGCTTAATGCTTTGATGTTTTTTAATGTCTGGCTTGCAACTTGCCCTATGCTTTCCCCTGTTATTATGAAATCCGCTTTTTCTTTTAATGCAATTTTCTCAGCTTCTTTGTACATTCTTCTTTTGCATAGCAGGCACAAATACTTATTATCGCAGCTGTTTTTTGCTTTTTTTAAAAAGCTTGAATGATTATAAAATAGGATTTTCGGATTTTTGCAGATTTTTTCTGCAAGCGCTTTAATCTTTTTCCTTTTGTCAATGATTTCAGCGTGCAAAAAAATAATGCTTGCTCCTTTATTGTGTGCTAATTTGGCTGCAACCGGGCTGTCTATTCCTCCGCTCAATAAGCACACTGCTTTCATAAATACTTTTTAAATGATTCGGGTTTTTATAAAATCTTATGAATAATGATTGCTGCATTGCAAGATTTGATGAAATTGGAATCAAGGCTTCGCACACCAAGCATGAATTCATTTCAATGCTTAAATCCCAATTAAAAAAAATTTTGCCAAAATCAAGGATTAGGGTTTCTCCTTACAGAATAATCATTTTTTCAGATGATGCAAAAAAAGCTGCGCTGATTGCAAGCAAGGTTTTCGGCATTAGCAGCGCGAGCCCTGCAATAATGGTTGAGCAGGACATTGATTTAATAAAAAAAGCTTCTTACCGTTTTTATGAAAAAGAAAAAAGTTTCAGGATTACTTGCCAAAGAAGCGACAAGGGCTTTCATTTGAAAAGCGATGAAATTTGCAGATTAGTCGGAGAATACATTTTTAAGCGCGGAGGAAAAGTCAGTTTAAAGAGCTTTGGCACAAACATATGCATTGATTTATTTGACAAAAAAGCCTTTATATTTTCGGAAAAAATCCGGGGCTTTGGCGGATTGCCTTGCGGTTCTCAGGGAAAAGTTGCGTGCTTAATGAATGATGAATCTGATTATTTGGCATGCCTGATGATTATGAACAGGGGTTGCCTGCCCGTTGTTGTTGGAAAAAAAAGTTTTTGCAATAAATTATTGAAAAATTTTGATTATCTGAAGATTGGCTATTTCAAGGATTTGAATTGCGGGCATTATTCTGCCATTGTAAGCGGGAATGATTTCAAAAATCTTTTATCCGGCTTTGATTGCCCTGTTTTTTACCCTCTGGCTTTTGTTGATAAAAAATGGGCTAAGGAAAAATTTAAAGACGTGAATTAATTATATAATAATAAATGGTTGACAAGATTTGCTGCTTGGTTTATTCAATAATAAACGATGAATTAAAATTTTTGATTTTGCACAAAAATAACTGGTGGAACGGCTGGGAATTTGTAAGGGGCGAAATAAAAAAAGAAGAACAGGCTTTTCAGGCAGCCATTAGGGAGGCTAATGAGGAAACTGGGCTTAATCTGGAAAAAGTTTGGCCTATTCCTTTTAAATACTCTTATGAGTACTTGAAGGGATTGAATTTGATTAACAGCAATGTTTTCTGCTTTGCCGCAAAAGCATATGATTCAATTGTTAACTTAAGCAAAGAGCATGACCATTATAAGTGGGTTGATTATGATTCTGCTTTAAAATTGCTTGATTTTGAGGAGCAGAAAAATTTTTTGAAATTCTTTCATGATTCAGTGAAAAATTAATGCGTTATTGTTTCTTTCCATTGTGAAAGGCTCTTTTTTAAATCTTAAATTATAATAATTTATTCCATATTGCGTCATTATCATTAATTTTTTCCTAAAAAAAGAGTTTATGAAGCTGATTTAGTAAAGTTCGCAAAAGCTTGGCATCTCTATTGCTGCTTGGCTTTTATCTGAATAAACTGCTGGCTTAAAAAAATTTATGTTACCATAGCTTTCTTGCGTTTCGTCATCAAAATCTTCTTCATCTTCAAGGTTTTCTTCAAGCCAGTATCCCATGAGTGTTTCAAAACTTTCTTTTGTTATGCTTTTTTCTCTTGAAAAATAAAAGGATATCATGAATTTAAATGGATGATTTTTATTTAAAACGATTTCGATGCAAGAATTTTATTCATTTGTGAAGTAATCTTTCATTGATTCATCCGTTAATTCAAAGACTCCGAGCTTTAGCCCTGCATCAAGGTATGCCCATGAAATCATTAGCGCTTCAAAAGATTGGACGTATTTTTTTTTCATGAAAAAATGCTTTGAATCCTTGTAATAGGCAATTGCTGATTCATGGAGTTCCCTGAATCCTTTATCTTTCATTATCAGCCTTGTCTTTGATATTGCTTTTGTCATCTTCAATGTGTGCTTGGCTATTTGGGTTTTTAATTCATCTTTTTCATTCATAAGTATCCTTTCAATGTTTTTTGCTTTTCTTCTGCGAATTCTTTTTCGCTGAATCCTGATGCTTTCAGTATTTCTTCAACGCTTGGAATCAGTTGATTATTAATGTAATAGTCCGGGTTTATATTTAATTTTTTTTCCTTTGCCTGCTCAAGCAAATACGCATTTTCTGATATTTTTCCTTTTCCTGAAGCTATAACGTATTCTATCAGGGTTCCTGGCAATATTTTTTTTCCGCTTTTTTTTGCTTTCAGCACTGCAGCCACATGAGGGCCTATGTTTTTGTAATTTTCAGAATCCTTTGTCATTCTTGTGAGTATTGCGTATTTTTCAATGCTGGATTTATTGTTTTTAACATCGCTTATTGCCTTTTTCAATAAGCTTAGCGCTTTTTTCGGATTCTTTTCAATAAGTATTGCTTTTAGCGCGCTTTCCTGAAGCTCTTTGGCTATTATTGACGAATCCCTTCTTACGAATTCAAAACCTTTTATCTGCATTCCCTCTTTTTTGCTGTAAAGGGCGTATTTCTTTTTTGCGCCCCTTTTTTCAGATTTTTTTGAGACAAATATCCCTGTTTCAAAGAATCCTTCAAATTTTACTTCCATCATTTCAGGAAGACTCGCATTCACTTTTTTTGCAAAATCAAGCGCTATTGATTCATCATTTTTCGGAAGTATAAAAAAGCAGGAATCCGTGTCCCCGTACGTCACTTTAAAATTGCTGAGCTCAGCTCTTTTAATCAAATTGTTTATGTACTGCCTTCCCCAGGCAGTTATGCTTGCTGAGCATTCAAGGCTGTACCATCTTGATTGCGGAAAACCCAAGTATCCCCATGAGGCGTTTGCCAAAAGCTTTAAAGCATTCTGCCTTGCTGAAAGCACTGCGTGCTCTGAAGAATTCTTTTTCTCTTTTTTTAATTCATTTTTCACTTTATCCCTTTTAATGATTAAATCTTTCACAAGGGATGGAATGAACCCTTCAGGCTTTTTTGCGAAATTAAAGGACATTGGCCTGTTATTAATCATTATTTGGGGGCTTGTGTGAACCTCTTTTCCTTTTGCATTAAGTGTTGTGGGGCAAACATTGTGAGCCACTATTATTGATGGATAGAGGCTTTTAAAATCAAAAACTGCAATATTCTCATATAATCCCGGCTTTGGCTCATACACAAATCCTCCCTTAAATGTTTGCCTGAATCTTTGGGATAATTCTTCCCTTCCGGGCATTTTCTGTATTACTAAATTAAAATCCCTTGTTTTTCTCATCAAATAGTTTTCAACCATTTTTGAATATCCCATTCTGCAAACAAGGCTTGGCCTTGCTCCAACTATTCTTGAAAGCTCGTAAAATAAGGGAATCACTTTTAGGCATAATTTTAATGTTATTTCTGAATCCTGCAATGAATATTTTGCCAAATCATTTATGTTATTCGCATCCCAATGGCTTGCAAGAAAAGCCACATCATAGTCTTCTTTTTTTTCTCCAAGCAATTCCTCGCTTACAGCGTTTAAAGTGTAGGTTTCTGTTTTAAGGTATGTTCCCATTGTTGTTGCAATGAAAGGATACAAGTCAAAATTAATAAGCCCTGTTGTCTGGCAGCTTATTCCCCTTAACGCTTTTTTTGAAATCCTTATTCCGGAATTATCCCAGCTTAGATTAAAGGGGATTTTCATTATTTTTGCCCTTTCAATAAGGTAAGGCAAATCAAAATTGTCGCCATTATACGTTGCAATTATTGAGGGATTGATTTCTTTTATGATTTGGAGGAATTTTTCTATCATCCCTTTTTCATTTTTCTCAATTATTGCTTCTTTTAAATCGCATTCTTTGTATGTTATCACCCCTTTTTTTCCGTTGCTTGATGCATAGCTTATCATGACTGCAGGGTCTTTTTCTGGATTGCTGAGCGATTCAGGATTATATGTTTCTATGTCAAAGCAAAGCACCAAGTAATCATTTCTTTTTTCATCAGTGTGCCTGATTTTTTTTATGAAGCCTTTATCGTCTGTTTCAAACTCCATTGTTTTTAGCGCAGTTATTTTTTTGTCAAAAAAATATTTTTTATCCAGCTCAACATCCCTTTCATGGCTTTCGGAATATTCCTTGAATTTTTTAATCTCATAATGAATCGCGTCCAAAGCTTTCTGGCTTGACGCAGTTATTTTAACCAAATCTTTTAAATTAGAATTAACCCTTTTTTGGACGATTTCAGCATTTTTAGGGGAATGAATCTCATTTTTTGCATTTGCTTTCACTGCTTTTATTTTTTTAATCAGGGAATCATTTATGCTTTTGAATTCCGCATAATAATAAGGCTCATAATAGTCCTTTAATTCTATTCTTTCATTTTTCTTATTGACTGCATAAACTGTTGCCGTATTTTCCTCAAACTTAATATCAAGTATGTCTGCTTTTATTGCCGCCATTAATGGGTTTATACGCCTCAGTTAATTATAAAAGTATGCGAATGATTATTTTTCATTTATGATTTCACAGTCCTGCTTTGACATTAAAGTGATTGTAAACGAGCTTTCAGAGCTTGCGAACGCGCGGATTGAAAAATTTTACAACACTTCAAGCGGAGAATTATTGATTAAGGGCTATTCCGCATCTAAAGGAAAATTCACTTTAAGGGCTTTGCGCGGAGAATGCATTCATTTGACTGATTTTAAAAGGGAAGTTCCTGACAATCCCAGCGGGTTTACAATGCTTATGAGAAAGTATTTGAGCAATTCAATGATTCTTGAAATTTACCAGCCTTATTTTGAAAGGATTGTCATAATGAAAATAAAAAAAGGCGCTGAAGAATTTTTCATTGCAATTGAGCTTTTTAACAAAGGCAATATAGCAATTTGCTCAAATGATTTCAAAATCATTAATTCACTAAAATCAATCAGGATTGGCGATAAATTTTTGAGGAATGGCGATGTTTATGATTTTGCAAAGCCTGTTTTCCTTGAATCATACCTTGACAGGCTGGAATTTAAAAGAATAATAAAATCAAGCTCTGCTGATTCAATAGTCAAATGCATAGCTATTGATTTGGGCGTTGGAGGAAGATACGCTGAAGAAGTTTGCTGCTCCTCGGGAATAGAATTTTCAAAATCTCCCGGGTTGCTTTCAGACGAAGATGTCAATGCTTTATTCAAGGAGTTTTCAAGGATTTACATGAATGTCAAGCACTACAAAAACATATCAGCTTTCATATATCTTAGGGATGAAAAGCCGGTTAATTTTTCGCCCATGCCTTTTAATTCAATGGCGGGCTTAAAGGCAAAGCCTTTTTCCTCATTTAACCAGGCTTGCGATTATTATTATTCAAACTCCCAAATAATCTCTGGAGAAAATGAAAATGAAGAAGTTTTTGATTCAAAAATAAATAATCTGAAAGCCCGGCTTTTTCAGCAGGAAAATTACTTTAAAGAGCTTGAGTCTGAATCTGAAAGGCTTGCAAAGATTGGAAAAATAATATTTGAAAACAGCTCAATAATCAATCCTGTCATAGAAAAAATAAGGGATGCAAAGAATTCAAAAACTTGGGAGGAAATTTCTTTGGTTCTTGAGCATGAAAGGAAAAACGGGGTGTTTGAGGCTGAAATAATAAAGAGCATTGATTCTTCAACAGGAGTGTTAATCATTCAGTTAAGCGGGGCAGAATTTCCAATAAGCATTAATGATGACGCTTTCAGCGTGGCAAACAATTTTTTTGAAAAATCCAAAAAGCTGAAAGGCAAGATTCAGGGCGCTCTTGTAAGCGCGGGAAACACGCGCATGATGATTGAAGAATTAAAAAATAAGGGGGCTGTAAACTCCTGCGCTGTTGTTGAGGATTTGAAGCCTGAAAAAAAATGGTATGAAAAGTACAGGTGGCTTAAAACAGCCAATGGATTCCTTTTTGTTTGCGGAAAGGATGCTGTTCAAAATGAGATTATTGTAAAAAAAATTGCAGAGCCAAATGACTTGATTTTCCATGCCTCTGTTTCAGGAAGCCCTTTTGGAGTCTTGAAAAACGGTGTTAGCGCTTCAGAAGAGGATAAAAATCAGGCGGCTAATTTCATACTTTGCTTTAGCAGGGCATGGAGGGAAAGCATTCTTTCAGATGTTTTCTGCGTTGAAAAAGAGCAGGTTTCAAAAACTGCTCCAAGCGGAGAATACGTTTCGCACGGCTCTTTCATAATAAGCGGGCGCAAAGAATTTTTCACGGGATTGAAGCTTGAGCTTGGAATAGGCATTCATGGGGAAAAAGCCATTGCAGGCCCTGTTGAATTAATAGAATCAAGGTGCAAAAATTATTGCATCCTTAAGCCCGGGGGCATTGCTCCGGGAAAAATTGCGAAAAGGCTGATGGAATTATTTGATGCCAAAAACTTAACTAGCGAAGAATACCTGGCATTCATTCCCGGGGATTGCTTGATAGAGCTGCCATGAAAAAGTCTCATTTGTTGCATTAAAAAAAAAAATAAAAAAAATGTTTTTAAAAAAATCATTTAGAAGTCGAATTCTTTAATTGTTACTCTTCCGTTTTTCTTTGCCCTGTCTGATGCTGCCTTTATCATATCCATTACTTTTCTGTCCAATTCTTCTATTGCTGAGTCAGGGAATCTTACGTCTATTTTCTTTGCAACTTCTTTTGCTGCTTTTCTTACTATTAACATTTTTTTATCACCTTTTTCCGTTTTTTTGCTATTAAATAGCAATTTAATGCGATTTTAAAAGATTAACGGTTAAAAACCGCTTTTAGCAAGATTTAAATATGCCCTATTGCTAAATAACTAATCTTTCAATTAATTGCATGAAAGCAGTTAATAAACCCAATAAAATATCTGTTTTCTATATGAACCTTTAAAAGCTCATAATGAACTATTTAAGTTTTAAAAAAATGTTTTGTGGGGGTTGTGCTTTGTTTGTTTTTAACAGTTAAACCGAATTATTTAAAAACCACCCAGTTATTGGTATTTCTTAGAATAGTGTGTTGTATAAAAATAAAAGGGAAAACTCAATAACATTCAGAAACAAGCAATAAGCAACTAACCTGATACAGCAACTTCATCCCTTTATTTTTTTCTTTTCAAATCAATTAAAGCATTTCTTTTTTTGGAATTATGATGTTGTTTCTTCCTTTGGGAGTCACTTCAATCACTTCTTTTTCAGAAAGCCCTTTTATCAGCTTTGACAGCTTTGGCTTTGACATGTCAAGGATTGTTCCTATCTCTTTTTGCGACATCTCTTTTTGCTTCAGCAATAATTCTATTATTTTTTGCTCGTCTTTTGAAAGGACTTTTGTAAGCGTTTTTGCGCGAATTTTTTTAAAGAAAATGAAAACGCTCAGCGCTCCCAATCCAAAGCCAACAATCAATATTATTGCTCCAATCAAAAAAGCGAAGTTGCTTCCTTTGCTTTTTTCAAAAAAAACAAACAATGTTTTTGAGTCAAGGTAGCTCATTGCTTGGCTCCATTCAAGGATTATTGCTCCGCTTGAGGAATAAAGTTTGCTTGGCAGAGGATTTATCGGGCTTCCTTGGCTGGAGGTTATTGCATAAGAATCTGGGATTGAAAGAATTATTGTCAAGTCTTTCAACTCATAATATGATATGAAATTGTATGTGAAGATGTTTGAAGGGCCAAAGCTTGCTATTAATGAGTCATCATAAACTTTTACAAAATAGCTCTTTGATGCCTGGGGAAGCATTGTTTCTTTTATTTTAATAAAGAAAATGCCTCCTGATGTTCCTGAAGAATAATTAAGTGGGCGCGATTCAGAATCAAGCACTTCAAATCTTTTTGGCTCATAAGGCATTAATAACAGCGCGCTTTCCGCTTTTTCATCATGATTTTTCATTGTAAAATTTATTGTTTGAACAACCTTTAATTCGCTGCTTATTTCAATAAAATTTGTTATTGTTTCAGCGTTTGGACTGCAAAACCCTGGAAAAGTCAGCAATGCACATATTAATATTAGTGCTGTAAGTTTCATTTGCGGTAATAATTAACCGTTTAAGCATTTTAAACCTTTAGGAATTAAATTTATAAATCCTGAAAGCAATTTAATATCCAATGAAAAAGCTTGAAAAAAACATAAATAAGATAGAATTTATTTACATATCTCAGGCAGTGCTTTTCCTTGTTTTGGCTGCTTTGCTTTTTGTTAATCCTGTTCTTGAAACATATGTTTTAATGGTTGCATTAATAATTCTTGCAATTGCTTCAATATTCTTTGCCTATGAATGGGTTAATATTGAAAATAAATTTAAATAGGCAAATCCTTTAAAAAATTCATAATGAGTGATTCTGTTTTTGGCATTTTTACTGGCGGGAAAAGCATTGGCAGGAATAAGGCTCTTGTTGCAAAGAATGTTTCAAATTCATACAATAAAAAAAAATTTTTGGAGAATATTAATTTCGTGGTTTATCAGGGGGAAATATTTTCAATAATAGGGCTTAGCGGAAGCGGAAAAAGCAGCTTGATAAAAGTCATTATAGGGCTTTGCCCCAAAACTTCTGGAAAAATATTTCTCTTTGGAAGGCATCCTTTTTTTTCAAAAAAAATGGTGGGGTATTGCCATCAGGAAGACAGTTTTTTGCCGAATCTTACATTAATGGAGAACATTGAATTATTTTCAAGCATTACTGGCGCAAAAAAAAAATCTGCAATTAAAATTGGGATGGATTTTTTGAAAAAATTCAGGCTTGAAAAGCATAAAGATGACTATCCTTTTATTCTTTCCGGAGGCCAGAGAAGGCGGCTTAATATTGTTTTAAGCTGTTTGCATTCCCCAAAACTTTTGATTCTTGATGAGCCTTTTGCAGGGCTTGACTATTATAACCGAAGGCTTCTTTGGGATTTCTTTACTGACCTTAAAAACCGGGGAGTGAGCATTGTTTTAACCACCCATCTTTTAAACGAGGCACAGGATTATTCTTCAAGAGTTTTCATACTTAAAAATGGGAAAAAATTCGCTTATGGAACTTTTTCTGACATACTTGGAAAAGCGCGATTCAATCATTTATACCATATACGTTTTAATCATTTGAGCAAGTCGTTTTTTGAAAAAATGAAAAGCTTTTGCGATTTTAAAAAAATAAGAATAATTTATTCCTATAAAAGGGAGATTCAGTTTGCTCTTGAAAATCTTTCGGAAAAATCAAGGATTGATGAGTTTCTTAAAAAAAACGGCCAAAGCTATGATGAGCTCGCGCTTGCTGAGCCAACCCTTGATGAATTCATGCTGGTGAGCGTATGAAGCTTTTTGAATTTTTAAAAAAAGAATTCCTGCTGTTTAAAAGGAATAAAAAGCAGGTTGGAATAGTTGTTGCTCTTCCTTTATTCTTTGCAATGATTTACACACTGATGTTTTCGTTTTCATCGGTTAATGTGTCCATTTCAATATGCAATCTTGATGCTGGAGAATACGGGGAAGTGTTTGCAAATCACTTGGCTGAAAATTTTGATTCAAAATATTATTTTGCTGATTCTTCTGAGGAGTGCTTTGAATTAATACGCGATGATTTAATAACAGGGTTGATATTGGGTTTGAGAATTCCTGCCGGATTTAGCTCGAATTTAAACAGCCAAAAAGCGCCTACAATTGATTTATTTTTTGACAATTCAAAGCCGAATCTGGGTTTCTTTGCCCAGTCAATGATAATTAATAGCATGAGCTCTTTCAATCACGGGGTGATTCTCTCTGCGCAGGAAAATCTGAGGCAAAATACTGGGGATATTCGCAGGGATTTGGAAAGCACTGTCAATATTTTGGATTTAATGGAGCCCACTATTCCCCTTTCAACAAAAGCGTATTTTGATTTGCTTTATTCAAATGTTAATTCATACAAAGACAGCATTTCAGCGCTTAATGAATTTAATTTGGAATTCATTGTAACTCCTGTGAATACTCGGCTTTTGGGCATTTTTCAGGGGGAAAATAATAAGGGCTTTTCTTTCTCAGTGCTTTACATTGTTTTAAGCGTGCTTGTTTTGGTTCTTGTTTCAAGCATGAGCATAATTTATGACAAAAAAAATAATTTGGTTGTGGCAATGCGGGCTGCAAAAAATAATTTATTTTTTTATTTGCTTTCGAAAATCCTGTTTTTTTCAGCAATAGGGTTTATAATATTTATTCCTTCATTCTTGATATTCTTAATGGATAATGCTTTTTTTAGCATAAACTATTTTTCATTAATTGCTGGAGTGCTTTTAACATCAGCAACATGGACTTTAATCGGATGCGCTGTGGGGCTTTCAAGCAAGGATGAGTCTGGGGGCGTGATGGTTTCAATATTTATCGGGTTTTTGGTGCTTTTGCTTTCAGGGCTTTTTTATCCTGTTGAATTTCTTCCAAAAATAATTAAGTATTTTACAATGATTCTTCCAACATCCCTTCATGTTTCGCTTCTTAATAATGCGCTTATCTTTAATGCTTCTTTTGCTGAAATGAGCTTAATTTTTTCAAATGGCTTGATTTATCTTGGAGCATTGGCGGTTTTGTGCTTTTATTTGATGCTTAAGCCTGTTCAGTAAATTTTTTCCTTTAATTTTTCAATTTTAAGCCTTAAATCCTCATTTTTTCTGATTAATTCCCTGTGGCTGTTTAAAAGAATGCTGTATTTTTTAATTAAGTCATCATGCTTTTTTCTGTCAATCATTTCTTTTTCATAAGCGCTTAGCCTTTTGTTTAAATCGTGTATTGTGTTAAGCATCTTTGTTTTGATTCCGGGGTCAATCACCATTTTTTTTGAGCTTTTTTTTCTTGCTGCTTTCAAAGACTTATGAAAAAACATTAACCCTGCGTCTATTGCCAAAAAAGCAAGTATTAGAATTAATATTGGATTCATTAATCATTTCAAGTAAAAGTTTTGATTTTTAAATCTTGCTATGCTTAATTCGTTTATTGCCTTTTAATAAAAATATTTAAATTCTCAGCTAATGCTTGATTTTAATTATGAAAGAATGCATTAAATGCTGTTTTACTCTTGAGAACAATGGGGATGCTGAAAAAGTCGGTAAAATGCTTAAAATAAAAAAATCCAATGGGGACAATGAAACTTACCCTTTGCTTGTTGCTGATTATAATTGTCCAAAGTGCAAAAAAAGCATTCACATTAAATGGAGCGACATTACTGATGATT
>JAQTTT010000053.1 GCA_028710615.1 Candidatus Nanoarchaeia archaeon
AGCATCAATAATCCTGTCAGCTTAATGCTTAAGTAATGTATGCTTTCATTTTTTGATGTTGTTGCAAGGAATTTGTATGAAAAAATCATGAATAAATAATTTATCAATATTGCTGAGATGCATAAAAGCATTGAATAAAAAAATGTTGAATAAGAGCTTATCAGTGTTATTATGCTCATGCTTGCTGGTCCTGCAATCATTGGAGTGCCTATGCTTAAATAAAGCACGCTTTTGCTCTTGTCTTTTAATTTAAAAACTTCCTCTTTGAATAAATACATTATTCCAAAAATCATTAAACTGATTCCGCAGGCAATTATCAATGCTGCGTCGCTTATGTTAAGGAATGTTTTTAAAATTAACGGCCCAATAAGCGCGAATATTAGTATAAGTATTAATCCTATTATGTTGCTGTACGTTATTATGTCTTTTATTTTTTTTTCGCTCTTTATTGTGCTGGGCATTTGGCTTGACAGCAATGCTTTGCTGAAAGGGTTTAGCGCAACAACCAATATTATTAAATCAGTAAAAAAGCTCATTTTAAATTAAATATTCGTATTAATCAATTATAAAATTTCTGATTTTTTGAAAAATCAGCAAAATCCTGTTTTTTTGAAAAATTAATCGCAATATTTTTAAATTAATCACTGTTTTTTAACATAATCAACATGAGCGCAGAAACTGAAAAAGCCGGGGAATTTAATGCAATTGTAAGGATTGCTGGAACAGATATTAAAGGAAATAAAAAATTATTAAAAGGGCTGTGCGCAATAAGGGGAGTCAGTGATGTATTCAGCAATGCTGTGATTAAATCTGCAAAAATAAGCCTTGATAAAAAAGTGGGTGAATTGTCTGAATCTGAAATTAAAAAGATTGAGCAAATATTGAAAAATCCCCATGAATTCAGCGTGCCCTCATTTCTCTTCAACAGGAAATTAGATCCTGAAACAATGAAGGATGAGCATGTTACTGGAAGCGAATTAAAGCTTCAGAATGATTTTGACATAAGGAGATTGAAGCGTATACGTTCATATAAAGGCGTTAGGCATAATGCTGGATTAAAAGTAAGAGGACAAAGGCTTAAAAGATTCAGGAAAGGAGGAGCAGCTGTTGCTAAAAAGAAAGTAAAGCTGAAATAATTAAATGGGAGATATTAAAAAATTAAAAAAATCGTATGAAAGGCCTAAAAAGCCTTGGGAAAAGGACAGGATAATTCATGAAAAAGAATTGATGAAAAAATACGGCTATTTAAATAAAAAAGAGATTTGGCATTTTAATGCATTGCTTAGGGGTTTTAGGCAGCAGGCAAGGGAGATTTTCGGCTCAGATTCTCCTCAAAAGAAAAAAGAGGGAGAGAATTTATTAAAAAAGCTTTTTACTATTGGATTGCTTGATGAAAAAGCCACTTTTGATGATGTTTTAGGGCTTAGCATTGAAGACATAAGCAAAAGAAGGCTTATAAGCCTTGTTTTAAGCAAAGGATTGGCAAGAACTCCAAAACAGGCAAGGCAATTCATTTCTCACAAGCACATACTTGTTAATAAAAAGAAAGTGAGCAGTCCGAATTATATTGTTTTAAGAGCAGATGATAATTTAATTGAATTCGCTGATAACAGCGTTTTTAAAAACCCTTTGCATCCATTAATATCTGAAATAAATGCTATTTCAAAAGATGCTTCAAAAATTGCCCAAGAAAATATTATAAAGCAATTAAAAAAAGGCAATGATGAAAGTGCTGAAAAAAAAAGTGATGCTCCTAAAAAAGAAGATAAAAAAAATGATAAACCTAAAAAGGGGGATAAAAAATAAATGGCTGAAAAAATAAGGTATGGCGTTGCTCATGTGTATTCAAGCTATAATAATACTTTGGTTCATATAACTGACATTACTGGCAGTGAAACTATTTGTTTTAGAAGCGGAGGAAGGGTTGTGAAGCAGGGAAGGCAGGAAGGAAGCCCTAATGCCGCAATGATGATGGCTAAAGAAATGGCTGAAGAATTGATTAATAAGGGTGTGAATGCGCTTCATTTTAAAATCCGCGCTCCAGGAGGCCATAATGGTCCAAACAGTCCTGGAAAAGGAGCTCAAGCAGTTTTAAGGGCTTTTTCAAGGGCAGGGATACGGGTTGGAAACATTGATGATGTGACTCCAAGGCCTCATGATGGCTGCAAGAAAAAAGGCGGAGGAAAAAAGGGTAGAAGAAAATGAAACTTAAAATATTATCTGAAAAAAATGAAAAATTGGTTTTAATTATTCCAAAAACTGATTTCGAGACAGCCAACAGCATAAGAAGGGCTTGCATGAACAATGTTCCAACAATTGCTATTGAAGATGTTGAAGTTTCTGAGAATAACAGCGCATTATATGATGAAATACTTGCCCACAGATTAGGGCTTATTCCTTTGGTTACTGACTTAAAAACATATGTTAAATCTGATGATTGCAAATGCAAAGGCGCAGGATGCGCAAGATGCACTGCTGAATTCGTGCTAAACAAAAAAGGGCCTTGCATAATATACGCAAAGGATTTAATCTCCTCTGATAAAAAAATTGTTCCAGTATATCCTGAAATGATAATAGTGAAATTATTTGATAATCAAGAAATTAAATTAACTGCAAAAGCCAAATTAAACACTGGAGATTACCATGCAAAGCATTCTCCTTGCAGCGCTTATTACAAGTTTGAGCCAGTTATTGAAATATTATCTAAAAGCAAGGAATTGGACGCTATCTGCCCCAAGAAAATTTTCAAAAACGGGGAAGTTGACAAGGATAAATTATTGGATTGCGATTTATGCCTTGCTTGCAGCGACGCTTTTCCCAAGAATGTGAAAGTTTCAAGCGGAAAAGATATAATTTTTACAATCGAATCTTTCGGCCAATTAAGCCCTAAAGAAATATTCAGCACTGCATTAAATGAATTAACGCAGGGCTTGGAAAATATAAAAAAAGCGATTAAGTGAAATTAATTATTTCTAAAACTTTTTAAAATAATAATATTCAATTAATACTTAGTCTATCGCTTATTGTGGGGGTGGCAGAGTCTGGTCAAACGCGCAGGACTTAAGATCCTGTAGCTTAGTGCTTGCGAGGGTTCAAATCCCTTCCCCCACAAT
>JAQTTT010000021.1 GCA_028710615.1 Candidatus Nanoarchaeia archaeon
TTTAGTCTCTTATTCCTTCTTCTGTGACTCTGAATACGCATGTCTGCCTAAGGGGTTTTGCCCCTTAGAATCCCCTTGTTTAGTCTCTTATTCCTTCTTCTGTGACTCTGAATACGCATTCAGCTTCTGGGAGGCAGGGGGAGTCTATCATTCTTCCAACTCTTTTGTCTCCTTTGCTTTTTCTTAAGTATACTCTGAATGTGCTTGCGTGTCCTACAATGTTTCCTCCTATTGCTGCTGTTGGGTCTCCGAAGAATACGTCAGGCCTGGACATTACTTGATTAGTGATATATATTGCTAAATTATACCTGTCAGATAATCTTTGCAAGTCGTGCAAGTGCCTGTTAAGTTTTTGCTGCCTGTCTGCGAGCGTGCCTCTTCCAGCGTATTCGCTTCTGAATAATCCCATTAGGCTGTCAACTATTACTAATTTTATTGGCAATTTCTCTTTTTCTATTAAGTCGCTTATTCTTTCAACCAATAGCATTTGGTGGTCTGAGGAGTATGCTCTTGCCACTTTTATTTTGCTTAATACTTCTTTTGGGTCTAATTTTAATGCTTCTGCTAATTGAACTATTCTTTCTGGCCTGAAAGTGTTTTCAGTGTCAATAATTACTGCGTATCCGTCCAATCCTCCGTTTTCTTTAGGCAATTGAACATTTACTGCTAATTGCAAGGCAATTTGCGTTTTTCCGCTTCCGAATTGGCCAAAGCATTCAGTGAGGGCTTGGGTTTCTATGCCTCCTCCGAATAAGTTGTTTAATTCTTCGCTTTGGAATTTAATTTTTCCAATCTCGCTTCTTCTGCTTAAAAGAGTGTCTCCGCCTATGAAGCCCATTTTTAGAGCGCTTCTTGCTGCAGTTATTATTTTTGTTGCTGTTGCTGTGCCTAATTCAGTTGCTTCAGCTATTAATGATGCTGGAGTTACTGCTATGCTCATTAAGTCATTGAATCCAGCTTCTCTTAGTTTTTCTGCTGTTTTTTCTCCCACTCCTGGAAGTTCGTCTATGCATTTAATGTCTGATTTCACTTCATCAGTGATTTCTTCAATGCATTCCTCATCAGATGCTTTTTTTTTCATAAAAGAATAGAATGTGATGTTTATTAAAATCTTTTTGGATAAAACTTCCCTTATTCAATAAATTAAAAAAAAAAGATTTAAATAAAAAAAATGTTTTTGCTTTATTCTATTGCTATGCAGTTTTCTGAATCAAGTATTCCTTTAAAGTCAGTTTTTATTTGGTATGTTTGTCCAGCAGTCATTGCTCCTCCAAAGGCTCCTGAAATATTTAAATACCCTATGCTGCTTGTTCCTGTTGTTTCAAGCGTGGTTCCTACTGATGCTACTGTGGAATTTAATTCTTCTCCTGCAAGGCTTACTAATTTAACAAGAAATGCTTCGGTTGTTGCAATATCCAATGCTCCATTGTTCCTTAAGGTTATTATTATCCTTGAAGATTTGTTGCATACTGCTCCTACAATATTGTATTGCATTTGTCCCATTCCGGTTATTGTATCTAATCCTTGTCCTGCTCCTGATTCTAAGCTTCCTTGTAAATTATTGACCCAGTACCAGGCAGTTGCGCTTACTGCTATTGTAAGCATGATTAGTAAGATTACAGCAATTACTGGTGTAATTGTTTTTTTCATCATGTTATTTAAAAATCATTTGATTATTTATAAAGATTATTATTTTTCTTTGAATACTCCGCAATGGCATTTTTTATTGAATGCGAATTCTTGGCAAGGGCATTTAGTGTTTAATTTGCATAAGCAATTTCCTTCATTTTCAAGGATTTTTTTTAGCAATTCAAAGTTTATTTTAAAATTTTCATAATCATTTTTCATTGAAATTTTTTTATACCTCTATTTTTCTGTAGCACATGATGAATCCTGTGTGCCCGAGCATGCTGAATTTTGGATGGCATACTAATTCATTTACATCCCATTCTCTTAATAATATTTCGAATACGCGCTCTAATTTAAAATTTTTTGAGTCAAAAGCTTTTTTTGCAATGGTTAATTGGGTTGTGTTTGGCACATAAATCGTTATTCTTGCACCGTTTTTTAGCATTTCATTTGCTTTGCTTGCGTAGTCTTGGGGGTTTGGCAAATCAAGATTCATTGCGTCAAATTTTTTTCGCGGGGAATAATCATCTAAGTCTTTGTTTATGATTTGCACGTTTTTGAATCCGAATAATTCAGCGTTTTTTTTTATTATTTTGCAGAATTCCGGTTTTTTTTCAATGCTTATTATTTTTCCTTTGCTGCCAGTTATGTTTGCAAAAAAGCAGGTTAGTGCTCCGCTTCCGCCTCCGCAATCAAGAACCATGAAATCCTTCATTATTCCAAGGCTTGAAGCAATTATTCCAGCATCTTTTAATGTGATTATTTGAGGCCCTCTTTTAATGTTCATGAATAAATCCTTGAAATCAGGTTTTTTAATTAATAATTTTGAGCCTTTATGCGTTTTAATGATTCCTTCTTTTATTTTGTTGTATTCATTTTTTTTTATTATTCCTTGGGAGATATTAATGTCTTTTTCAAGCTTGTCAGGCAGCAATTTTCTGTATTCATTGTTTATTAGCAGTTTCATTTATATAAAACCCAATATGAATAATATTAATAAAAATGCTGCGCTTATTCCAAGAATGGCATAGGCTATTATTTTAAAGGTGTCAAAAATGCTTCTTTTATTTTTTTTAGGGGCAATATCTTCAGGCAAAGGGTTTATTTGCTGAATTGGCGTAATTTCTTGCTGAGATGGTGCGGGAGCTTCTTGTTGCATGCTTTGAGGCGCGGAATTTTCTATGCTGCTTATTAATTCATCCTGTTCCATAAACTATTTTAATCCTTTGATGCTTTTTAAGAATTATGAAAATCATTTATGAGCCTGTAAGATTCAATGCTGATTCAGGCAGATTGCTTAAAGCAGTGAAAAAATATGATGGAGCTTTTATTGCTTTTACAGCTCAGCTAAGCCATGTTTTTAAGGGTTTGAAGAATTCAGGCCAAGTTTTAGGGTGCAATATTGGATGCTTGAAAAACTTTAAGGGAAATACAATAATTTTTGCAGGGGATGGAGTTTTTCATGCATTAATAATTAAAAAAGAGTTTTTGGATAAAAAAGTGTTTGTTCTTAATCCTTTGGATTTTTCTTTAAGGGAAATAAGAATTGAAGAGGTTTCTAAATTCATTAAAAGGGATGCAATTCTTTTGGATAAATTAAGGGAGTCAAAAATTGTTGGAATAATAATCAGCTCAAAAAAAGGCCAGGAAAGAATGGCATTGGCAGAGAAAATTAAAAAAAAGCTTGAGTCTGAGGGCAAAAAAGCGCATTTATTCTTGTCTGATAATGTTAATCCTGATGAGTTTTTGAATTTTTCAGGATTGGATATTCTGGTTAACACTGCCTGCCCAAGAATAGGCATTGATGATTATGCTAAATTTCCAGTTCCAATTATTAATTGCTCGCTTGTTTTATCCTATTATTTTGAGGATTAATGAGAATATTGGGGGTATTATTAAATTGTCATTAACATCTGTTAAAAGCTCCACTAATGCTAATATTGCTGAGCATATCAGCGCAACTAATTTATAGTATCCCGCCAAGTAAATTATTAAAAAGCATGAGATGAAAAAAGCGCTTGTGCCTTCAACAGTTTTGTTTTTGTATAGCTTGTTTTTTCCGTGAATTCCTACAATTGTTGCCAATCCATCGCAAACTCCAAGCGCCAATGCTGATAAAGCAACTATTCTTTGCTCAAAGAACAGCGATGAAACAAAAATGCTTAAAACATAATAAAAAGATGCCTCTATTCCCTCCCCTTTTCTTCCAAGCTTTTCTATTAAATACTCAACTATTCCCACTTTTATTTTTTTTTGCCTTAAAATAAGAACTATGACTCCAATAATCAACAGCATTAAAAGCGCTGATTTGTAGATTATTTCTTCTGTGAATAATATCAAAAAGAAAAAAGCCACGCCCCACAACATGTGCCACACTTTTCTTTTTATTTCAAGAATGTTAAGCTTCATTAGTAATCAATTCAATGCTAAAAGAAATTAATTCGTTATTTTTAAATCTTTTTTAGGTTTAAGCTTAAATTAATTTCATGAATGATATGAGCATTGTTCCAGCCACAGGTATCAATAAGTTGTCATCCACTGGGCTGAAAAGCTCAAGAATTGTTAAACCTATTGAAATAAGAAGCGAGGATATCATTGAATTCATGTAAATTGACAATATCAAGTATGTTGATATAAAAAAAGCTGTTGTTCCATGAAACGTTTTTTTGTTCCAAATGCGGTATTTTGAGGCAATTCCAGCAATAGTTGCCAATCCATCGCTTATTCCAAGAATTAAAACGCTTATGGCTGCGTATTCCCTCGGAAAAGGCAAAATAAGCGACAATAGCACTCCCACAAAAAAATTCATTGCGCCCATGCCAACCTCGTAAGGCCTTCCGAAATTAATGAAAAATTTTGCCAAAATTTTGAATTCAAACCCTTTAAGCAATAATAATCTGATTAAAACTCCTGCGCAAAGGATTCCAGTAATAATTGATACCAAGTAAATTTTTCTTACATTAAAAATAATAATGCTTAAAGCTATTCCAAGAAGAATGTGAAATATTTTTCGCCTGTATTCCAATTGCATAAGGATTTTAAAACAAGCGCGGTTTTTTATAAGTTATGCTATTAATCGCGGGATTTAAAAAAGATTTAAAGGATTTTGCAAAAAAAGAAATCATTCCTTTTTGCAGTTCCATTATTGAATTAAGCCCTTCAAAATTTTTGATTAACGCGGATTTCAAAAAAATAATAATTAATTCATTCATTGTTGAAAGTTTGCATGAATTAGTCGCCGAGTTTTCAAAAGTTTCAGATATTAGCGGGGATATCTTTAAAAAATTCATAAAAAAAAATGAATCTTTCAAAGTAAAATGCAATGAAAAGCAGGTATGCATTGATTTGGGGCAGGCAATAAAGGATGGCGCGGAATGCGCGGTTTCTCTTGAAAATCCGGATAAAACTTTTTTTGCAGAAAAAATTGATGAAAAATATTATTGCTATTTGGCAATCCATGGGGCAGAAGATTTGTCAAAAAGAGGCTATGCTTCAAATAATAATGAATTTATTCCTGCAGATGCGGCAAAAGCATTGGCTGATTTTTCAGGATACAATGATGACGGAAACTTGCTTGATGCTTTCAGCCATGAGGGATACATAATTATTGAATGCGCCCTTAAATTGCTTAAAGTGGGTCCCGCGTATTTTAATTCAAAAAATTTTGATTTCGAATTTCCTGAACCGAAAGTTAAGCCTTTAAAGCATAAATTATTTTGCAGCTCAGACAGCATGGCAGACTTAAAATTTGCCAAGCAAAACGCCAAGCTCTCAAAAACATTCAAATTCATTGATTTTAACATAAGCACATTGAATGATTTGGATTACGCGTTTAAAGAGAACACTTTTGATTACTTCATTTCAGCGCTTCCAAAAAAAATAAGCATGGAAAAATTATTTTTCCAGCTGGATTATATAATGAAAAAGAAATGCGTAGTAGTGATATTATCCTCAGAAAGCATTGAAGGCTTATTTGAAGAATTCGGATTTAAAATAACTAATTCAATGCAACTCCTTGGAAAAAAAGCGTTTAAATTAGAAAGAGGTTTTTAGAATTGAAGCCAAAGCTTAGCCAAGTTTTTTTAAAAAACGAGCAAACGCTTGAAAAAATAGCGCAAATAATCACTGCTTCAAAAAAAGATGTTGTTTTTGAAATAGGCGCAGGCAAAGGGCAATTGACAAAGCACCTGATAAAAAACGCAAAAAAAGTCATTGCTTGCGAAATAGACAAAGCATTAATGCCTTATTTAAAATCATTAAAAGCAGAAGTATTGCATGAAGACGTGCTTAAAGCAAGCATCCCAAAAGAAGCGACAATTATTGCAGGAAACATTCCATATCATTTAAGCGGAAAAATCACTGAAAAAGCGCTTAAAGAGGGCAAAAGATGCGTGCTTTTATACCAAAAAGAATTTGCGCAAAGATTAATTTCCTTGCCAGGCACAAAAGATTATTCAAGATTAACAGTTCTTGCAAAATATTTATCCATTCCTAAAATAAGGCTGATTGTTTCAAAAAATGATTTTTGCCCTGTTCCAAAGGTTGATTCAGCTCTTGTTGAATTCACTCCATTAAAAAAAAAATATGATGAAAAATTTTTTAATTTCATAAAATCAATATTTAAATTTAAGAACAAAAGCGTTAAAAACGCGCTTATTTGTTCAAGAAGGGATTGGAGCAGCGAGCTTGACAAAAGAAAAATAAAGGAAAAAATCAGCAAAAATTCCGACAAAAAAGTTGTTTCTTTAAGCATTCCTGACCTAATAATAGAATATGAAGCCTTTAATAAACAGGATTAATGGAAAAAAAAAGTTTTTTATAGACTAACTGAATAATTTAATCATATGAATATTTTCAAAAGCAAAACAAATGTTGAGAAAGCTGAGAAAAACTTTGAGACTAAAAAAATGGAAAACAAGGAAGTTTTCCATGAATTAAACATTAAAAGCCAGGATCCTGAAGTGCTCAGAACCCAGGTTGTTGAATTGCTTGAAGCAATGGATTACGGGATAACAATCAATAAGTTTGCAAAATTTGATGATTCAGAGTTTGAAAACATTTTTCAGGCAGGAAGGCTTAAGCCTTTAAGGGCAGTGCTTCACGCGCATAAAAAAGTGCAAACAGGCTCAAAATATCCTTGGCTTTGGAAAATATTGATATTATCCGGATTAATTTTAATGATTGCTTTCATGGTTCCGCAGAATTATTTAAGCTTTATGGAAATATCTTTCAATAATAACATTTTCATGGCAATAAGCAGCATTTTATTATTTTCAGGAATGCTTCTATGGTTTTTAAGAAAATTTGACACAATAAATATTTGGTTTAAATCAAGCGGTATATACAATGTTGAAGAAAAAAACAGCGATTTTAAAATAATACTTAGCGGAGAATCAACAGGAAAAGCATTGAAAAAAAAGCTTGACAATGACATCACCCAAATTTTTTCAGCAATAAGCGCAAAATACGTTAAAAATAAAGTTGCGCCAGAAAAATCATTGCTTGAGCTTCCAAAAAACTCAAAAAACCTTGATGTTAGAATAATAAGAAAAATAAATGATTTGGAAAATGATTCAAAAAATCTTGATTCACGCCTTGCAAATAATGATATCAGCGAAAAAACTTACCTTGAATTAAAAGAAGAATTCACAAATGAAAAGCAAAAGCTTGAAACAATACTTGATTTAATAAATTAGGGCATTAAACACATTCATCATGAGCAAAAAAAGCCAGGCGCAGGCATTAAAAGAAGTTTTTCAATTTGGATTCGGATTAGTCCTTTTAATATTAATGTTTTATTTTTCATATAATTACTTAATACCTATTGTTGAAGACTACTCCCTTAATCTTCACGCGCAAAACTTCGCAGAGCACGCGCATTATTTAATAATGAAAGTCAATGAAATAAGCGCCCACTCATTCAATTCAAGCATTGAATTCACTTATCCCATGCCTGAAAAAATATGGGAGCGCTCTTATGCAATATTCTTTCAAGGCCAGGAAGTATGCTGCTCAATACAAGACACAAACATAGAGAAATGCACTGCTTTATTGGCTGATTCAAATGCAAGAGGAATCTTTTTCAGCGGAGGAGAGCTCAGAATTTTATCGCAAAACAATGAAACTTACTCAATGATAACATTGGGAAACTAAAAAATCATCCTTATTAAAAGAAATATTATAAGCACAACTATTATTATTTTAATGAACCTGAAAGCGAATTTTCCAAGAAAATAAGCAATAGACAATCCAATAATAAAAGCAATTAAAGCATTATTATCAGCATTCAACAAATTATCAATTATTCCAGCATGCCACGGAGAATCAAGAATAGGCTCATCAATAATCAATGAATCATTCGCTGAATCATTCAATTCACTGCACATTCCAGCGCTAATAAGGAACAGCAAGGATAAAAAAATTATTTTTTTCATGACACAAACAGCCTGTATTTATCATCATCATTAAGCTCAGCTTTTATTCTCTTAATAATGATTTCTTTAGGATTCGGAATCATTTGAACCCTTTCAACAATGTCATCAAAGCTTTTAAACAATGATTCCTCCCTTGCCTTAAGAATCGCCCACATATGCTTGTTTCCAATGCCAGGCAATAATTCCAATTGATGAAGCCTTTTGCTTATAGGCCCGGATTTATTAAAAAAAGCAATCCATTTTTCGGGATTTTCATCAATTATTTTGCTTATTACAGAATCTAAATTCATCCTTGCAGTGCTTGTAAGCTTTGAATAAGGTATTCTTCCAGCAACATGATGAATTTCATCACGCTTATCCTCTCCAATATAAACAGAAGACAACGGCGCCAAATTAACATCTTTTTTAGGAATAAGCTCCAATAAAAACAAATGAGTTTTGCCAATGCCCTGGCCTATGGGCATTCTTCTGCCTTCCATAGGGTAACCATTAGACAAAAAATCAAGGATTATGGCATAATCCTCTTTTATGGCCGGTTTTTGAAAATTGCTTCTTGGAATCATATTAAATCACCAAACCCCTTTATCATTTAAAAAAGGAGTTTTAATTGCTTATAAATTAAGCTTCACTAATTCAAATACTTTTTCAATTTCTTCATCAGTGAAAGGAATAAGGCTCATCTGCAAAACCAGCTTTAACTCATCAAGACTTGCAGGCAGAATATCAATTATTTTAACTATTAAATCATCTTTCAATTTAGGATTTCCCAAATCACGCAACTCTTTTTTCATCTTCAATGCCTTGTCAATCCTCACTTTTTTATAATTGCCTGCATGCTCTTTCGCAAGCTTTTGCTCCAATTCAACATCTTTTCTCTCGCTAAGAATCTTTTTAATCTCAGCCTTGGTTACATACTCTTCATCCAATATTTTATAATTCATAATTTATTTCACCCTTTTCAAATGAACAGGCAAAACCATAACATCCTTTTCTTTATTCAAATCATTAACCCTAATCCTGTAAGCGTTTCCCCTTTTTTCAATAACAGTGCCAAGCTTATTGAAAAACCTTCTATGAATAATGTTCTTTTTAATCATGGGCTCAACCTTGATAAAAACTTTATCCCCGACATTAAAGCTTTTTAACTGCTTTACAATGCTTACTTTGCCCTTATTCCTGGGAGTTCTAGTCAAAACTTTCCTGCATCCCTGCTGCTTTCCATGGCTTCTAATAGGCATTTTTTCATTTCACCAATTTTTTCATTTTATCCATTCCATGCTTTTGCTGGCAATCACTGCAAACAACCGCTTTTTTCTTATTAATCCAAACATAAGCGCCTCGTATTTTGCCAATTAAGCCTTCTTTAAGCTCTTTTTTGCAAACGTCGCACTTGCTCATGTAAAAGTAAAAATAAAAGCCAACTATTTAAAAAGATTTACATCAAACCCTTGAATTTTGACAAATCAAAATTCTTCTCAAGCATTTTAAGCTTCCGGGGATTAATTTTTCCGCTTAACCTGCTTAACTGCCTGAAACTGTCAAGCAAATCCCTCACATCCGCCTCAGCCACTCCAGCGCCAAAAGCAATCCTCTGAACCCGTGTTCCAGAAATAATTTTAGGATTAGTCAACTCCTCATAAGTCATGCTTGAAAGAATAGGCTCAAACTTTTCCAACTTACCCTCCTGATTCTTCAAAAGCTCAGAAGAAACCTTTCCAGACACGCCAGGAATAAGATTAACAACACTGCTTAAACTGCCCATCTTCTTAATTCCCCTTAATTGATCATAAAAATCAATCAAATTAAAATCCTTGCTAAAAAACTTCTCAGAAGCCTTCTTCGCATCCTCCTCAGTAAAAGCATCCTTGGCTTTTTTAAGCAAAGCATTCAAATCACCCAAACCCAAAAGCCTGCTAATAAAACCCTTATTGTCAAACTCCTCAAAATCATCAACTTTCTCGCCAGTGCCAATAAAAACAATAGGAGAATCAGCCTCAAAGCAAGCAGTCAAAACACCGCCGCCCTTAGCAGTCCCATCCATTCTCGTAATAATAACATTCTTGACATTAACCAATTCCTTGAAAGTTTTAGCCTGAGCCTTAGCGCTCTGCCCAATATCAGCAGGCAAAACAAGAATGCTCTCCTGCGGACTAAAATTCTTCTTAACATCCTTTATCTCCTTAGCCAAATTCTTATCAAGAGCATCCCTTCCAGCGCTGTCAGCAATAACAATATCAAACTTTTCAAAATCTTTTTCAAACTTTTTAATAACATCACCAGGATTCTTCAAAGACTCATCAATAAAAACAGGCACCTGAATCTTATCACCCAACTGCCTTAACTGCTCCCTCGCAGCAGCCCTGAAAGTATCCAACCCCAGCAAAGCCACTTTATAACCCCTTTTCTTGTAATACTTTGCCATCTTAGCGCTTGTAGTTGTTTTTCCAGAGCCAAACAATCCAACCAATAATATCTTAAAAGGCTTCTCAGAAATCTTCAAAGACTTTTCCTTGCCCACAATCTTAGTCAACTCATCATAAATAACATAAATGAACTGCTCTTTAACAGTGAACTTCAAGCCCTTCTCTTCCCTAACCCTTTTCTTGACATGCTCAATAAAAGAAAAAGCAAGCACAGGCTCAACATCGCTCGCAATCAAAGTCTTGCTCAAATCCTTTAAAATGCTGTCCAATAAATCATCATCAAAATGGCTTGTGCCCTCTATTTTCTTAATAATGCCTTTCAACGCAGACTCAAAACTTCCAAGCATAAAATAAAAATAAAAACCCTGCTATTTAAAAAGATTATAAAAAATATTCAAAAAAATATAACTACTCTTAAGAGACAAAACATTTTTAAATAGAATTTAGTCTTAAAAGGAAATATGACTACTCATTATTTAATTGAGCCAAACCCGCAGGAAATGAATAAAACAAAAGCTTTGGCAATAAGCGGAAGCGGATCTTTAGCATCAATATTATTGGCATCTTCAGTTCCATTTCTTCCATTCGGCTTGGCAGCAGCAGGAATAGGGCTTCTTGGAGCAAGCATAGCAAAATACATTAAAGGAAAAAAAAGCGCAACCCCAAGAAAAGCCCTTGACGAATACTGCAAAGACGAAACAGGAAGCACTATACTAATAAAATACAAAATTAATAAAAACAAGACTCATGCAAAGCTCGGCTCATTCTTTTGCCCCTCAAACAAAGCGCTTCCAAAAGAAGCCCAGGATTATATTGACAACATTGCAATAAACCGCGAGTTTAATCAAGATTATGAGATGATTATTGAAAAAAAAGCGAACGGAAAATACGCATTCAAAAACAAAGTAAAAGACCTTAATGGCAATGAAGCAGATTCTCCAGAATTTAATTTTATAGACTTGAAATATTTAGGCGGCAAAACCAATGAAAACACAAGCAATAACGCTCACGCGCAAGCCCAGGCTCAAAGTCAGGCAGCGCAGGAAAGCCAAAACACAAACGCAAAAAAAAGAGAAATGCTTGAAATGCTTAAGAATGCAGCAACCAAACCGCAACAAATAGCTAATGAAAATAAAATAAATAATACTTTAAAAACATTGAGTG
>JAQTTT010000022.1 GCA_028710615.1 Candidatus Nanoarchaeia archaeon
AGAATCTCAAAAGACTTGGATTGCGAAAAATTTTATTATGAAAAAGAAACAGTAATAGAAGACATGAAACGCGTTGAAAAAACGCTTAAAAAAAATTATTCTGAAAATGATTCAATAGATTTTAATTCATTCATGGTTGGGGTGAAATGCGCAATAAGCCCAATAAAAGCATTTTACGATAAAATAACCGGCAAAGGCTTAAAAAACAGCAATAACGTTTTTTCGAAAATTGCCGGATACGCAATGCAAGGATTATCCCTTGCAGGCATGCGCATTTTAGGAATGGAAGAAAAAGCAAAATCGCTGATTGAAGAATTGGCAAACGAAATTAATTCAATATATTTTCATTATCATTGCTGAATTTTATTTTTTTAAAAAAATAAATTATTTCATTAAAAAGAAAATGTTTTTATTAGCTCAAATGCTTATTTTTTTTAATAATAAAATGATTCAGCCTCATTTGCGAGTTGAAAAAGTCAATAAGTTCTGCTTATTGGCAGGAGACCCTGGAAGAGTTGAAAGAATTTCTAAGCATTTAAAAAATTCAAAAAAAGTGTCAGACAACAGGGGATTCATTGTTTACGAAGGGGATTATGAAGGAGTAAAAATAACTGTTACTTGCACTGGAATAGGCGGAGCAAGCGCAGCAATAGTTGCTGAAGAATTAATAAATGCTGGAGCAAAATACTTGATAAGAATAGGGAGCGGTTCAGCGTTCCAAAAAAAAATCAACACTGGAGACGCAATAATAAGCACAGGAGTATTAAAAAATGAGGGAGCTTCAAAAGCTTATGCTCCAAAAAGCTATCCTGCAATACCTGATTATGATGTGCTAAAAGCTTTGATTGAAAGCGCTAAAGAATTAAAATTCACTCATTATTACGGGCCAACAATGTGCTCTGACGCTTTCTATGCCCAGAGCTATAAAGAAGCAAAAGAATATTGGAGCAACAAAGGAATATTGGGCGGAGAAATGGAAGCCTCAATGATTTTTACAATCTCTTTGCTCAGAGGAGTTAAAGCTGGAATGATTTACCATGCAGGATTAAACATTAAAAAAAAAGAGGAGTTTAAAGACATAATCAGCCAAGAAAAAGCAAGGCTTAACGGCGAAAAAAAAAATATCATGATAGCGCTTAATGCTATAAAAAAATTATCAATGGAGGTGAAAAATTAAAATGGCGAAAAAATCAAAAAATTGGCTTGAAAGGTTAATGGGCGAATTTTCAACAACTGCTCTGGTATTAATACCTATATGCATAGGAATCAACCAAATAGGAAGATTAATCTCAACTGCTTTGCAATTGCCAATATACTTAGACACTATTGGAACAGTTTTCATGGCAATGCTCGCAGGACCCTGGGTCGCAGGAGTGGGAGGATTCTTGACAAATGTTGTAACTGCAATAGCTTACGGAAGACCAACATCAGTATTCTTTGGAATAGTCCAATTAGCAGTGGGTTTAATTGCAGGATGGTTCGTGTATAAAGGCTGGCTAAAGAAAGGAATAAACGTTCTATGGACTGGCGCTTTGATTGCAGTGCTTGCAGCACTTGTAAGCTCAGTAATAGTTGTTTATGTAAGGGGAGGAGTTTCAGCTTCAGGAGTTGACGCAGTAGTGGCAGTGTTCTTGGCATCAGGACAAGGATTCTGGGCATCAATAATTTCAGCAAGAATATTGACTGAAATGCTTGACAAAATAATAGCTGTATTTATCCCTTGGATATCCGTAAAAAGATTGCCTGAAAAATACGCAAGGCTTTTCAAATACACAACAAAAATCAGATAAAGCAACATTATTAAATTATGAATTTTTTTTTTTATTTATTTTAAAACATGGCAAGCAACATTTTACTATCATATGTTCATAAAGATTCTTATTTTCATAAAATAGACCCTTCAACAAAATTATTAATAACGGTATTAGTCATACTCTTAACATTCATACTTAAAAATTATATTCACATAATGATATTGTTATTATTTATTTTTCCAATAGGAATCAAATCAAAGGTTCTTAGAATGGTATTTAGGCCAGTAAGCCAATTATTCTTGATTTTCATCTTGCTTTTCATAATACAAGGGCTTTTTTATCCCTTGGCAACAGATAAATTAATGGATTTGCCTTTTGGATTCACTTTATGGAAGGATGGATTAATAAATGCGGCAAATGTGGGCTCAAGATTGTTAGTAATGATGGTTTTTGGATTCTGGTTTGTTTTAACAACGCATCCTGGAGACTTAGTGTCCTCTCTTAGAAAAATAGGGCTTCCAAACGCACTGGGATACATAATGATAACAACTTTGCAAATGATTCCAAGAATCCAATCGCAAATGAAAACAATAATTGATGCTCAAAAAAGCAGAGGATTGGAAACAACGGGAAACCTCATAAAAAAATTTAAATCATACCTTCCATTGCTTGGCCCTTTATTCATGGGCTCAGTCCAGCAAGCTGTTGAAAAATCAATGGCTTTGGAAGCAAGAGCCTTCTCATCAGACTGCCCAAAAACCAATTACAGAAAAACAACGATTCATTTAAAAGATAAAATAATAATGATTTGCGCAGTAGCATTATCAATAATAGGGGTGATTCTATCATGGACATTATAACCTACAAAAACTTTTCATGGAGATACTCGGGATATAAAGGATGGACTCTTCACAACATTAATCTTTCAATAAAAAAAGGCGAATTCATAGGAATAATAGGGAAAATCGGCTCAGGAAGAACAACGTTTTGCTCATCAATGCTTGGACTAATACCTCATTTTTATCCGGGAACAATGCAGGGAGAAATAATTATCAATGGATTAAATGTTAAAAAATCAAAAATTGCTGACTTATCAAAGTGCGTGGGATTGGCATTTCAATCTCCGGCAAACCAATTAACTGGCGCTGGAACAACTGTTGAAGAAGAATTGGCTTTTGGATTGCAAAACTTGGGAGTGCCTTATGAAGAAATGCATAAAAGAGTTGATGACATGCTAAATCTTATTGGACTGGAAAAATTCAGAAAAAGAAGCCCTTTCGAATTATCCGGAGGGCAGCAGCAAAAAGTTGCAATAGCAAGCGTTTTAATCATGAATCCAAACATATTAGTTCTTGATGAGCCAACATCGCAATTAGACCCTTTGGGAACTGAGCAAGTGTTTGATTTAATCAAAAAATTAAGCAAAACAGGAATAACAATAATGATAAGCACAAACAATGTTGATTACTTGTCAAGATTCGCTGACAGAATAATACTTTTTGACAACAAAATAGTAAAAATTGACACTCCAAAAAAAATATTGACTGACATTAATTTATTAAAAAAGCACTCATTAACCCATTCAAACATCACTGAAGTTTCTTTAAGGCTGAAAAAAATGAATCTTTCAAAAAAAGAATTGGCCATTGATTTTGCAGAGCTTAAAAAAGAAATAGAGGAAATAATGAAATGACTCCAATAATCAGCGCAAAAAAAATATGTTTCGAATATTTTAAAGGAATAAAAGTGCTCAAAAACATTAATTTTGAAATAAACAAAGGAGAAGTTGTTGCAATAATCGGGCAAAACGGCTCAGGAAAAACAACGCTTGTAAAGCACTTTAATGGATTATTGTCTCCGACAAAAGGAGAAATAATTGTAAAAGGAGAGCCCACTTTAAACAAAACAGTTGCTCAATTATCAAGAATTTCCGGATACGTTTTTCAAAACCCTGATGACCAAATATTCAACTCAGTTGTTGAAAAAGAGGTTGCTTTCGGCCCAAGCAACATTGGATTAAAAGGGAAAGAGCTTAAAGACAGAGTCAACAACGCCCTTAACCTTGTCGGGCTTTTTGAAAAAAGAAAAATGCACCCCTTAGACCTTGACTTAAACCAAAAAAAATTAGTTGCAATTGCTTCAATGATAGCAATGAAGCCTGATTTATTAATGCTTGATGAGCCAACAACAGGCCAAGACCATGCAGGATTAATACGCGTTGAAAACTTAATAAATGAATTAAGAAAAGATTATACAGTAATAATAATATCCCATGACATGAATCTTGTTTCAAGAGTGGCAAGCAGGATAGTGATGATGTGCGAAGGAGAAATATTATTTGACGGAGAGCCAAAAAAAGCATTTACAAAAAACGCGCTTTTAAAAAAAACATACCTAAAACCTCCGGTAATAACCGAGCTTGCGCAAAGCCTTAAAGGATTCAAAAAAGACATATTAACTGTTGATGAATTCATGGAAGATTTAATGAGAATAAAGAAAAAAAAGAAATAATCAATAATGCTCTTTTCTTAAAACTTCAGAAATTTTTCTCATAGTTTTGCTTTTAGGAGATTCATCAGGATAGCCTAAGCTTATTAAGCAAACAATTTTAATCTTTTTAGGCAATTTCAAGGCTTTGCTCATTGATTTCTCAATGTCCGGGAATTTGGGGTCAAATCCTCCAATATAGCAAGCGCCCAATCCTAATGCATGAGCTGCCAATAAAATGTTTTCAACAGCCACGGCGACATTCTCCAAATCATGAGCAGGAGACTTAGACCTTGATTCATCATAGCAGCAAGCAATAAGCAAAGGCGCAGTTTTCAAAAACTGGCTTCTTTGGCTTTTAACAGAAGCAATCTTATTCATGGTGTCTTTCTTAGTAACTGTTATGAACACCCAAGGCTGGCTGTTAAAAGAAGAGGGAGCATTCATTCCCGCAACTATCAATTTTTTAACAATATCCGCAGGTATCTTCCTAGCCTTATATTTCCTTATGCTTCTCCTGGTATTAATGCATTTCAAAGCATCCATAATTAATTAACAATGTTTTTATTTAATAAAAAGCTTATTATGAAAAGCATGTGGAAGTTTTACATAATTTTGTCAACAATTTTTCTGGCTTTAAGCTCTTTTACTGTAAAAAATGTTAAAAAATCAAGCCCTTTAGTTGTAGTGTTCTGGCAGTTCTTAATGTCAATGAGTTTAGTCTTTGCATATTCTTTTATGCTTGACCAAAAATTAATATTCAACCCCATGATGATAATTTTGGGCTTAACATACTTAATCTCTTTGTCTTTGTATTATTATTCTTTGAAGATCTCTGACCTTTCTAAAGCCGCTCCAGTATTCAATTTAAGCTCAACAGTTTCAGCAATTCTTGGAATAATTTTTTTGTCAGAACAGATTAATGCAAAAATTGTTGGCGGAATAATTTTTGCGGCATTTGGCATTTATTTGCTGGGGGGCAAAAAATGAAGTGGGTTTATTACGCTTTAATGGCAATGTTTTTGCAGGGAACAACTATTTTTTTGGTAAAAACCCAGCTTTCAAATAATAATCCTTATTCAGTGCTTTTTTTTCAATACATCTTCGGGCTTTCTGCCTTAAGTTCTTATTTCTTATTTAAAAAAGAAAATATTTTTATTGGCAAAAAAAATGTGTCACTGGCAATCCTTTCAGGATTTTTCGTATCAATAGGCCTGATAAGCTATTACTTGGCAATTAATGAAACAGCTTTATCAATTGTTGCTCCTGTCCGAGGCACAGGCTTCATACTTCTAACATCCATTATGGGAATAACCATTCTTAAAGAAAAATTGTCATTAAAAAAAATCATGGGCGTAATATTTTGCATTTTAAGCATAATATTTTTAACAATATAAAAGCTAAATAATGCCATTATGCTTGATGTTTTAAGCATTGGAAATGCTAACATAGACATTTATCCTGGCAAAGAATTTTTTCCCGGAGGAAGCGCGAATAACTTCGCAGTTAATTGCGCAAGGCTTGGACTAAAATCCGGATTCTTAGGATTTGTTGGAAACGACAAAAACGGAAAATTAATCATTGGCAATTTGAAAAAAAACAAGGTTAAATCCTTTATCAAAACAATAGATGAAAAAACCGGGACAGTGAAAATTCTTAGCAAAGGATTCAAAAAAAAATTCGAAAAAAGCCTGGGAGCAAACAAGGAACTGAAAAAATTAAAGCTAAAACCTTATTTTAAAACAGCAAAGCACATTCACTTGGCAACTCCCCCAATAGAATTATTAAAGCAATTAACTCCTGAATTAAGCGTTAGCATAGATTCAGGAAGCGCTTTATCAAAATATTCGCTCAGCACATTAGAACCCTACTTAAAAAACATCAGCATTTTTTTTGCAAATGAAGCTGAAGCCAAAAAAATAACAGGCAAAGAATGCGAAACCGCTGCAAACGATTTCTTAAACGCGGGAATAAAAATAATAGTAATAAAAAAAGCTAAAACAGGCATTTACATTAAAACAGAAAAACAAGAAATTAAAATTAAATACTTAAAAGCAAAGATTGTTGACTCAACAGGCGCAGGCGACGCATTAGCCAGCGCATTCATTCAATCAATGCTAAAAGGAAAAAGCATTAAAGAAGCAGGCAAAGCAGGAATAATTTTCAGCACAAATAAAATGAAATTCTTAGGAGCTCAAAGCTCTCAAAAAACGAAATAATCAGCGTTTCAGTTAAATATTTAATAATCCAAGCACAATAATACATTCATGGAAATTTATACAATGCTCTTAATTTTCATTGCTGCAATCGCTTTTTTAGTTATTATTGCATACAATGGATTAATAAGCCTGAAAAACCAGGTTAAAAACGCTTGGGCGCAAATTGATGTTCAATTAAAAAGAAGGAATGACTTAATCCCAAACCTTGTTGAAGCAGTCAAGGGATACATGAAATACGAAAAAAGCGCATTAAAAGAAATAACAAAAGCAAGAGCAGGCATAATGAATGCAAGAAGCGTTGAAGGAAAGGCAAAAGCTTCAAGCCAATTAACTGATGCCTTGAAATCTTTTTTCGCAGTTGCAGAGAATTACCCAAAGCTTAAGGCAAGCAATAATTTCATGCATTTGCAGGAAGAAATCAGCGGAACAGAGAACAAAATCGCTTATTCAAGGCAATACTATAATGATGTAGTAATGGCTTACAATACCAGAATACAAGTATTTCCGCAAAGCATAATAGCCAATATTTTTAAATTCAAAAAAATGGATTCATTCCTTGCAAGCGAATCAGAAAGAAAAAATGTTGAAATCAGGCTATGAAAAAATTAATGTTTGAAGAAATAGAGAAAAACAAGCAAAAATCTTTGCTCCTAATAATATTTTTCATATTAATCATTGCAGGAATAGGAGCAATCTTTTCATTCATCTATGATTCATACACGATTTTAATGATAGTAATATTCATCTCAGTATTTTACGCAATAATTGCCTACAATTCAGGAGATTCAATGATTCTTTCAATGCTTGGAGCAAAAGAAGCTAACCGGGCAAATCATGCCTCTTTCATTAACAGCGTTGAAGGATTAGCCATAGCTGCAGGCATACCTGCCCCAAAAGCATACATAATACAAGACACTGCTTTAAACGCGTTCGCCACAGGAAAAGAGCCTAAAACTGCATCAATAACAGCAACAACCGGATTGCTAAACAAATTAAACAGGGAGGAATTGGAAGGAGTTATAGCTCATGAAATGAGCCATATAAAAAATTATGACATAAGATTCATGATGCTTGCAGTAGTATTGGCAGGAGTGATTACTCTTTTAAGCGATTTCTTGCTTAGAAGCTTTTTATGGGGAGGGGGAAGAAAATCTTCAAACTCAAAAAACAATGCCGGAGGATTCGCAGTCATAATAATATTCGCTGGATTAATCCTTGCAATACTAAGCCCAATAATCGGCAAAATAATCCAAATGGCAGTAAGCAGGCAAAGGGAATACTTGGCTGACGCCAACTCAGTTGCGCTTACAAGAAACCCGAACGGAATAATCAGTGCATTAAAAAAAATAAGCCTTGACCCAGACCCTTTAGTAGACTCAGCAAACCACGCAACAGCGCACTTATTCATAAGCAACCCTTTCAAAAAAAAGCATGACATTGTAAGCAACCTATTCTCAACCCATCCCCCAATACTTGACAGAATAAAAAGACTAAAACAAATGTAAAAAAAAAATTAAATCTTTTTAAGATTAATCAGCAATGAGTTGGTGACTACGCTGACGCTTGACAGGCTCATTGCGAGCGCTGCAATAACTGGGTTAAGCAATAAGGGGTATAATATTCCTGCAGCTATAGGTATTCCTAAAGTGTTGTAAAAAAAAGCCCAAAACAAGTTTTGCCTGATTTTGTTTAACGTAAGGTTGCTTAATCTCAATGCCTTAACAACATCCATCACTTTATCCTTCACTAAAACTATTTGCCCTGCCTCTATTGCCACATCTGTTCCGCTGCCAATAGCTATTCCAATATCTGCCTGAGTTAATGCAACTGCATCATTAACCCCGTCGCCAACCATTATTACTCCTCCTTTTTTTTGCAATTCCTTTATTTTGTCAGCTTTTTCCTTAGGCAGAACTTCAGCCAAAACATTAGTTAATCCTATCTTGTCAGCTGCTGCTTTAGCGCTTCTCGCATTATCTCCAGTAATCATGTAAACTGAATAATTCATCTTTTTAAGCTCGCTTACAGCCTCTTCTGCATCCTCTTTTATTTCATCGCTTAAACCCATCAAACCTATTAATTTATTGCCATAAGCCACTAATATCACTGTCTGGCCCTTGGATTCCAACTCTTTAACATCTTTTTCTGACAATTCAGCATTAATGCCCTTCTTTTTTATTAACCCTAACTTGCCAACAAGAGCCTGCTTTCCCATAATTTTTCCGCTCACACCATAGCCTTCAATATTAGCAAAATTATGAGCCTCTTTTATCTTAATCTTTTCTTTCTTCGCTTTTTCCATTATTGCTTTAGCTAATGGGTGCTCGCTGTTTTTTTCCAAAGAAGCTGCAATAGCCAAAACTTCATTCAAGCTTATTCTGCCATAATTAATTATTGAATCAACTTTTATCTCATTTTTTGTCAAAGTTCCAGTCTTGTCAAAAACTATAATCTTGGCTTTTTTTATTTTTTCAAAGCTTGAAGCATCCTTTATTAATATTCCATTCTCCGCCCCTTTGCCAGTTCCAACCAATATTGCAGTGGGCGTTGCCAATCCCAACGCGCAAGGGCAGGCAATAACCAGAATTGTTACAAAAATTTTCAAAGCAAAACTTAGCTCCTGGCCAAGAATTAGCCAAGCAATTGAACTAATTAAAGCAATCACTATTACTGCTGGAACAAAAATTGAACTAATCTTATCAGCAAGCCTCTGAATGGGCGCCTTGCTTAACTGAGCTTCATTAACCAGCTTTATTATTTGCTGCAAAAGAGTGTCTTTGCCCACTTTCAATGCCTTAAAAGTGAATGAGCCTGACTTATTAATCGTGCCCCCTATGACTTGCGAGCCAATAATTTTCTCCACAGGCATGCTTTCTCCAGTAACCATTGATTCATCAACACTGCTAATGCCCTTAATTATCACTCCATCAACCGGAATTTTTTGGCCAGGCTTAACTATTATCAAATCCCCTTTTTCTAATTCACTGATTTTTACAATAATTTCCTTATTATTCCTTATCACTATTGCCTCTTTAGGAGATAATTTTATCAGCTTTTTTATTGCATCCCCTGATTTCTTTTTTGCAACAGCTTCCAAGTATTCTCCCAAAGAAATGAATAATAAAAGCAATCCCGTTATTTCAAAATAAAGCTCGCTTGTTTGCCCAAAAATAATGCTAATTAAGCTGTAAATATACGCTGCTCCTGTGCCCAACGCCACCAATGTATCCATGCTCGCGCTTTTAGCCTTAAAAACAGCGCTATAGCCCCTTATATAAAACCCTTTATTAATAATGACAATTATTGACGCCACAATAAAATGCAGATAATGATTCATCAAGAATGAAGGAATCATTATTCCTATCAAGGGAAGCATTGATAATAATAAGGGGATTGAAACTATTGCTGTAAATATTAATTCTTTTTTCATTGCCTCAACATTGCCGGAATGCTCATGGCCCTCATGATGCTCATCAGAAATTATGGCTTTATACCCTGACTGCCTGATTATGCTAATTATTTTTTCAATGCCTTTCATGTCAGGCGCTTCTATCAAAGCTGTCTCTGAAGCGAAATTAACCTTGGCATTGAAATCTTTGCCTAAATTTTTAACGCTTTTCTCTATGCCTAACGCGCAGCTCGTGCAGTGCATTCCGCTGATTTTTACGCTATGTTTCATAATCATTATTTAATCCCCATTCATTTATTATTATTTCTTTATTCAATAAAATTTATAAATTAAAAGCATTAATTATATTAACAGTGTTAATTATGAAACAGCCGCAGGAGATTGAAGCGAATTTTGTAATACCCTCCATTAGAAAAGCTTTGGCAGTGGAGTTATCAAAGAGCAATATCAACCAAAAAAACATTTCTGAGCTTTTAGGCATTAGCGATGCGGCAGTATGCCAATACGTGAAATCTAAAAGGGCAACAGCAAATATTAAATTCAGCAAAGAAATCAATGCTAAAATAAAGGATTCAGCCAAGAACATCCTAAAAGACAAATCTTGCGTTGTAAAAGAAATCAATTCCATATGCTCATTAATAAGAAAAACCAAATGCTTATGCAGGATTCATAAAGGCATTGAAAAAACGAATTGCAAAGAGGGGTGCTGCTGCCAATGATTTATTTGGACAACGCTGCATCAACAAAGGTTGATGATAAGGTTTTGAAAGCCATGAAACCTTATTTTTCAAAAGAATACGCCAACGCGTCATCAATTCATTCAGCTGGCGAAAAAGCCAAAAAAGCCTTGGAAACTGCAAGAAAAATCATTGCTGATTCAATCAATGCCTCTGCTGAAGAGATAATTTTCACTTCAGGAGGAACTGAATCCAACAATTTCGCAATCAAAGCAACAGCTTTTGCAAACAAGAATAAGAACCACATAATTACAAGCAAAGCTGAGCATGACTGCGTCTTGAATTCCTGCAAATGGCTGCAAACCCAAGGATTCAAAATAACTTATCTTGATGTTGATGAATTTGGAGCAGTAAACCCTGAAAGCATTAAAAAAGCAATCACTAAAAAAACCGGATTAGTCACAATCATGCATGCCAATAATGAAGTGGGCACAATAAACAATATTGAAAAAATCGGAAAAATCTGCAAAGAAAAAAAAGTTTATTTCCATTCTGATGCATGCCAATCCTACACTAAAGTTGATATTGACGTCAATAAAATGAACTTGGATTTGCTGACAATCAATTCCCATAAAATTCATGGACCCAAGGGCGTTGGAGCGCTTTACATTAAAAAGGGCACAAAAATTAACGCTTGGCAAAGCGGAGGAGCTCATGAGTTTGGCTTAAGAAGCGGCACTGAAAACATTGCAGGAATAATCGGTTTTGCAAAAGCAGTTGAAATGGCTGACAAAAAAGATATTGAAAAAATGAGCAAATTAAGGGATTATTTAATCAAGAAAATTTTTGAAGAAATTCCTGATGTGAAATTAAATGGGGCAACAGGAAAAGACAGGCTTTGCAACAATGTGAATATCTCCTTTAAAGGCATTGAAGGAGAGGGCATATTATTAATGCTTAGCAGCAAGGGCGTAATGGTTTCAACTGGAAGCGCGTGCTCATCAACTTCATTAAAAGCTTCGCATGTTCTACTGGCAATGGGATTAAAGCATGAATTAGCGCATGCAAGCATAAGATTCAGCTTAAGCAAATGCAA
>JAQTTT010000023.1 GCA_028710615.1 Candidatus Nanoarchaeia archaeon
GGTAAAATGCTTAAAATAAAAAAATCCAATGGGGACAATGAAACTTACCCTTTGCTTGTTGCTGATTATAATTGTCCAAAGTGCAAAAAAAGCATTCACATTAAATGGAGCGACATTACTGATGATTTTAATCTGGTTAAATGCCCTGATTGCTCTGGCGATTTGCGGGTTTCGGTTTTTTTGGGCTCAATGAAGGGCTTTGTCCTTAAAACTGTGTGCTTTTCTTGCTATTCTGAAATTGGACAAGGCAATGTTGGCGGCTTTCAGAAGTAGAATTCCACATTAGGCTTTTTTTCCTCTTTTTTTGGCTGAGAATCGTTTCCAAAAATAAAGAATGATGAATCTGATTGCTTGTCTTGAGGCATTTTTGTGTATTCCGGCTTATGAGAATAATCTTCTTTCCCATATTCTGGCCTGAATTCGTATTCATCTTTGTTGTATTCTTTTTTATCAAACTGTGATGCAGAGTAATCACTTCTTTCTAAACTTGAAGAGTATTCCTGTTTTTCATAAGGGTTATATTCCTTTTTTTCATAATCATTGCTCATTAATTCTGCGTGCTTTTTATCATGAATTTTTAAAAATGCGTCAAACGCGTCCCTCATGGCTCTTGCTTCATCAGGGCTTAGCTTGAAAGCGCTTTTAATGCTTGACTGCTCGCCTATTTTTAATAAAAAGCTTCCTTCTGCAGGGTATCCCCTTTCAATTCCAGGCTCTTCAGCATCTATTTCTATGAATGTTCTGTTATCCTTCCAAAAATGCGTTTTTCTGAATATTTTCATAGCTTAATCAAATCATTTCCTTATTTTTATAGTTTTTCAATAAGTTTAAATATTGAATTGTTTTTAAATATTTCATGGAAATTGGCGAAAAAGAATATTTGAGCAAAATCATAAAATTGCGGGCAAAAATAATATTAATGGATAAAAAAATTGGCGCAGCGCAAAGCGATTTGGCAAGGCTATACGCTGAACGAGCAACTGACCCTAACTTAAATGATTTTAGCGAGATGTACAATGAATTACTATTTCATCTTGAAGAAAGGAAAGAAAAATATCTCATGCGACTTAAAGATGCTCAGAAAGAATATGATGCTATTACAAGGCAAGAGTCTGATAATATTGGAATTAATGAAATAAAAAGAAGGATTGCTATGCCAAAGCCTGGATTGCTTGAGCAAATGCTTATTGAGTTTAAAAAAGCAAAAGAAATGCCTAAATCATTAGGCCTTTTTAATCATTTGAAAAGTGAAGAATGATGAATCCTGTTTTGCTGATTTTGGATAATTTTAAAATAGTGGTGCGGCTATTTATTTAATTACATGAAAAAAGTTTTTTTGAAGGTTTTGAAAGATGCAAAGCCTGGTGTTGATGAGAAAAAAAGGATTTCTGAAGTGTCTGAAAAAATAATTTCCCAAATCCGGGAAAATGCGAAAAATTTGGGCGCAAATGTTGAGGTTGTTCTTGGCGGAAGCGCAAGCAGGAGCACTTCAATGAAGGGCAATCATGATTTGGATTTTTTCATAAGATTTGATTCTGAAAAAAGCATAAATGATCATTATAAATTATTGATTGCAAAAACTTTTGACGGGTTCAGGATTGTTCATGGAACAAGGGATTATTTTAAGGGAGAATATTCGGGGTTTAGCGTTGAATTCGTTCCAAGCATAAAATATGATTCCCCTAAAAAAGCAGAAAACTCTGCAGATATCAGCTTTTTTCACATAAATTATTTGAAAAAAAGGCTTGAAAAAAATCCTGAATTGGCTGATGAAGTTTTGTTGCTAAAGCAATTTTTAAAGGCAAATGATTTGTATGGCGCGGAGTCTGCAAGAAGCGGTTTCAGCGGGTACGCTTGCGAATTAATGATTATTCATTTTGGAAGCTTTTATAATTTGGCTGAATTCTTTGAAAGCTCAAAGCCAAAGATTGTGATAGATATTGAAAAGCATTATGATGGAAGCGAGGCTGCATTAAAAGCCATGAATAAAAGCAAGGTTTCAGGCCCTTTGGTTATTGTTGACCCTTTGCTTCCTTTGAGAAATGCTGCTTCATGCGTATCTTTGGATGTTTTCAGCCAATTCGTATTTAAAATAAGGATTTTTTTAAGGACAAGGAATGCCTGCCTTTTCAATATTCGCGGATTAAAAATTGCCCTTGTAAAAGAAAGGAGCTTGAGGCGAGGAACTAAATTAATATTTTTCAGGCTTAAAGAAAGCAATGATTTTGACATATTAAAAGCAAAAGCCAAAAAAAGAATGAATGCCATAAGCAAGAAATTGGATAAAGAGGGTTTTTCAATTTATTCTTTTGGAGTGACTGATGATTCTTATGCCTATTTTGAAATGGAGTCAATAAAGGTTTCTGATGCAAAAAAGCATTTTGGCCCTGTTGTTTGGTGCCCTGCAAAGCATTTTTCTGAATTCGTTTCAAAGTGGAATAAAGAGGGGTTGTCAAAGCCTTATGCTTATGGCGACAGATTGGCTGTTGATGTTAAAAGGGATTCAGATGCCAAAGGCTTGATTAAAAAAATGCTTGCTGAATATTTATGAAAAGGGAATTTTACAATTCTTATGTTGAGAGGTTTGGAAAAGAATTCGCTGATGAATTGAATAATAAAATCAATTCAAGATTTGTGAAGTACTTAAGGGTGAATACTTTAAAAATCTCTGCTAATGCCCTTATAAGCCGGCTTTCAAAAAAAGGGTTCTCTTTTGAAAAGCAAAAAGAGCTTGATTATTGCTTTAAAATATTAAAAGAGCCTTTTGCTTTAAGCTCAACTGAGGAATATTTGCTTGGATATTTTTATCTGCAAGACAAGGCAAGCATGATTAGCGTGAATGAATTAATGCCAAAGCCTGATGAATTAATCCTTGATGCTTGCAGCGCTCCCGGGGGAAAATCAACTCTTTTAAGCCAATTAATGAATAATGAGGGAGTTATTATTTCTGTTGATGTCAGCGCTGAGCGCTTGAAAGCCCAAGCTTTCAATATTCAAAGGCTTGGGTGCATTAATATTGCTTCTTTTAAAATGGATGCCTTGAAAATAAAAAAAATGGGATTAATTTTTGATAAAATACTTCTTGACGCCCCTTGCAGCGCAACAGGAATGATGTGGAAAGAGAAAAAAAGGATTAAATCCGTGAATAAGCATGAGGTCAAGTCCCATGCTTTGCTTCAGAAAAAAATGATAAAAAGCTGCTTTGATGCCTTGAAAAAAGGCGGATTAATGGTTTATTCTACTTGCAGCATTGAGGCTGAAGAGAATGAAGAAAATGTTGAATACGCAAAAGCTTTGGGCCTGAAAGCGCTGAAAGAGAAATATTTTTTCCCGCACATTGATGAAACTGTGGGATTCTTTTATGCTGTGTTGAAAAAGTCATGAAATGTAATAATTGTCTTTTATTTCCTCTTTTTTCCAATTATTTATCATTTCATTGCATAATTCTTTTTTGATTTTAATGAAATCCTGCAAAAAATAATCAAGCGCTTTTTTTATTGCTTTCAGTTTTTCTTCATTTGTTTCAAGCATTGCTTTTTTTGATTTCCAGTTAATAAGGGACAAATCCTTTATTGTTTCGTATATTTTTTCTTTTAGCGCTGTTTTAATCATTTTTGATTCATGGTTTTCTATCAAATTCTTGGGAGATATTATTTTCATTAATTCAAGCGAGTGCTCGCTTGTTTTTTTGATTATTTGCTCAAGCATTTGATCAATCATGGATTTTCCTTTTTTCAGCTTTATGCCAAAGCTTTTTTTGAGAACTTCCCAATCTATTCCCGCATTTTTCAGCTCATTCATTATTTGGCTTTTTTTCATGCAATTTTTTAAAAACTCTGCGCGCTTTTATAAACAATATGATTAATCAGGCAATTAAATCATTTGAAAAGGATTTTGGTTGCGAGCCAATATTTCCAAAGAATTGCGGAATTTTCAATGATTCAATTGCGCTCATGAGCAGGGAATTGAAAGAAATGGATTTTAAGATTTCCCCTTTTTCAAAGGGAGCGGTCTTGTTTAAAAAGCATGCTTTTTCAAGCTTGCTTGAAATCAATAAAAAAAGAGTGAAGAATTTTCTGGTTTTAAATGAAAAAAGCAGTTTTTTATTCACCTGCGGAAGAACAATATTTGAAAAAGGGGTTTTAAAAAAAAAAGGAAAAGGCCCGAATTATCTTGTGTTGAATGAAAAAAATGAAGTTTTGGGAGTGGCTTTTCATGAAAAAAGCGGGCTGAAAAACAAGGTTAATATTGGATATTATTTGAATCAGGATAAATTATCTTCTCCAGTGTTTTGATTATTCATAAGTTTTTTAATAAGAGGATTTTTTTAATTATTTCATGAGTGATGAGAATTGCATTTTTTGCCTGATTGCGCAGGGAAAAAGTCAGAGCGCCAAAGTGTTTGAGGATGATGCCTGCATGGCTTTTCTTGACATTAAGCCTGCAAGCAAGGGGCATATTCAGATTATTCCTAAAGTTCATGCCCAGATTTTTCTTGAATTGGACGAAGCCACTAGGAATAGGATTTTTAGCATTGCATTAAGCCTTGGGCAAAACTTGATAAAAAAAATGAGGGGCGCAACCGGAATATCCTACATTATTAATGAGGGCGTGGGCGCGAATCAAAGGGTTGCTCATGCAAGCATTCATGTTATTCCAAGATACGAGGGGGATAAAGTTTCTATTTCTTGGCCAGACAAGCAATTGTCTGGAGAAGAATTGTCAGATTATGTCAACAGCGTTATTTCTGAGATTAAGTCAGAGCAAAGCGCTCCTGCAAAGAAAAGCGCTAAGTCTCATGAGCCTGCTCCTGAAAAAAAAGAAAAAGAGGATGACATTGTTCTTAAGCCGAGGATTCCGAAGTATTGGTAAAAATCTAAATCCCTAAAGCTATCATTGCTATAACATTGTTTTCTAAAATCAGCGTCATTATGAATGCCAAAAAAAAGCTCACAAGAAAAGGCACTCCGTCCTTTATTTTTATTTTTTTAAGGTTGCTGGACTGAAGTATTTTTATGTCTGTTTTCGTTATGCCTGTTGGTTTTTTTTTGATTAATTGGTTTTTCACTTTCATGTCTTTTATTATCCAATCCCCTTCATCAAGCTTTTTTACTTCTTTTTCAATTATTGTTATTTTATCTTCAAATTTTTTTATAATGTAATAAAAGCAGAATATTGAAATTAATGAAAAAAATGCTGCTTTTTGAATGGGCGAAAAAATTGCAAATGCTACGAGAATGACTGCTGCTGAAACGATTGCCCAGTGAATTTTTTTAAAATCTTTGTAAGCTTTTGTTTTAACTGCGCAAATTAAAGACCATATTATTCCAAAAACTGTTCCGCTTACAAGCGTGTTCAGCAAAAAATTCGCGTAAAATGGAAAAGACAGCGCATAGATTGAGATATTGTCTGATGCAAGGCCTGAAAGCCCTATGCTTAATGCTGACAATAATTTTAAATCCCCTCCTCCCCAGGCGCCAATCCTGTAAAGCAAATATCCTATGCTTGCTGTTGCAAAAAAAGAGCCTGATATTGTTATTATTGTTTCAGGGTTAAACGTTGTCATTTGCTCCATTATTCTTAAAAGCAAAAATATGAATCCAAAGGAATAATTGATGTAATCCCAGACTAATCTGTATTTTATGTCAAGAATGCTTGTGATTAAAAGGTAAATGAATGCTGTTAATAGTATTGCCTGCTCAATCATTATACTTTAATTGATAAATCTTTTATTTAAATTAGTTATTGAAAAATTTTTAACTGCGCAAATGCTTCACTATTCTAATGAAAACTGATTATTATTTTTATGCGTTTATTGCATTCATTTTTTTAAGGCTGCTTTTGAGCGGTCCGTTCCTTGCAGTTCATACAATAATCGTGTTTTCAGTGCCAATACTTTATGTTGTGCTTAACAAGCATTATCACATACTTAAATTTGACATTAATGACACCATTCAAAGCGTTATAACCCTTTTTGTATTTTCATTCACTGTTTGCTTTTTCTTGCTTTTTGCAGGCATTTATTTGGGAAACTTTAATTGGGTGAATATTTTTGATTTTTCATGGGATTTTTCGCTTTTAATGCTTCTTTTAAGCTTTAATTATGAGCTATTAATAAGGTATTTTTTTCAGGGATTTTTTGAAAAAAAATTCGGCTCAATTATCGCAATAATTCTGTCCAGCTTTATTGGGGGGGCGATTTTTTTGCCTGATTACTTGTCTGCTGGCGTATTTTTTGGGTGCGGATTGTTTTTCGGATTCATTTTCAGCAAAACAAATGACATGTATGGAGTTTCTATTGGAGGTTTTTTGCTTAGAATGGCTTTGGCTGCTTTAGCATAAACTATTAAAGGGAGATAAAAATAATATTAATAATGGATTTAATCATTTACGCAATTGCGGGTTTTTTGCAGGGAATAGTTGAATGGATTCCTTTAAGCAGCCAGGGAGTTGTTTCTTATTTTCTTGTAAACATGGGATACGAATTTTCAAAAGCAATTGATGTAAGCCTTTTTTTGCATGCTGGAACAATGCTTGCAGTTATAAGCTATTTTAAAAAAGATGTAAAAAAAATGGTTTATCCCAAAAATCCGCAGGATTTCAATCTTTTAAGGTTCATTCTTATAAGCGTTTTTTTTTCATTATTGATTGGTAGTCCGGTTTATTTTATTTTAAAATCATATTCTTTTGATTTTTCAAGCGCAAATATTTTCATTGGAGCAATGCTTTTTATAACTGGCGGGCTTCAAATGATTCGCAAAAAGTTCAGCGCCAAAAAAATTGACTCAAAGGTTTCAGTTGCTGACTCAATCATTTCAGGAAGCTCCCAGGGGTTTTCAGTTATTCCCGGAATAAGCAGGAGCGGAATCACTATTTTTGCATTTCTTTTAAGGGGTTTTACTCCTGAATATTCTATGAAGCTGAGTTTTTTAATGAGCGTTCCTGTTGTTTTGGCTGAATCTGTTTATTTGGCAATTTTTGAAGGATTTGCTTTCAGGATTGAATATTTGATTGGCGGAGCTGTTGCTTTTTTTGTTGGAAGAATGACAATCGGGCTTTTTTTAAAAATTGCAAAAAAAATAGATTTTTCAGTGTTTTGCATTCTTTTGGGCGCTTTAAGCATTGTTTCAACAATGTTTTAAAAGGAATGGTTTCTATTTTTTAGTCATGCTTTATCTTGTTGGTTGCGGAATTAGCGGGCACGGCTCAATAACTGTTAATGGATTGAATGCCTGCAAAAAAAGCGATTTCGTTTATATTGAAAGGTATACTGGATTCATGGATGATTGTGAATTATCAAAGCTTGAATCCCTGATTGGCAAAAAAATAGCTGAGCTTTCAAGGAATGAAGTGGAATCCGGTTTTGAAAAAAAAATATTGCCCAAAGCTTCTGAAAAAAATGTTGCTTTAATGGTTGTTGGAGACCCTTTAAGCGCAACAACGCATATTGAATTATTGAAGGAATGCAAAGAGCTTAATATAAAATGCGGGGTTATTCATTCAAGCAGCATTCATTCCAGCCTTTGCGAAACTGGATTGTTTATTTACAGGTTTGGCAAAAGCGCAAGCATTCCCTATCCTGAAAAAAATTATAATCCAACAAGCTTTTTTGACATTGTTCTAAAAAATTACGAAAATGATGCTCACACCATTGTTTTTCTTGATATAAAAAAGGATGAGAATAAATACATGCGCGTTTCTGAGGGAATAAAAATTCTTTTAAAAATAAGCGCTGAAAGAAATGCTTTTTTTAATGAAGAGACTGAGGTTATCGGGGTTTGCCGGCTTGGATTCAAGGACCAGTCAATTGTTTTTTGCAAAGCCAAGGAATTTTCTGATTTGAATTTAAAAGGCGTTCCGCAAGTACTAATCATTCCAAAGCTAAGCCCTATTGAAAGGGAATACGTTGAATTCCTTTATGGCAAATAATTTAATTGAAGGGCTTGTTTTATTATTCATATGGAAAGCGATTTATCCCTTCTTATAAATCAGGGATTTTTTCTTGGAGCAAGAAAAGAAATAATGGCTGAATTGCTTGATTCAGCTGGATTTAATTGCTCAGTGTTAAATAATGAATTCTATTTAGAGCATGAAAATTTTTCATTGGCAATAAATGATTCTTCAAGCATTCTCATTGGAGATGATTCCTGCATAAAAGATAAAATGAATTTCATCAAAGAAAAGGCTTATGGGCTTGTTTGCAAAGGCATTCTTAAAAAAAAATCCTTGCTTAACTCCAATGCCTTTGATTTTATTCAAAAGCACTTAAACCCATTGGTTTTCCAGTGCTTTCATGATTTTAAAATTAATTATTCAAAAGTTGCGGATAATTTGTCAAAAAAAGGATTAAACGCGGTGTTTTTTTGCGATTTTTTAAGCATTCAATTCAAGAATTCGCATTACAGCATAAAAATCGGCAAGAATGAAGCAAAGCGCGTTGAATATTCAAATGATTTTTTTAACCTAAAAAGCGATGAGCTGTTCATCGGGTTTCCTTATTGCGCATATTCCTTGACAAATCCTTTCAAGGAATTCTCTTTTGGAGGAAGCATGAAAGAATTTGAAAAAATAGCTTTTTCATTGATTGATGAATTGCATAATCAGATTAGCACTGCTAAAAAATCGTTGAATGTTTCATAATAATAATCTGCGCCTTTGAATTCCTTTGTTTTTCCGGGTATGAACAATGTTTTCATTCCCAATTCTTTTGCAAGCAATAAATCGCTTGCTTCATCGCTTGCAACAACGCATTGCTCCGGCTTTAGCTTAAAGTTCAGCATTGCGCTTAAATACATTTTTTTGTCATCCTTTTTTATTTTTGCCTCGCTGCTTAAAGATTCGTAATCAAAAGCGTATTTATGCTTTTTTTTGATTTCTTCATGCCATGGCTTGTAAAAATTGCTGCACAATGCAAAGCTGAAATTCTGCCTTGCTTTTTTGAGCAATTCTTTGTCAAAAATCGGGCTGAAAGATTTCATGAATTCTTTTTTAATGCTTTCAGGCTTTTTTCTTGTTTTTGATTCTTTTGCAGCTTTTTGCCAAAAAAGTTTTTCAGTTATTTTTCCAGACAATAATTTTTCATAAGCATCTCCAAGGTATGCTTTCAGGCTTTGCGCAGTGCCCTTAAAATTCGTTATTTTTTTCAATATTGAATATTCATTCCCATTGTTTGAGAGTATTCCCACTAAATCAACTATTACCAGCTTGAACATTTTACTCCCTTTAATATCCCTTTTTCAGTTATGAATCCAGTGACTAAGTCATTGCTTGTTGCGTCAAAAGCCGGATTCCAAATAATCAATCCTTTGGGAGGATTGTCCCACACTTCATTCGGGCTTCTGTGCTCAATCCTTAAATTATCAGTGAATTTATAGGTTTCAGTGCATACATAAAAAGGCACTTTATTTCTTTTAGCCACGTTTGCCAAAGTATCTGTCCCTATCTTGTTAACAAAATAATTCTTTGTTAAGGCATCGCATCCGACCAAGGCTATGTCTGCTGGGAATTCATCAAAAGCTTCGGTCATTCCGCTGTCTATAGTCATAAGTGTCCTAATGCCCAGCCCTGCCAAGTTTGCTGCAGTTTTTCTTCCCTGATATAACGGCCTTGTTTCAAAGCATATTACGCTGAATTTTTTGCCTTGCTCTTTTGCTTTTTTTAGAATCCTTATTACTGAACTGCTGTGGCAATGAGTGAAAATATTCATTCCATCCTTTATCAGATTAGCGCCTGCTTCGCTTATTTTTTCCTCTGACTCCTCTTTCTCTTTTATTAATTTCTCAGCCAAAGGCACATAGTCTTTTTTGCTTTTCGCATTTTTTATGATATAATTTATTCCATTGACAAGCATTGGCTCAGTTGCCCTTGCAGTGATTAATTTTATTTTTGCGTATTCAACATTTTTCCTGAAATCCTTTCCTTCATTAACGTATTTTGCAAAAGCCATTATGCCTTTTTTTGCTATGGCGCTGGCTCCCTGAATGTGAATATTTTTTATGCCTTCAACAACTTCATAAAAATTCATAGTTAATAATATAAAACCATTATTTAAAAGAATTTATACGTCAACTGTCCTTCTTACATCTGTCACTTCTGCGCTGCTGACTCCTTCAAGCTCAGATATTTCTTGCTCAATTTTTTCTGTGCTTCCTTTGGATTCATCCATTATTGCCATTATTTCTATTGATTTCAAGCCGAAAGCAACTGGCTTGTAATCTATTTTTCCGACTTCTGCCTCTTTTGAAATGATTTCCTTGATTTTTTCTGCAAGCTTTTCAAGATTGACTTCAACAGATTCAGGCATTATGCTAAATGTTAAAACCACTCTGGAAGCCATGATTCATGGACCTCCTGTTTTGCATTCAGGGCAAGCGTATTTAATCATTGATTTCCTGCATTTCCCGCATCTCGTTATCAAAGCCTTGCAGTTCGGGCATTTGAATTGCGCGCTGTTTTCCCCTGAAACTATTTCAGTTTGGCATGAAGTGCATATTTTATTGCTGACCATATTTAGTAAAATATAAAAGAATTGTTTTTAAACCTTGCTGTTTAAATATTAATCAAATCTTATTGCTCATCTTTATGGTAAAATTCAAGCATTATTGTTTTATCCTCATTTTTCAAGAATAAATGTGATAATCTGTAAGGAGGAATATAAACCTCTCCGGTATTAATCCTTGAATATTTCATTGGCTTGCTGTTTATTTAATGTTTTATAAATTACTCATTTTTATCTGTTAATTTATCTTTTTTTTCTATTTTCATATAGTTTTCTTTTGAAACTAAAGATTTGCCGATTTTTTGCTCTAAATTTATTCTAGTGTTGCTTGCAATATCCCCTCCTTCTTTAGCAGTAATTTTAAGTTTCTCCAATCCTTTATCATCTTTTGAAACAGTTATATCTGTTGTTGCTTTTTCCCCAATCATTGTTAAAATTAATTCCCAATCAGTCATGTTGTCTCTTAAGTTCTGTTTTAAATTTTGTAATCCTTTAAATTCCTTATATTCGCTTACTGTTTTTCCGAAAGTTGCTTTTGTAATTTCATTTGTTAATATTGCGAAGTCTTTATTATTAGCTCCTCTATTTTTCCATTCTTCTGTTAAATCCTGCCTTATTGCTATTCCCCTGAGCCTTTTATCAATCCATTCTTTAGGATAACCCTTAAGTTTATAATATTCTTTAACCCTGTCTTGGGCGATTTCGGGGTTTTGTATCTCCTCAATTCGCTCATGCCCTACTTGCGCTAACCATTGCTTAAAAGGCTCGGCTTTTTTTGAAGGAATTGATTGAATAATTCTGAATAAATTTTTAGTATTTGCGCAATCAGTTTCTCTTAATTTACCATCTTCAGCA
>JAQTTT010000024.1:0-6202 GCA_028710615.1 Candidatus Nanoarchaeia archaeon
GCTTGATGAAAAAAGAATAAATAATTGGCTGAAAAAATTCAACTTATACCCTCAGCACAAAATCCATGCAAGCGGGCACGCATCAGGAGCAAAGCTCATTGAAATGGCTAAAGAAATAAACCCTGAACTATTAATACCCATTCACACTGAGCACGCAGAAATCTACAAAAAAGAATTCCCAAAAATCACGAAAATAATCAAAAAAGGGGAAAAAATAATCCTTTAATAATGCATTCTTGCCTCAGCTGTTTTAGTGATGCCCCGCATTTTATTCTTGTATTTGTCAACATTTTCAGGCATTTTTATTTTGCCAAACTTTTTTAGGCTCAACTTTTTACTGTTTATTTTTCTAATCTCTTTGTTATCCAAAGCCATCAAATGATTAATATGAAACTCTTCAATCATCATCTTTCCATTTTTGCAATCATAAACCAACCTTAAATATGCCCTTTATCAACAACATAATCCAATCTATGCTCTCTAATCATTATTCTTTCATTAGCGCTTCCTGAATCACAAATTATTGGCTTTAAATTATGGATTCCTTTTAATGTGAAATCTTTTCCTGCATTATAAACCATGATTTTGTTATCCAATGATTTCTCCTCATTGACTTTTATGTTGCGATGGATTAATCCTTTAGCTGATGCCAAATAAGTCAGGCTTTGAACATTTCCAGGCAAATCAAAAGGCATCTCAAGAACTAAATCCTCCAATCCTTCTTTATGCCCTTCAACCAAATAGCCTTTCTCAGTAAGGGCGTATTTTTTTTCAATAAAAATCTTTTTTGAAGCATCATAAACCTCTTTTAAAGGCGTTGACAAACTAATTTCTTTTTTTAATGAAATATAAATATTATAAATTCTTTTTCCAAGGCAAAAATCCATGAAAAATAAGAATAAAGCCCTTGTTTAAAAATGATTCTTTTTAAAAAAAACGCTGAACCATTCCGCTTTTTTTTCATTTCTCACATCAGGAGAAATAATTATCTCCAGCACCTCAAGGCATTCATGATTTTTTAGCAATTCTCCAAAGCTTTTTTCATTCAAGTCAACAAAATACCTTCCATCCCGTATTCCAAAAAAATCTCCATGCTTAAAAGACGCATAAAATATTCCGCCAACTTTTAATGAATCAATCATTTTATCAAAAGCAATTCTTAACTCCTTGCATTTAAGATGCAATAAAGAAGCGCAAGCCCATATTCCGTCAAAATGGTTTTTCCACTTAATTTCATTAAAAGACATGACTTTTGCATTGACACCCAAACTTAAAGCGTTTTTTACAAAAGGATTGCAATAATCAATTGCAATAACCTCAAAACCTTTGCTTTTAAAATAAATGCTATCCCTTCCGCTTCCGCAACCAGCATCAAGTATTTTCCCTTTAGGCTTAACATGCCTTAAAAAAACGGAATAATGCTTGCTCATGTCAGCGCCAAAAGTTGAATCAATAAAGCTTTCACTATTTTTCAAATAATATTCTTTAGTCTTATCCATGAAAAGAAAAAAAGAAAACACTGATTTAAATCCTTTGCTTTAATGACTTTTGCGCCAGCGCGCCATTAATTTCAAGCAATTTTCATGTTAATAATTAATTTATTGGAAAAGATGCCCTCTTAAGATTGAAAGCTTCAGGAGAGATTTGAACTCCCGATATCCTGAATTTAATAATTTTATTATAGGCTTGGGCAAAAAGAAATTAAAAAGATGCTTGGCAGCAATTAGTCAATCAGTGTCTGGCTCATTGGGCTCGTATGCTAAATTATTAAGGGAAAGGTTATCTTAACTTTATTAATTAAAAGGCATTTTGATTATAAATAACAAGATTTAAATATCACAAATGGATAATATTATCCAATTATGGATAATGAGTTTAGGATAATTAATTGCCTGGGAAAAAATTGGGGAAAAATGATGTCAATGAATGAGCTTAGCAAGATTGCAAAAATGCCTTACGCAACATTTCACCGAACAGCCAAAAAAATGAATGATTTGATAATAATTGAAGAAATAGGCAAATCAAAAATCCTTAAAATAAATGAAAAAAACCCTATAATTGTCCCTTATCTTGAAGTCAGCTCTGAAAAGGAAAAAAAAGAATTCCTTGAAAAAAAGCCGATAATAAAGAAAATAGCGTTAGAATTAGAAACTGAAGAGGCAGTGTTATTGTTCGGAAGCTACGCAAAAGGCGCAGAAAAAGAATCATCAGATATTGACCTAATGATAATAAATGAAACTGGCAAAAAAACAGCGAATTTTTCAAAATATGAGATTTTATTCAAGAAAAAAATAAACCCCTTATTTATTGCTCAAAAAGAGTTTATTCAAATGATAAACGAAAAGGAAGAAAATGTTGGCAAGCAGACGCTAAAAAACCATGTTGTTCTTAAAAATCCGCAAAACTTTTGGAGACTGATAATTAAGTGAAAGAATATGAAAAACTATTTGAGGAATTATTAAAAAATGGCAGGATAATTAAATCGAAAAATTTTTTCAAAATAAAACTATTTTTAGAAAAAGGCGAAAATAGCCTGCAAATAGCAAAGCACAACAAAGACATTATTCCAAAGCAGGGAGAGCCTAAAAAAATGCATTGGAATTATTGGGCAATAACGATTTCTTATTATTCAATGCTTTATTGCGCAAAAGCGCTGATTCTTAAGAAAGGATTTGAAGTGCGCGACCATGAATCAGCGCAAATAGCATTAGGATATCTTTGCGTGCCAAGCGAGATGGAAAAAAATGACCTTGAAATGCTGAACTCCTCCCACAAAATATTTGAAGATGAATATGTGAAATATTTTGAGGATGCAAGAACCGAAAGCCACATTGCAAGATATTCTGCAATCAAAACCTACACCCAAAGGAGGCTTGAAGAAGTATATGAAAATGCAAGAAAATTCACTGCAAAAACATCATTAATATTGGGATGAGGATTAAAAGCTTCAGGAGAGATTTGAACTCCCGACCTCATGCTTACTAGGCATGCGCTCTACCGCTGAGCTACTGAAGCGCTTCAAAATTATTAGATTATTATTAGTTTTTAAGCGTTATTATTCGCAAAATTTATATTATAGTAAAACCTTGTTTTGATTATCATGGCAGTAGCTAAAGTTTTGGAATTAATCGGCGGTTCTGAGAAAGGCTTTGATGACGCTTTAAATCAAATAATTAAAAGGGCAAATAAAACTGTCAGGAACTTAACTGGGCTGGAAATCATTAGCCAGAAAGTCAAGATTAATAAGGATAAATCTTTGGAATACAGGGTTAAAGCTAAAGTATTGTTCTTGATAGAAAACAATAAATGAATTTTTTTTTAATTGTTTTATTTATTAATAACTTTTTTAAAACCTTGATTTTCAATTATTATTTGCAAGGTTGCCGGAGCGGTCAAACGGAACGGGTTTAGGCCCCGTTGGCTTAGTGCCTACGCGAGTTCAAATCTCGTACCTTGCAATAAGTCTTTTTTCTTTGTTCAAACTTTCTTTTTCTAAAAGAAAGTTTGGTTTAAATACTCATACCTTGCAATAAGTCTTTTTTCTTTGTTCAAACTTTCTTTTTCTAAAAGAAAGTTTGGTTTAAATATTCGTACCTTGCAATAAGTCTTTTTTCTTTGGTTTAAATACTCGTGCCTTGCAATAATTCATTTTCAAGATTTTTGGCTTTATTTTCTGCGAATTTTGAAAATTTGGGATTTTCTGCTCCGAATAATTTATTAAGCAGCCTGTAATGAATCATGTCTTCCCTTTTTTTGCATCTTGGAATTTCTCCATTTTCTTTTAAAAAATCATCAAGGATTAAATCTCCCAATTGGTTAACATATTTTGAAAATAAAACAAAAAATGCTTCTTGCGGATTAAATACATTCAAATGAGGCATGAGGCTGGAGTAGCTTTTTTTTAAATCTTCTTTTATTCTGTTTTCAGGGCAGTTTTCAATAACATAATTCATTATTTTTTCAAAATCATTTTTGTTTTCTTCATAAAAATATTCTGAAACCGGCTTTAAATATTCTGAAATTTTTGAACTAGCATAGTCAGAGTATTCTCCCAAATCCAGAAAAAATTCTGAATCTTTTTGTTCTTTGATTCTTAAAAGCAATTTTATTTCTTTTAATGCATTTATCATAAAAAAAATTTTAAATTATTCTTTTTTTAAATGTTTGCGTTTTATTATTTAAGCAAAGCATCTGTTAAATCCATGACTTGCGAAGTGATGAAATCATTGATTTTGGCAGTTTTATCAGGGATTCCTGATTTTTTTGCGCACTCAATAACTTCAGACAATACAGCATAATGCACAAGAGTCTCTTGGCGCCTCGTGATTGTTTGCTCAGCTAATTCCGCTATCTCTTCAGCGCTGTGTTGCGCAGACTCTTGGATTGCATTAACCAATCCTGAGAAAGCCATTATAAAACATTCATTTTCTCCCAAATTTTTAAAAACTTGCTCTTGTTTTGAAAAATAATCATTTAACTTGCTTTTTATTTCTTCATTTTGGCACGTGCCAATAAAGTATTGGGTTATTCCTTCAAAGCAATTTTTTTCTTTGTCATAATTTTGAAGCACATTAAAAGCATATTTTGAAATAATGCTTGAAATGCTTTCTTGATGTTCTCCAAGCTGAACTTGTTCAGTCATTAGAATGCATTTTGCATAATCTGCAAGAGTTTCTTTGATATTCATAAATATATTTAGATGTTATTCTTTTTTTAAAGCTTTCTGGAGCTTTATAAAATGATAATAAAAAAGAGTTTTAAATCATTTTTTTTTCTTTTTCATTACAAATACTTCTTCGTCTTCGTCTTCGTCGTCGCCTGAGAATAAATCAAGGATTACGTCAAACAATTTGGTTGTTTTTTTCACTTTTCCTTTGACTTCTTGCACTCCCTCATTTATTGAATTTCCTACGCTGACTATTTTTTTCAGCAAATAAACAGCCATTACTGTCACTATTATTATTAATAGCGTTGCAATTATTCCAAGCATTCCGTAGACTGAGAAAAAAAAATCCGCTGGTGCCATTCCAAATATTAATGCCATGATTTAATTATTATTCTTTCCTGTTTTAAATACTTTATTCTGCTTTGGGTTTCTTGGTTTTTGCTTTTTTCATTCTCATTACTTTAAGTTTTTCATTGCATTTTTCGCACTTGAATTTAAGCATTATTGGCGCAGTTTTTGACTTCGGCTTTTCCCAGGAATCATGCAGTTTGCCTTCGTATTTGCATGCTGGGCAAACGTATTCAAGGTTGAATTTAAGCAATGCCTTGTATTCTTCCGGCTCAAATGTTTTGCTGCATTCAGCGCAGGCATAAACTTTGTCCCTTTTTTTTAGCTTTTTCAGCCTTGCTTTTGAGCATTCAGGGCAAAGCGGCTTATAAACCCACATGAATGCGAATCCGTTTTTGTCTATTAATTGCCTTGTAAAAAAATCAAGTTCAGTTATGTCTTTTGGTTTTTCTTCCAAATTCATTTCACCTTTTTTATTTCATCTTGCAGGGCTTTTCTAACGCTTTCAGCGCTTGCCTGAAACTTTAATTCCTTAAGCGCTTGCCCTATTAAGTAATTTAATGCGTTAATGTTTCCCTGCTTGTAATCATTAATTGCTTTTTCATTGCTTATTAATATTTTGCTTGCAATTGTTGCTATTTCTTTTTCGCTTACTCCGCTTAATTTTTTGTCGTTCATTAATTGCTTGACGCTTTTTTTGGTTTTAACCAAGTCTTTTATCAATTCTTTTCCAAGCCTTTCGCTGATTTTTCCCGAAAGCATTGATTCAATGAATTCAATGAATAATTCCGGGCTTAATTTGCTTTGCTTGATTGATTCGCTGTTGTAGTTTAAGCATTTCAATAAATGCGTAAGCATCCAGTTTGCCAAGTAATCATATTTTTTTATTTTTTTTGCGCAGTTCTCAAAAAAGTCTGCAAGGCTTTTGTCAGTGTAAATCATTGATGCGCTTGAATCTTTTGAAAGATTGTATTCTTTCATGAATCTTTTTATTCTTTCATCAGGCAATTCATTCATTTCATTGAATATTTTTTTGCTTCTTTTCTCGTCCATTGTTTGCCAGCTTAAGTCTGGCTCAAAAATGTAGCCGTAATCAGCTTCTGATTCCTTTGCCCTTAATGCTTTTGTTGTTTTTGATTTCTCATTATAAGCCCTTGTTTCCTGCTCTTTTATGAATATTCCCTGCTT
>JAQTTT010000024.1:6302-11116 GCA_028710615.1 Candidatus Nanoarchaeia archaeon
TCAGTCATTTCTTTGCCCCTTCATAAGCTTTGGCGATGCTTAAAATTTTAAGCTCGTTTAAGTGATTGGATATTAAATGAAACCCTATTGGCAATCCTTTGCTGTCAAATCCGCAAGGAATATTTATCATGGGTATTCCTGCCAAGTTTGGCCCAACTGTCAATAAGTCGCTTTGGTAAACCTGCAAAGGGTCAAGTTTTTCTATTTCATCAAATCTTGGCGCAGTAAACATCATTGTGGGAGACAATAATGCATCGCATTTTTCAAACGCTTTTTTGTAGTCATTTATTATTAATGTTCTTGCTTTCATTGCGCGCAAATAGTATTGGCTTCTGTATCCGCTCATTCTTGCAAAAGTCCCGATTATTATTCTTCTTTTTGCTTCATCCCCGAAATTTTTGCTTCTTACTTTTGCGCAGTAAGAATTGAAATCTTCGCTTTCATCAAAATCCGCTTTTGCTCCGTATCTTATCCCGTCAAGCTTTGCAAGATTGGTTGATGCTTCGCTTACTGCTGCAAGATAATAAGCTGACAAGTGGTATTTGCTTAATTTTAAATCAATGTCAATGAATTTTATTCCCAATTTTTTCAATGCTTCTATTGCATTATTTATTTTTTCTTTGACTTCAATGGAAATGTTTTCAAAATATTGTTTTGGAAGCCCAATGGTGTAATTCCTTACTGGCTCATATTTTAAGTAATCCGTTTTTTTTTCATTCAATGAGGTTTGGTCTTTTTCATCATTTCCTGAAATAATTTTTAGTGCCAGGGCAATTTCATCAACGCTTTTTGCCATGGGCCCCATTTTGTCTATGCTGTTTGCGTAATCTATTAATCCATACCTGCTCACTAATCCATAAGTGGGAGTTAGTCCATAGACTCCGCAAAAGAACGCTGGACAGCTAATGCTTCCTCCTGTTGATTCCCCTATGCTTATGTGCGGAAAATCTGCCAGAGCAGTTATGCATGCGCTTCCTCCGCTGCTTCCTCCGCAAGACCTTGATTTATCATAAGGGTTTTTTGGCACTCCATAAGCGCTGTTTGTTGAAAAGCTTCCAAATCCGAATTCATCCTGCGTTGTTTTTCCTATTATTATTGCTCCTTCGCTTTTTAATTTTTCAATAATTGTTGCATCAAAAGGGGGAACATATCCTTTAAGCATCCTGCTTCCTGCAGTGCATTCAACATCCTTTACGCATATAGCGTCTTTTACAGTGACCGGCACTCCGCACAATAATCCTTTTTTTTCTCTGTCAGCAATTTTTGCGCTCTCTAATGCTTCTTTTTCGCAAATATTGACAAAGCAATTGTATTCCTTGTTTAATTCCTTGCATTTTTTGATAACTGCTTTCACTGTGTTTAATGCGCTTAATTCTCCGTTTTTCACTTTTTTAACATAATCAAAGATATTCATGATTATCATCCTGCTATTTTTTTAAAGCCGTATTTTTGCTCATAATAATCTATTAATCTTTCTGCTTCATCCTCAGGCATTAATGAAAAATAATCATTGTCTCCATCATCTTCAAATGCCAACTCCCTTAAATTTTCAAAATCAATGTCAATCAATTTTTTTCCCCCATCATATTACTTTGGGCGATTTAAAATGCCCATCTTTCTCATGGCAAGCAAGTCTGAAAACCTGTTTTTTTTCCAATCCTTTCTTTGCTAAATCCTCCCTTAAAACATTCTCAGTTTTTATGGGGTGAAAGCTTGGAGCAACATTTTCAATGTCAAGCTCGTCAAGTATTTTAAAGCTTTCAACAACATCATTTAATTGTTTTGAAAACTTTTTCACTTCCTCATCAGAAAGGTTTATTCTTGCAATTTTTGCAACATGCCTGACTTTTGCTTCATCAATCATTGTTTAATAAGAAAAATCCTTTGTTTTAAAAAGATTATCGGTTAATCAAAATCATACCTTAATATTGCTGCTATTCCTGATAAATTGTCTATTTGCTCGCCAATATCTGAATTGGAGTCAATTATGCTTAATTCTGCGCCTATTTTGGAGGCTTCTTTTATTAAGGCATCCGCTTCCTTGAAAGTGCTGTTTTCCCTTGATTTTTTAATGAATTGGGTTGTAAGAATTAAGTGCTCAACTGCCCCTTTATTTACCGCTTTTTTTACATGATTATAAGCATACGCTGATTTTTTGTTTTTTGAAATCAACTCAAGCAATGAAGCAACTGTTTTTTGCTGGGAATAATACTGCGTTTTTTCCAGTATTTTTTCAGCTTCTCCTGAATTAATCAATTCTTTTATTCCATTTTTGTTGCTGTAATTAATCTTTGAAAAATATGATATTTTTTTTATATAATCATAATCTTTGATGCTTGATTTCAAAGCGTCAATAAGGCTCATTGTTGCTCCCATAAGAACTGCTTTTATTTTCCTGTTTTTTGCAATTTCATTTATTCCTGAAAGCAAGGTTTTTACAAATCCTGACTTGTTTTTTTCATAGCTTTCTAGTTCTTTTTTTCCGCCAAGCTCTTCGCTTAAAGTGGCTGAATACTCTATTGAATAATTATGGTAATACGCCATCATTGCGTCTCCATAATCCGCTGCAACAAGCATTAAATTCGCATCGCTTCCTTTGCTTTTATTCAAGTATTCCTTGTCAATGCTGCTCCATTCTTTTAAAATGGTTATTTCATCATTGATTGATAAATTAAAGGAATGATGCTCGCCTTTCTGCACCCGTTCATCGCTTGATGCCTCTATTTTTCCAAGAATTTTAAGAATATCCGCGAATTCCTTGAACTCAATTTTTTCAGAAATCAATTCAATAAACACGTGCTTTCTGTCGCTTTCCTTTTCATTCACGCTGACTTTCCTGAAAGTTTTCCCTTTTATGATTGTTCCTGGAACTATTATTTGGCTTAAATACCATAAGTCATCCAGGGATTCAATCTTCACTGTGACTTCATTGATTTTGAAATTGCTTTTAATTACTTTCATTCCAATACCTCAAATGAATCAATCTTTCCATCCCCATTCAAGTCATTTCCCTGCACAATCCTGCAAAAATCCGAATCTTTTGAATAATCCTTTAATATTTCAAGGGTTGAAGAAATAAATGCATGAATTGCGGAATAAGTGCCTGATTTTCCAACGCCCGCAAAAACAATAAGCGCTTTTTTGGGGTTAAAAGGATTCTTTATTTTTTGAATAACACCCACTGATGAAGCAGAGTATTCTTTGCCTGTTTTAAGGCTCTTAAACCCTTTGCCAAAATTAGCGCTTGGAGCTTGGCCTACAAACTCTGCCTGAAACTTTGCAGGAAAATGCTCATTTAAATCATAGGTTAAAATATTCACTCCCGGACCGCCTATTAAAATGAAATTATCTGAAGAATAATCATTTGCCAATTTAATGTCAGTGTCAATGCTTATTGAATCAATGCCTGAAAAACCAATATGGTTGCCCAAAAAAAATGAAAGAATTGCGGAATAGTGCGAATCCTTTGCCCATGTTTTCAAAGGCCCATGAGGCTCAGGGCTTCCAACAACAATTTTACCATTAAAACCTTTTAAATTAAACTCATTAAAAAACTCCAGAATTTTTGAATTATTCATGGATTCCTTTTCATTGAGGCTGACTCCAAAACCTGATGAGCAGGGAGCATAAAATTTTGCGTTAGCTCCTTTAATCTCCTCCTCACGAACTATTTTTATTATGCCCGCATCAAGCATTTTCTTGACATGATAATAAACCTTTTGCTCATGAATTCCAAGGCTTTTGGCAATCTTTAAAGGATAAGACGGCTCATTATTAATGAACCTTAATATCTTCCACCCAGTGCTTGAAACCAAAGGCTTCAATTTTTTAGAGTCATTAAAAAGCATTAAAACCATTATAATAATTATTATAATAGTTCTTTTTTTAAAGATTGTTATGCCTATTTTTTAATGAAAAAATAACTATTAACAAATAAATCATAAGGGTTTTATTTGTTAAAAATAGCTTTAAACACGTGTTTTTTAAAAAATGGGCCATTATTAATTTCTTTGTTATTAATTTGTTTTAAATCATCTTTTTAAAACCCAATTAATTATTTATACTCTTATGAAAGCAGTCATATTAGCTGCAGGAGAGGGCAGCAGATTGTGGCCAATCAGCGAGAATGTTCCAAAGCCTTTGGTAAAAATTTTGGGAAAATATTTTTTGGAGTACCAGATAATTGAGTTGATTAGGATTGGAATAAAGGATGTTATAATAATCAAGGGAAAGAATTTCAATGAATTGTTTGAGAAGTTCAGCCATGAAATGAGCGAGAAATACGGAGTAATCATTACTTACATGATTCAGGAGGATTCTCTTGGAACTGCTGACGCGTTTTTAACTGCTAAAAATATTATTGAAGAGCCTTTTATTGGATTAATGGGAGACAACCATTATCAGGGCAATGATATTGAAAAATTAATCAATTCTTTTAAAAAAACGGGAAAGCAGGTTATTGGGGGATTTACTGCGAATAATCCTGAAAATTATGGGGTGATAATGACTAATGATGAAAAGCAGGTGTCAATGATTGTTGAAAAACCAAAAAACCCTTTAAGCAATTTAATAAATGCCGCAATCTATATTTTCAAGCCTGAAATATTCGGCATAATAGAAACTTTAAGGCCCCATGACAATGGCGAGACATACATAACTGATGCCATTAATAAAGTGATTGAAAATAATGACTTAATTTGCGAGCAGATTGAGAGCTGGTTTGACTTGGGAAAGCCTTATCAAATACTTCCTTTAACCAAATTCTTTTTCAGGAATTACAAAAGATTTAATGAGATGAGCAAGTATGCTGAGTT
>JAQTTT010000054.1 GCA_028710615.1 Candidatus Nanoarchaeia archaeon
CAGCCCACTCTTTTAGAAAAAGAGTGGACAGAAAAAGAATAAGAATTATTTGTCCCAGCCGGGATTTGAACCCGGGTTATCGGCTTGAGAGGCTGATGTCCTTGACCGAGCTAGACTACTGGGACTTCATAATTCATATATAGTTGTTTTGCGTTTTTTAAAATTTGCCACCTTGGTTAATTATTCAAAAAGTGTGTAAAACCAATAAAGCATTTCACTTTTAGGCTCTCCCCAAGAAAGCATGTTTAAGCTTGAATTGTCCAAGTCATCATGCTTTAATCCTTTTTTAATCCAATGAGCTACATGAACCCCGTATCCTTCATCATCTTTCATTCCCCACAGCAAAAATTCCAAATCCCCCCAAAAATGCTCAATAATGCATTCATATTTTTCTTTTAATTTTTCATTATCCATTTTTCCATAATCTTTTGCCAAATAAAAAAATATTTCCCGCGATTTCCCCATTATTCGCTCAAGCAAAGGCTTTGAAATATAGCAAACTCCGTCAGGGTCATCATTTATTGAATCAAAGCCCATAAACTCCCAATAATAATCAATAAAAATATTTGCCAATTCGAAATTATTTTTTTGGCTTAAATCAATGCTTTTCAATTTTAATAAATTTGGATGCAACTTCTCATAGTATGAATAATCTTCGCGGTAATGATTAATTGCATTAATTAATTTATCTTTCACAGATTAAAAAAATCGGGGCCAATTAATAAACATTTTCAAAGGATTAAGTTCTTCCAATTCTCAATTGCTTTTAATAAAACATTAATGCAATCGCTTCCATAATGTGAATAATCAATTAATTTTCCTTTGCTTAATTTAATAAACTCATGGATTTGGAGATTAATCGGAGAGCCCATGTTGTCTGCAAGCCTTGAATCAGTGCGAAGCCCGAAAATAGGCCCTCGCTTAATTCCTGCGTAATAACCAATTTCGCTTGAAACGCCGTCATCAACAGCGTGTCCTCCGTCAAGCAATGCAATCAGGCAGTCAGAATCATTCATTAATTTAATGTTTAGCCTTGCAAGCTTTTCTGACAATGACTCCCAAGCAATTCTTTTCTCAACATGATTTTCTATGCCTTCAATGCGCTCAAAATCTTTGCTAAAATATCTTCCCCCCTCTTCAAAAGGCTCATAAACTTTTATCTCCAATTCTTCAATTACTCCCTTAAAATCATGCAATAAGTTTGAGAATAATGCTGAAAAACCCAATTGGTTCGCCAAGTAAGCTTTAAGCTGGAGCTTGGATTTATGAAGAGCATTATCTTCTGTGCTTGGCTGAAAGATGAAATTATTCACGCAATTATTAAAGAAAGAACTAATATTTAATTGTTGCGGTATTTCAGCAATCATTTTTATTTAAGCATTTTTTCCATTAATTTGAGCATCATTGAATCTGGCGAAAAAAATTCCATTAATTCCTCCAAATTTGAGGACCTAATGTCTTTGATTTGTCGCTTGTTCATTTTATAATAAATCCACTGCGGAAGATTGCTGTTTTCAGAAACGCTGCAAACATCATCCCATAATTCATGTATTAAAGGCTCAAATTTAGATTGCAAATAATCTGAAGAATATCCGGATTCAATTTCTTTGGCAAGAGTGCAAAAAATTTTTTTGCTCATCTTTTTTGTCCTGCCAAGCAAATGCATTGAAATGTAGGGCGCATCATTTGAATTTGATGGGGGCCTAATGGTATAAGGGTTAAGCCCGACATGTTTCCAATAATTTTTCAAAGCCCACCAAGCAATGATTTTGTAAATCATTAATTAAAAAATACTAATAAGCCATTTATTAAATTATTGATGAAAGCTTCGCGCATTTTTTTTTATTGTGAATCTTTTTAAATTATCCCAAGTTTTTAGAATACTAATGAAACCAAAAACCAAAATGTTCATTATGGGCTTAGTTACTTTAATGGGCACAATTATTGGCGCAGGGTTTTTGGGAATACCCAAGGCTTTGACTCTTGGAGGATATTTTCAGGGAGCAATATTAATGGTATTGGTTGCTTTTTTCATGTTCGTTATGTGCTTATTCACAACAGAATTGGCATTAAACACAAAAAATGTGCATCAAATGCCTGGAATGATAAGAAAGTATTTGGGCAAAAAATGGGGAATCCTTGCAAGCATCTTTTTTGCATTAATAAGCACGGGAGCAATCATTGCCTACTTGCTTGGAAGCTCAAAGATTTTATCAAGCATTACCGGAATCAGCCAACTTTATTGCATGATTGCTTATTTTGCATTCGTTTTTGTAATAGTGTATAAGGGGCTTGGCAGCATAAAAAAAGCGGCATTAATCATTGAAATAGCCCTTTTTTCATTTCTGATAATTCTTGCATTTTTCTTAAGAAATGATTTTAGTTTTGCAAACCTTGATTTTTCCGCAACAGGCAATTTAATCATACCTTTTGGAGTAATACTTTTCAGCTTCGGAGGCTACAATGTAATGGCCCAGATTGAATTAATAACTAAAAGCAGCAAGGATTTAATGGTTAAAATCAGCTTTTTTGGAATGCTATTGTCATTCATCTTCTTTTTTGCATTTTCAACAATAATGCTCGGAGTTTTTGGCAGCGAAGTGGCGGATATAGCAACAGAGACATTAACAGGAGTAATGGGGGGGTTAGGCAATTTAATCGCATTATTCGCAATGACTGGCTCATTCATTATGAGCGGAATGCTATTAAAAGACATGCTTCATAATGATTATAAAATAAATCCGAATTTAAGCGCATTCATTGCACTATTTTTCC
>JAQTTT010000025.1 GCA_028710615.1 Candidatus Nanoarchaeia archaeon
TCCAATGCTTCTTTGAATGCAGGAGCAAATGAAGAGATACATTTTAAAAAACTTAAAAAAACTCCTGAAGCGTTTGCAACTGCGTTCGGCATGTCTGGAGCTTCATTGTCTCTTCCAGCATCCCAATTGATTTTCATGGGTTATGGAATGCTTAATGCATTTAACGCTCTTGATAATATAAAGGCTTCAATAATTTCCGGAGATGGGGGAATAGCTCCATTATATAATGATTTCAGCATTTTTTCAGGCATAGCAATTGCTTGCGCGCTCACTGTTCCCCTGGGATTCGCATTTTCATACCATATTTTAAAAGAAATGGATAAAAAACTGAAAAATGCATCAAAGCGCCCTTTGCCTGATTTAAAAAAAAAAGCTGTTGGCAAATACGAGATTGAATTTAATCCAATCACTTTAAGCGGAGAAATCGAGTGCGAAAAAAAAATTAATGATAATCAAGCCTTGCTTGAAAATATCCTAAAAGAAATTAATTCAAAAAAATCATCATATAATTTGCCTGGAAACCCTCCTGACAATGAAAAATTAAGAGAAGAAATCAGCGCATTAAAAATTGAGGAAGAAAAGCTTAAAAGAGAAAATAATCAATTGGTTTGCCAATTAAAGGGAGAATTGCTTGAACATGCTATTTTAAATCCTGAATTTGCCATGAGCAATAAATTCAGCATTTTTCAGGGAAATAAATACTATGGGCGAATTATGACTGCTTTAAAAAAAGATGAAAAAAGCATTGAAAGCGCAAGAAAAAAAATAAAGCGCTTGGCTAAAAAGATGAAAAAGAAAGATTTATAAAAAAAATGATTTTTACAATTAAGCAGGTGAATAAGTCATGCCTATGAAAATTGAGCACAATTTAATGCTTTGGGATTTTGGTGGACAGGAAAGGTTTAAATTCATGATCCCCCAGCATTTGAAAGGAACGGATTTGATAGTTTATGTTATTAATTCTGATTTGGGCAAGCTTGATAAATCCCTTGAATACATTAAGAATAATAAAAAAGCGGTTAGCGATTGTTTGGGCAGTAAAAATGTGCCTGAAATGTATGTTGCAACAAAAAGCGATTTATTGGAAGACGAATATGACAAAAGCCAATTAGAAAACAAATTAATAAAAGAATTTCCCGGAGTGAGCATAAATGTTGTATCAAACATCACTGGAGAAGGAATCAGTGATTTCATAATCGGGGTGGGAGCAGTGCTTTCAGCATATCATAAAATATCTGATTCAGTCATGAAAACATTAAAAGAAAAAGATGTTTTAAATGGAGATATTATTAAAACGAATTCAAAGGTTGCAATAATTGGAAACGGCGGAGCTGGAAAAACAACCCTTGTTGAAAAATTAATAACCGGAAAATACAATGCTGACACTAAATTGACTGTTGGCGTTGATTTCAAGGTTCTTAAATTAGATTTAACAACATTTGAAGAATAGTGCTTTCATACATATTTATAAATCCTTGGCACCTATTTCTTATCTGCTGAAAAAACATGGAAAAAAACTTTTTATTTTTGGTTGCAATCTTATTGGTTGCTGGATGCACACAACTTGAAAACAACGCTGGAATTGCAAATCCAAGCGCATCTTTCTGCATTGACAGCGGATTCACTTATGAAAACCGGGAAACACCTATTGGCCAAAACGGGTATTGCGTATTTGAAGATGGGAGCGAATGCGAAGCATGGGCTTTTTTTAGGGAAGAATGCACTATTGAAACTGCGTCTCCTTGCAAGTATTTGTGCGGGGATGGAATATGCCAGGAAATAGTTTGTGAAGCTGTTGGATGCCCTTGCGCTGAAAGCTTTGAAACATGCCCAAGCGATTGCTCAAGCGAATAAAAAAAAATAATTATTCTTTTTATTTTATTTTTTAAATAATTTTTTAATGGTATTGGATATAATAATTAATATGAATGCATTCATTTTGGATTTTGAAAAAAAGGTCAAAGATTCAATAAAAAAATATGATTTGATAATTGGAAATGAGCGAATAGCTGTTGCTATTAGCGGAGGAAAAGATTCAACCTCATTGCTTTATCTGCTTAAAAAATTCGGATGCAATGTTTTTGCTTTATTCATTGATTTAAAAATCAAGGGGAATTCTGATGAGAATCTTAAAAGAATAACGGCTTTTTGCAAAAAAAACTGCATTGAATTGCGCATTGTTGATTTAAAAAAAGAAGCCGGGCATTCGCTTTTGGAAATTTGCAGAACATATCAAAAAGAACATGATTCAACGAATTGCGCAATTTGCGGGGCAATTAAAAGGCATTATTTAAACAAGTTTGCAAAAAAATGGGGAGCTGATAAATTAGCCACTGGGCATAACTTGGATGATGAGGCTGAAAATTTGCTTCTTAACATTTTTTCAAACAATTATGATTTATGCTTTGGGCTTGGGCCTGGAAGTGTTAAAGATGATGTTGGATTATTCATTCCAAGAATAAAGCCTTTGTATGATTGCTTAAATTCTGAAACTGAGAAGTATTCAAGATTAATGGGTTTTGATATTTATCCTGAAATCTGCCCTTTAAGGGCTGATGCTTTCAGGAAAGATGTGCGCCACATGATTTCAAAAATAAAGAATAATGATTTTTTGAAAAGGAAATTAGTCAATAACTTTTTGGATATTTTAAAAAAAATGCCTGCAAAAAAATTTTTGGGCGCTGTTAAATGCTTTGAATGTTCTGAGCCTTCTCGAAAAGGGCTTTGCAAGGCTTGCGAAATACTTAAGTTTTCAAAGAAAAGATAACTTATTTAATACATGGATTAAATATTTTTAAGATAATGAAGCTTGCAATATTCACTGACAGTTTCAGGCCAAACCTTGACGGCGTTGCAACTGTTACTCACTTATTGGCTAAGGAAATGGTTAAGAAAGGGCATAAAGTGACTATTGTCTGCCCTGGAGATAATTCTGAATCCGGCATCCAGTATGGATTTAAAGTTATACGGCTTAAATCTTACAGCATAAAATTAACTGATTTAATGAAAATTTGCTTTAAAAGCCCAGGATATGTTGAAAAGCTTGAGGATTTTTCAAAATATGATTTAGTGCATCTTCAAAGCCCTGCAACAATTGGCGCTTTGGGGTATTTGATTGCTTTAAAGCACAACTTGCCTTTAAGCTGCACATTCCATACAAATGTTGGGGATTTTGCCCAAAGCTTTGTGAAAAAAGAGGTTTTAGCCCATGAATCAAGCAATCCTTTTTATAACGGGTTGATCAAGAATGATTTTTTAATAAAAGGATTTGCCAAATCAATAAATTATTTGGCTTGGAATCTTATTAAGAATTTTCATTTGGCAGTTCCTAACACCACTGTTCCTGCAAGGTTTTGCAAAAAATTATTAAGGGATAAAGGCGTGAAGAATGAAATCTTTGTGATTAACAATCCTGTAAGCCCCACCAAAAGCAAGAAAGATTATTCAAAAAAATATAATCTAAAGAATAAGATGCCCATAATTCATGTTGGAAGAATAAGCGCTGAAAAAAGGATTGATGTTTTTATCAGGGTTATTGCTAATCTTAAAAAAAGCATTCCTAACATTTTGGGCATTATTTGCAGCGATGGATTGATTAAAAGCGATTTAATGAATATGGCTAAAAAATTAAAGGCAGAGAATAATATTTTGTTCACTGGATTTGTTAAAAGGGATGAATTGTCATGGCTTTATGAAAATTCGCGAATAGTCACTGCTTTTGGGCTTTATGAAACCTTTAATTTATGCGCTGCTGAAGGGTTGTTTTATGGAAAGCCTTTGGTTCTTTCAGACAGCGGGCCTCATCCTGAGCTTATTAATGGAAACGGTTTTTTAATAGAGCCAAACAACAATGAAGTTAAGGGTTTTTCTGAAAAAATATCTTTGCTGTTAAATGATGACTCCCTTAGGAATAATATGGGCAAAAAAAGCAGGGCTCATTGGAAGAATTATGAATATAAATCCCTTATTAATAAGCATGAAAAATATTTTATTGAATCAATGAATAAAAATCTTATTTCAAACAAAAACTATGTTAATTTTATAAAATATTTGGCTGTTTTGGGCATAAGCATGAATACTTTATTGCTGTCTTTAAGCTTAAAGGAGAAAAAAGACATGGGGCTTATTGAAGAATTTGAGAAATTCTCTTCAAGCATGAATGAAGAAGTGAAGAAATTAAAGAAATCTTTTTAAAATGATGCATTATAATTCTTTTTCTAATGAAAAGGGGCTCAAGGTCTTGGAAAAAGTATAAAATTTCCAGATGGAAATGGAGAAAAAAGAAGATGAAAGAACGAAAAGCCAAAAGAGCCCAAAGAAAAGCAAGGTCAGGATAATTTTATTGATTATTTTAGCAAAGTTTTGAATTCATCAAGATGGTCTTTTGCATATGTTAAATAAACAATGAGTTTGTTTTTCCATTTTCTTTTTACATTATCGCTTGGAAAATGGTGCTTATTTGATATGTGCGAGCACAGTTCTGCGCAAAATCCTGAAACACTTTCATCATACTGCCTGCTTAAAGGGGTTTTATATCTCATTAAAAGCAGGTAGCAATCAGCAATTAACTCTTTGTTTATTTTTTTATCTGAAGCGTTTTCCAATTTAAGTATTGCATTTTCAAGGCTTTTTTTGCAAAAAAGTTCACTCATTAATTATTTTGATAAAGTGGTTGTTTTTTTAAATATTTTTAAAAACAGTGAAATGCATTAAATTATTTGCGGAAGTGCCGGAGCGGTCAAACGGACTGGATTAAGGCTCCAGTGGCTTAGTGCCTGCGCGAGTTCAAACCTCGTCTTCCGCAATAAAAAATTTTTCTTTGATCAAACTTTCTTTTTCTAAAAGAAAGTTTGGTTTAAACCTCGTCTTCCGCAATAAAAAATTTTTCTTTGATCAAACTTTCTTTTTCTAAAAGAAAGTTTGGTTTAAACCTCGTCTTCCGCAGCCTTTTGGGTGAATAGTTTTTTAAATAGAAGTGTTCCTGTATTATTTTATGGCTGAAGAAAAATGCTTGTTTTGCGAAATAATTAAGGGCAACATTCCTTCTTTAAAGGTTTTTGAAAATGAGGGTTGCGTTGCTGTGTTAAGCATTAAGCCTGTTAGCAAAGGGCACATTTTAATCCTTCCAAAAAACCATTATTCTTTTATTGGCAATTTGCCTGATGACTTAGGATTTCATATTATTGGGGCAATCAAGGCTTTAAGCACTATCCTTACTCAAGTGCTTATGTGCTCTGGGTTGAATATTGTTCATAATGTTGGCGGCATTGCTGGCCAAAAAGTTAATCATGTGTGCTTTGAAATAATTCCAAGATACGCGGATGATAAAATAAAAATTGACATGCCTGAAGGAAAAACTGATGAAGACGCATTGTATGAGCAGCAAAAATTAATAACCTCAGCAATAAGGGATTCAACTGTTAAATTATTGGAGGCAATAAAAGAGGGGAAAATAGAAGTGAGCAAGGAAGTTAAAGAGCAGGCTTTGAAGGCTTTGGAAATGATGAATAAGGATAAGCCTAAATTAAAAAAAGATTCTGAAAAGTCTGAGAAAGTTGATTTGTTTAAGCTTGAAGATGAGCTTGAAAAAATATGATTTTTTAAAAAAAGTTTTTAAAACGGCTGGGCTTAAGCATTTTATTAAAATATGATTATTCCTGGGGGTGAAGAGTTTTGGCTGTTAAAAAAAAGGTTTCTGCAATAAAAAAAGCTGTTGCTAAAAAAAATAAAAGTTGCTGCGGCAAATTAAAGGATTTGTGGAAAAAAATTGCATCATCTTTTAAAAAGAAAAAATAATCTAAATAAAGATTTTTAATTAATTGTTGTTATTTTTTTATTATTATGTTGTCTTTCAAAGAAGCTTTGGAAATGGTCAGGAATTCTTGCCCTGAAAATGTTGTTAAGCATTGCTTATTGGTTTCAAAAAAAAGCTTTGGGATTGCTGAAAGGATTAAAAATAATGGCATAAAAATAGATGCTGAATTGTGCAGGGTTGGGGGCTTGATTCATGATATTGGCAGAAGCAAAACCCATGGATTAAATCATGGCATTGTCGGCGCTGAAATTTTAAAGAATCATCCTTTGCTTTCAGGGATTGCAAAAACCCATGTTGGCGGGGGGATTCTGAAAATTGAAGCTAAAGGGCTTGGGCTTGGGAATGAGAGCTTAATGCCAAAATCCCTTGAGGAAAAAGTTGTTTGCTATGCTGATAAATTAGTGCAGGGGGATGAATTCGTTTCTGACGCTTCTTTTGAAATAAAAAAGCTTGAAAATAAATTGGGAAAAGAGCATGCATCAATCAAGCGATTGAAACGCCTTGAAAAAGAAATAAAAAAAATTATTGGTTAAAATTGTATTTTGACATTCTGTTTTTCTGATTCAGTTGCCTGGAATAAATCCTTTCTTTTAAGCTTCATGAATCCAGCGATTATCATGCTTGGAAACTGAGACAATTTTATATTGAAAATATTCACTCCATCATTATATGCTGAGCGCTTGTTTGAAATGTCTGTTTCTATTGCTGAGATTCTTTCCTGCAAATGCTTAAAGCTTTTGTCAGCTTTTAATTTAGGGTAATTTTCTGCAACAGCATAAAAGCCCATCATTGCTTTGTTAAGCATTGATGAAGCTTTTGCTTTTTCATCAATTGTTTGGGCTCCTGAAAAAGCTGTTCTTGCCTTTGTTATTTCGCTGAAAACCTCTTTTTCATATTTCATGTACCCTTTTGCAGTTTCAACAAGATTCGGCAATTCATCAAACCTTTGCTTTAGCAATACATTAATATTGCTCCACATCTTGTCAACTGAATTTTTCAGCACTATGAATCTGTTATATCCTGTAATAAACCATAAGACTATTATTGAAAGTATGGCTATTGCCAAGATTATTATTTCCCACATAATTTAAAATACAATTATTCCTTAATTAAAAAACTATTGATTAAAAAGAATATAAAGGTTTTAAAATAATGGGGTGATAAGTTTTTTTATCATGAAAAGAAGCCTTATTAAAGAGCTTAAGAGCGGGAAAAAAGCATTGATTTTTGGTTTTTTGGAAGAAGCGAGGATTTTGAGCAAAGTCGCATTTTTGATTGTGAGGGATGTTTCCGGAAAAGCTCAATGCATTGTAAAATCTGTTGATGCTGAAAATTTTGAAATTGCCAAAAAAATTGCCAAAGAATCAGTGGTTTCAATTGCTGGAAAAGTCAGCGCGAATAAGCAGGCAATGAATGGCTTTGAAATCTTGGCTGAAAATATTGAAGTTATTGCTTTATCAGAATCTCCTTTGCCTATACCCGTTGTTGAGAAAGGGGAAGTCACAACTGCTTTGAATAAAAGGTTTGATTACAGGTTTTTGGATTTAAGGAAGGACAAGAATTTATTGATGTTTAAGGTTTCAACAAGTGTTGAGAAAGGCTTGAGAAGTTATTGGAACTCTAATGATTATATTGAGATTCATAGCCCTAAAATTATTGGAGCAGCTTCTGAATCAGGAGCTGAGGTTTTCATGCTTCCATATTTTGGAAAAGAGGCTTTCTTGGCGCAGAGCCCGCAGTTTTACAAGCAAATGGCTATGACTGCTGGTTTTGAGAAAGTTTTTGAGATTGGCACAGTGTTCAGGGCTGAGAACAGCCACACCACCAGGCATTTGACTGAGATTGTAATGGTTGACATGGAGTTGTCCTACATTAAGGATCATTTCCAAGTAATGGATGAGGAGGAAGCATTGATTAAGCACATGCTAAAGATTGTCAAGGATGATTTTGGCAAAGATATTAAAAAAGTCTTCAATGCTGATATTGATATTCCTAAAAAATTTCCAAGAATCAGCTTTGCTGAAGCAAACAAGATTATTAAAAAAATGAAAGGCGAGACTGATGAGCATGATTTGACTGGCGCTGGCGAGAAATTATTGGGCGAGTGGGCGAAAAAAGAGCATGATTGCGATTTTGTTTTCGTTTACAATTATCCTTGGGCAAAAAAGCCGTTCTATCACATGAAGGACCCTGCTGATATGAATACCACTAAAGGCTTTGATTTATTATACAAGGGTGTTGAGATTACCACTGGCTCTCAAAGGGAGCACAGGCATAAAATCTTGGTAAAGCAGGCAAGGGAAAAAAAGGTTGGATTGGAGTCAATCAAGGAATATTTGGATTTTTTTAAGTATGGCGCTCCTCCTCATGGCGGGTTGGGAATGGGATTTGCCAGATTAATCCAGCAATTATTGGGCTTGGAGAATGTCAGGGAAGCAACTTTTATTCCAAGAGACCCTGAAAGATTGACGCCATAACTTTTTTAAACAGCTTTTTTTCTAATAAATAAATTATGAATGCTAAAGATATTGCGGGAAATTTATATGTGGCTTCTTTGTTTAAATATGGGGAAGTTTTCAGCGTTATTCCGAGATTTGAGCCTTTAAAAAATAACAGGAACGGGGTTTATCTTGATAATGCTTCAAAAACAGTTTGCGCTGTTTTTGATAAAAAATATTCAATAATTAATATAAAAGACGCAGGAGAAGAAAAAGTTGTTCAAAATGCTCTGTGGGAAAACAAGGAATTTTTTACTGCTGTGCTTTGCATGTTTCATCCAAAATACGCGAGCATTGAAACTGAAAATAATTTGCTTAGCATTCTCCTTGAAAATGAGCATGAATTTTTTCATTTGGGAAAACTTCCGGGATTCTTTGTCAACACCTGCAATGAAAAAATTATTCCAAAAAAAGAAAAGAATGGAATCTTGAAATATTTTTCATGATTTAGCATTTCATTTCATGGAATTCGCCTGTGCTTTTCAGCCCTATGATTAGTTCATTGCAAAAGCATGAATAGAATTCTCCGTTAATCTTAAAGCATTCAGCATTGCTGCACGGATAATCCAGCAATCCATAGTATTCTTCAATCAATAGCTTTGCAGAAGCTTCATTTATAACAATTGCTCCCAAATCATGCAATACTCCTTTATCAGAGCATGAGCATGCATTAATCAGTGAATATTCCCTGCAAAAAATTTCCCTTGAATCATAATTAATGATTAGGGCTGCTATGAATAAAAGCAGAAGCGCGCATAAAAGCAGTAAATAATTGTTTTCCATGATTAATTACTTATTTGCCTGAATTATTAAAAATTTGCCTTTGCTAATCATTTCTTCATGAAATGCTATTCTTCTAATTGCACCTGCAAAATCTTCAAGCTCTTTAGCCTTTTTTTCTTCCAAAATATCAACCTTTAAGTCTCCTAATGGTGAACAAACCCTTGTTCCAACATGACCTATAGTTTTCAGCCTTTCATAATAATCCTTGCTTATATAGATTTTGTATTCTTTGGCTGGAAGCCCTATCCGATTATTTGATTCTTTTTGCATTTTTGAAGTGTCTAATATTAATTCAGCTTCGTATTCAATTCTCATATTATCAACATCATATAATGCGCCTTTAATTGAATGATTTTCCAAATCATTGATTTCTTCCTTGCTTAAAAAAATCTCTAAATCTGAATCCATTTCTTTAAGCTTTATTGCGAAGCCTTTCATAATATTTTTTCGGTAAAAATTTTTAAGTTAAAAATCTTATTATTTTTTTAATTAAAGTGCGCATTAATGCTTTATTTATTCGAAACGTTTTTAAATTAATCAGTGTCAGATATATATTTAACCAGCTTTAATTAACTGGTGATTTGTGAGTATCATAAAAAAGATTTTTATGGTATGATTTTCATAGTAGTGCTTGTTAATGGATAATAATGATAAGCGAGATGCGCAAAGCCGCCATTAACAATTCTTTTAAATATAATAGCGAACGAACTCAATATCAGACCAAGGGATTAAATTGAAAGCAATTCCAGTTGATCCTGCTGGAGGTCACTGCTATTAGGATCCGCATAAGACATGCAAGTCAGAGCAGCAATGCTCGGCGTACGGCTCAGTAACACGTAGTCAACCTGCCCTTAGGTAAGGGATAATCTTGGGAAACTGAGAATAATACCTTATTGGAAAAGAGATCTGGAACGCCTCTTTTCTTAAAGCTTCGGCGCCTAAGGATGGGACTGCGGCTGATTAGGCTGTTGGTGGTGTAAAGGACCACCAAACCTGTGATCAGTACGGGCCATGAGAGTGGTAGCCCGGAGAAGGGGACTGAGACAAGGCCCCTAGCCCTACGGGGTGCAGCAGTTACGAAAACTTTACAATGCGCGAAAGCGTGATAAGGGGATCCTAAGTGCCATAGCTTATGGTTATGGCTGTGGAGAAGCGTAAAATGCTTTTCAAGAAAGGGGTGGGCAATACCGGTGCCAGCAGCCGCGGTAATACCGGAGCCCCGAGTGGTGACCATGATTATTGGGCCTAAAGCGTCCGTAGCCGGATTAGTAAGTTCTCGGTGAAATTGTCAAGCTTAACTTGACGAATGGCCTTGAATACTGCTAATCTAGGGATCGGGAGAGGTCAAGAGTATGCCTGGGGGAGGGGTAAAATCCTTTAATCCTAGGTAGACTACCAATGGCGAAGGCACTTGACTAGAACGAGTCCGACGGTGAGGGTCGAAAGTTAGGGTAGCAAACGGGATTAGATACCCCGGTAGTCCTAACTGTAAACGCTGCCCGTTGGGTGTCGCGAATTCTTCGAGTTTTCGCGGTGCCGTAGCGAAGGCAATAAACGGGCCGCCTGGGGAGTACGGTCGCAAGGCTGAAACTTAAAGGAATTGGCGGGGGAGTACACAAGAGGGGGGACTTGCGGTTTAATTGGATTTAACGCCGGAAATCTCACCAAGGGCGACAG
>JAQTTT010000026.1:0-2112 GCA_028710615.1 Candidatus Nanoarchaeia archaeon
CATCTTTTATTTTTTTCTTTACTTCTTCTATCTTTGGAAATTTTTTTTCATCATTTAAAGCCTTAACAAGATTATCAAAATAGCCTTTTGAAAAATGTTTTAATATATTCCTTAAAACTGTGTGCCCACAAAAGCCTCCAGATTCCCAGGTTGAGACACTGGTTAAGTTTAAATCATAGCCTTTCTGCATTAATAATTCGCCAATGTGTTCAGCAGAAATAGATTCAGGTTCTTCTTTTTTATCTTTTATTTCAATTGCTTCTAAATTTAAAATTCCTAATTCGGTGAGTCCTTTATTTATTTCATTGAAAATTTGGGATGAATATTTATTTTTTTCAAATTCTATGAAAATTGTTGCTTCTTTAATTGGGTAATTAATGTTAAGTGGAAGAATTATTCTAAAAGAATTAATACTTTTATCAATTGATCCTTTCCAAGTATATTCATTTTCCGCCCCGTCTTTTCCTTTTAAATATATTTGTGCTTCATTTAAATTTTTTATTTTTTCATATACTTCTTTGTTTATTTTTCCGTTAATAATCACTCCAGTTTGTTCTCTTTTTTTTAATAAAAGCAAGTTATGTTCATTTTGTAAAAGATTTTGCAAAAGTTCTTTATTCTCTTTATTTAAAAAATCTAAATTAATGGGATTGAATTTTTTTAAAATTTCTAATTTTTTTGAATCTAATGATATTTTATCCCCCCCTACAAATTTTTTTAATTCATCTTCAGTATTATATAAAACATACTCATATGTGGATGTCCCTTTAATTTCCAACTTTTCTTTAAATACATCAAAAGTTACTGGAACATCTTTTTGTTTTCCCTCTATCAAAAATATTATTTCAGGATATTTAACAACATCATATTCATTTGGAATAATGATTTCTTTTTTCATTGATGGTTCCACTACAAATATTTTAACCTTTCTGACTGCTTCTTTTAAAACTATGATTGAAAACTTGTTTTTAAGATCATCCTTTGTAATTTTGAAATCCCCTTTTTTCCCTTTTTCAATATACTCAAATTTTTGATTTATTTCAAATAAATCTTTTTTGTTAATATTGTTAAGAGAATAGAAATCGCTTTTATCTGTTTTTCCCAACTTGCAATCTTTATCATTATTGCTGCTTATTATAGCAACATCATAATAATTATTTAAAGATAAATTTATTTCATTTTCATCATCAACATAAAAAGTTAAAGTATCATATTCATCCACGGCACGTTTTTTTATTTCTTTATAATCATATTTTGCCCACACAGGTTTTTTAAGCATTGTATTTATTTTTTTAAATTTTTTCTTTTCATCTTTAGTTTTTATTTCTTGTATTTTATTTGATGATTTTGTTTCAAAAAACTCTATTTGAACATCTTCATCTTTTTCAATAACACTATAATAATTTTCATTTTTTTCATCATTTTTAATAACTACAATTTTTACTAATCTGTCCTCTCCTAATTCTGTTTCATTGATTTCCTTTCCATCTTCTTGTGCTGTTGCGCTTATGCCTGTTCCTCCTAATGTAATGAATTTTATTTCGTTAAGATCTTCATGTAATTGGAAGGATTGGTGTATTTCTTCTGGAGCTGAGATTTTGTTTAGGAATTTGTTATCAATTCCTTCTTTAAATTTCCCTAAAACAGTGAACTCTGCATTTTTGATGTTTTCTGCATCTTGGGGCGAGATTATAAAGTTAAATCTTCCGAGTTCATTTGTTGTATCTGATAAAATCTCTTCTCCATAATTTTTTGAAGTTAAATTAAACCTTGAAGTTTTTGTTGCTTCTTTATTTTTAACAAATAATTTAACTTCTTTATTTTTTACAGGATTATTATTTGAGTCCAAGAATTTTCCTGCAATTAAAATTAATTTTTCAATTTCAGCACTTGCTTTATTATTTGTTGTGTTAAAGTTTTTTGTTTTTATTGTTAATTTTCCTGGCACATTTTCAAAAGATAGTCTTATTTTTGCATACGCATCTTTCAAATTAAGGTTTTCTAATTTAAACTCACAGTTTAAATCTTTATCCAGTGTTTGTTGGTCTAAGGGATTATTTGAAGAGTCATATAATCTTATTTCCTGTTCTGACAATGTTGCTTTTATAATTT
>JAQTTT010000026.1:2212-9142 GCA_028710615.1 Candidatus Nanoarchaeia archaeon
TTTCGCTTAAATCTTCCCCTTTTGATGATAAGTCTTTTGTTGCAAATAATCCTATTTTCCATCCTGAAGATTTTATTTCGTCTGAATCCTTTCTTTCTTTATCTTTTTCGTATTCAACCATTTTTCCCTTGATTATTGCCCCAATATTCTCAAAGTATCCTATGTTGACTGCTTTGTCTCCTGTGAAATGGTCTCCTGAATTCACTGTGAATCCTTCATCATGCATTAAATTATAGAATTCTTTATCGCCTTTTTTAAAAAATATTTTGACCTTTTCAAGATTATCCCATGTGTTTCCTAAATTGCCAAGTTCTTTTTTTGAGGTTTTGTCGCTTAAAAGTATTTTGTATTTTCCGTCTTTGTCTGTTGTAGCAACCTCCACGCCATCACCATTCATTCCTTTGCATTTCAGCATTATTTTATATTCTTTTGAGTCAAGGGATTTCTTGGCTGATTTCCATTCAGAGTTTTTAATGTTGTATTCAAGTATTTGTCCGTGAATCTCTGTTGTGTCTTGCTTTTTTTTGCTTGGCTCTGGATTGGCATTGAGCGTTTTTGCAAGCGCTGATGATGAGCCCCCTCCCAACATATTTTTCCCTGTTTTTCCTGCAAGGGCTATTATTCCTATTACCAATAATATTACTCCTATTAATCCTAAAATAAGGAATCCTGCTTGCTGTCCTGGGCTTTGCTGGCTCTCTTGGTCACTTAATTCTTGAAATCCGCCATTTATGATTATTATTCCTATTATTGCAGCTATTAGTATTGCTGCTGCCAATCCTTTTTGTTTGCGCTTTTTTGCAAATAAAACGATCAATAATAATGCGATTAGTATAAAGGCTATTATGAATATTGGGGAATAAGTTATTATTGAATGTATTAGCTCTGATAATCCGGGGTTTAGCAGTGCAGTTATTGATACTAATGCGCTTACTCCGAAAGATATTGCTGCAACTTCTCCGGGCTTGTCAACCCATATGCTTGCCGCTCCCATTGATATTCCGAAAACTAAAACAAACAATACTGCTGCAACAACGAAGTTAAGGTTTCTTGAGACAAATTCGCTCACTGGGTTGCTGAATCCAATTGATAATATTGTTAATAATAATAATGGAATAATCGCTCTTTTCATATATCTTATTATTTACAATTCTTTTTAATAAAAAGGTTATGGTAAAGCTTTTAATCCTTAATTTATTGGGTTATTATTCATGAGAAAGCTTAAGGCTAAAGAAATCAGGTATGTGATTTATTTTATGATTATTGTTTTTGTTGTAAGCTCTTTTAGCTTTGTTAATTTGTCTGTTTCTGAGAAAGATGAGGTTTCTGCGTTTTTGTTGATTTCTGGTATGGGGCAGGAGCATTTCAGCGAATACTCTGTTCCTTTGGGGGCGAATCTTTATTATTTTCTTTACAGCACCGGGTTTATTAGTTTTCAGTCTGATTATTCTGTTAAGTGCGTGGGCCAAATATGCAATGATTATTTGTCTGGGAATTATTGGCAGGTTTTTTTGAATAATGATTATGCTTCAATGAATTATTTGATTGAAGGCGGAGAGGAGTTCTTTTTGCATTATGGCCCAAGGATTAGTTTGATTAATGTTTCTCTTGAGCTGATGATTGGGGGCTATAATGAAATTGTTGATTTAAGGGTTGTTGAATCCTTTAGCTTGAGGGATTTTCTTTTAAGCTATAATGCTTCTTTTTTGAATGACTCTTTGAATTGCGTTTTTGGCGAGTGCGGTAATTGGAGCGTGCTTGTGAATAATGAGTCAGCGCTTTTTGATTATTCTTTGAAAGAATATGATGCTGTGCTTTTGCAGATTGAATAGTTATTTAAAGGGCTCTATTCCTATTATATTATTAGCCGTAAGTGATGAGAATAGCACCCTAGCTTATCCGTTATCGAAGCGGGAGATGGCTTGCAGGGTAGCTGCAGATGCGGCTAATAATTTTATTAGGGGAAGCATTACCTAATTTTTTAAATAAAGTCTTGTTGTTATATTTTATGGAAATGGAGTATTTAAAGGATAAAATAGTGTTTGACAAGGAATTAAATGATTTTGACCTTTTCACTTTTGATTTTATAAAAATTTTGGACAATCTTGGGATTGATTATGTTTTGATTTCCGGCTATGTTGCTTTGTTGTTTGGAAGGAGCCGGATGACTGAAGATATTGACTTATTTATTGAAAAATTAAGCTTTGAAAGATTTGATAAATTATGGAATGAATTGCTTGAAAAATTTGAATGCATTAATTCAAACGATTCGAAAGAAGCTTATGATGATTATTTATGCTCTGGCTGCTCGCTTAATTTTTCGCTTAGCGGAAGCTTTATTCCCAGAATGGAGGTTAAATTTCCCAAGACTTCTGTTGATTCTTGGTCTATTGAAAACAAAAAAAAAGTGGTATTAAATGGGCAAGATTTGTTTATTTCTCCTTTGGAATTGCAGATTGCGTTTAAAATTTGGCTTGGAAGAAAGGGCAATGAAAAAGACATTGAAGACGCGAAGCATTTATATTCAATTTTTAAGGATTTTTTGGATAATGGGCTTTTTGAAAGCTTTATTCAAAAACTTAATATAAGGCATTTGATTAAGAGGTATTTGAAATGAATCCTCCAAAAATTGATTTAAAGGAGCTTGAGAGGGAAAGGAAGAGGAATTTTAAGGAAAGGCTGAAAATGGTTGAAGAGTATGCTAAGTGGCTTAAAAGAACTGACAACAAGACTTGGTCTAAGGAGCAGGCTAAGATGCTGAGGATAAAGAAGAAGGATTGAGTTTTTAGTGTATTATGGGAATGCTTATCTAAAAAATTATTTAATTGTGCTTAATACTTTTGTTTTAATGGATTATGCTCCTTTGGTTTTGGATATTGAAAAAATAAAAAAAAGAATTTTTGAATTAAGAAATAAATATGTAATGATTGATGAGGATTTGGCAGGCATTTATGGCGTTAAAACAAAAAGATTAAATGAGCAGGTTAAAAGAAATATAAAAAGATTTCCTGAAGAATTCATGTTTCAATTAACTTATTTCGAATTTAAGCATTTGAAGCCGCAAATTGCGACTTCAAGTTGGAGGGGGAAGAAGAAATCTTCCTTTTGCTTTTACTGAACAAGGGATTGCAATGCTTTCTTCTGTTTTAAAAAGTGACAGGGCAATAAAGATAAGCATTCAAATAATCGATGCTTTTATTTCCATGAGAAAATTCATTCTTTCAAATGCGCAAATATTTCAAAGATTGGATTTTGTTGAAAAAAAGCAGATTGAATATGGGGAAAAATTTGATGAACTTTTAAATGAATTACATAATAAAAATATAACACCTAATAAGGGAATATTTTTTGACGGGCAAATTTTTGATGCATATGCCTTTGTTTCAGACATAATAAGATCTGCAAAACATTCTATATTTCTTGTTGGCAATTATGTGGATGATTCTGTTTTAACAATGTTTTGCAAAACTAAAAAAAATATAAAAGTGACTATTTTTACAAATAATATTTCTGCACAATTAATGTTAGATTTATCAAAGTATAATTCACAATACAATGCCATAAAAATAAAAAAATTCAACAAATCACATGACAGATTTATTATAATTGATGAAGAATGTGTTTATCATTTCGGGGCGTCTTTGAAAGATTTGGGAAAAAAATGGTTTGCGTTTTCAAAATTTGAAAAAGAAACATTTGGTTTGCTTGAAAATCTTGGATTAAAATAGTGTTTTATTTTTTTTTGTCTTCTATTATTTTTCCGTCTTTTAATCTGATTATTCTTTTTGCGTGCTTCATTATTGATTCGCTGTGAGTGACGAGTATTATTGTGATTTTTTTTTCTTTGTTTAATTTTTTGAGCAAGTCCATTATTTCGTTGCCTGTTTTGCTGTCAAGTTGCCCTGTTGGCTCGTCTGCTAAAATTATTTTGGGGTTGTTTATCAATGCCCTGGCTATTGCGACTCTTTGCTTTTCTCCTCCGCTTAATTTGGATTGGTTGTGGTAAATCCTTTTTTCCATTCCCAATTCTTTTAGGAGTTTTTTGGCTTCCTCTTCTTTTGTGTGGCTTAGGCCGTAAGGCATTAAAGAGATTGTCACGTTTTCAAGTGAGCTTATGCCAGGTATTAGATTGAATGTTTGGAAAACGAATCCTATTTTTTTCAATCTAAGCTTTGCCAATTCTGAGTCATTCAATTTTGAAATGTCTTGGTTGTCAATTATTATTTGCCCGCTTGTGGGGTAGTCAAGGCATCCTATCATGTGAAGAAGCGTGCTTTTTCCGCTTCCGCTTGCTCCCACTATTGCTGCGAATTCTCCTTCTTTTATTTCAAGATTTATGTTGTCGTTTGCGCGGATTTCATTACTTTGTCCAATATTATAGTGCTTTTTTAAATTTTTTAATTCTATTAATTTCATCTTAATGCCTCCATTGGACTCATCTTAATTGCTTTGCTTGCCGGGTATAATCCTCCCACTATTCCAAGGATTAAGGCGAATAATAATGCTTGCATCATTAGTTCAAGTGTAACTATTGTGGGAGCTCTTATATATGTTTCCGCAATTTTTGCAATAAAAGTTCCTGCCCCTATTCCCATTATTCCTCCAATTATGCTTAAAATAATGCTTTCAAGAAATACCATGTTTCTTACATGAGAATTTTTCCATCCTATTGCCTTTAATGCTCCGAATTCATTTATTCTTTCCATTACGCTCATTAGCATTGTGTTCATTACAACTATTCCTCCAACGATTCCTGCTATTCCGCTTATTGCCCATAATGCTATTCTTATTCCGCCAAGCATTTCAGTCATCAGGTCAGAGTATTCTGCCATGTTCATTGCTTCCAATTCTCCTTTGAATCTCATGTTTATTCTGTCTTTGACTATTCCTTGTTGCTCAGGGTTTTGGGGAATGACTTGGAAAAGCATTGTGTAATCATCTTTTATGTCTGCCAGTGCTCTTGCATCATCAAGATTCATGACTACTGCCATTTGAAATATTGGAGTGTTTGCTTCAAAAGTGCCTATTATTCTGTAGTTCTCGCTTCTTATTCTTATTATTCCTCCGATGAATAAATTGTTATTTTTTCTTAATTCTTCGCTTATTAAAACTGATTTTTTGTCAGTGCTTCTTAATTTTCTTCCGTTTAGCGCTGAGTAATACATTGTTCCGCCATAATCTTTTGAAAGCTCTGGGTCTATTCCTATTGCCAAAAAGAAGGGCGGGCCTGGAGTGGAATAAGTGTTGTCTTTTATCACCATGGTCCATATTTCTGGAAGCACGTGTTTTACTCCTGTGACTCTTTGCAGGGATTGGACATAATCCATGCTTAACCTGCTGTATTGCTCATCAAGCACCCCTTCTTCTATTACAAAAACTCCTTGAAATGCTTCCATTAATTCTGAAACATTGTTTGCCATTCCAAAGCTAATGCTCACTAAGGAAACTATTCCTGCAACCCCAATAATTACACCTATTAATGTTAATATGCTTCTTCTTCTGTTTCTTAATAAATTGTTGATTATGAGTTTTATCATTCATATCTCACCGCTTCAACAGGACTCATCTTTCCAGCAATGAATGCCGGGTATAGTGAGCTTATTGCGCCAACGCTTATTGAAAAAACAAGAGCTTGAGCTATTAATGTTAATGTTATTGCTGTTGGTATTCCTGCAAATTCTTGCACAATAATGCTTGCTATTGAGCCGAGAATTATTCCCCCTATCCCGCCGAATAATCCTAAAAGTATTGCTTCAATGCATATCATTGACATTACTTGCCCGTCTTTCCATCCTATTGCTTTCAGCACCCCGAATTCTTTTATTCTTTCCATTACGCCCATAAGGGTTGTATTCATTATTCCAACTCCTGCAACTATTGCTGATATTGAGCCAACAAACCATAAAGCTGCTGTTAAGCTTAGCAAGAATGTATTAAGGGATTGCTCTGACTGCTGGGATGATGAGATTCTGTTATTTGGAAAAATGGTTTTTAGGCGGTCCGCTAATCTTTTTGTATCCCCTTGGGAAATGATGTATAATGCGCTGAATTCATCATTTTCATATACTGAAAGCTCTTTTGCTGATTTAAAAGTCATTGCAACTATTGATGAGCCCGTCATTCCTGAACTGACTTCAAAGAATCCGATTATCCTGAAATTTTTTCCGTCTAAATTAACGGTATTTCCTATGAATAAATTATTGTCTTTAGCCAATTTCTCAGTTAAAAGCACTGCGTTATCCTCATTTCTTTGAAGCATTCTTCCTTGCGAAACCTTGTATTGGGGCAAAGCGTTTTTGAAAAATTCCGCATTCTCGGGCTCTATGCCTATTGCTGTTATTAACTGAATGTCGCTTACATCAGTCATTTCTATTGCGCCCATTTCTACACCATTAAAGCTTTTCAAAAAAAATTCTATTTCTCTTGTGTAATGCTTCACTTCGCTTATCCTGCTCACCCTATTAACTGTTGAATCATCAAGAAAGCTTAAATAGCTCATCATTGAACGATCAATCATTCTTATGTACTCAGCGCCTCCAAGACTGGCTTCAGCTTCAGCCCTTACGCCTTCGCTAATGCTGACTAAAGAAACTATTGCTGCAACGCCAATCAATATCCCAAGAGAGGTTAGAAAGCTTCTTGATTTGCTTCTTGACAAATTTTTTAGCGAAATTTTAATCATTTCTTTTTATTGAATTTCTTGTATGCAAAGTAAGCTGCTCCTGAAACTATAGCCGCTATTATTAAGACATAGATTTGCGAACCATTGCCGTCAAGTATTTCATAGCTTATTTGCTGGGAAGCAATTAATTCATTTCCTTTTGCATCAAAGTAAGTGATTCTTATTTCTCCGAGCAATTCCTCTGCTCCTGCAGGAATTATTATTTCAAAAATAGCGCTTGTAATGTCTTCCCTGTCAAGGGCTCCGAG
>JAQTTT010000026.1:9242-10725 GCA_028710615.1 Candidatus Nanoarchaeia archaeon
GGCTTCATAGTGCCCATATTGATTATTTGGGGAGACATTGATAACAATGAATTTGGAATCACCCTGACATTTGTTAAATCAGTTGATTCAAGATTTTTTATTTCAAAGCTTATTGTTCCTGACTGCCCTGGATAAATTTGGCTGTCAGATAATTCAATATTTGCTATTGATAATTTGTTTGAGCTAAAAGCCGTGCTTAAAGCAAATAAGAATGCTAGGATTAAAAACATTTTTTTCATGAATAATTATTGTTTTTAGGGATTTTTAAATCCTGTTTATTTGCAATATTGTAAATAAATGCGTTTTTTGCTCCTTTCCAATAATAACAATATTTAAAAAAAGAGTTTTTGCTTATTAAACCCTGATGATTGGAGTAATTGCGTGCACTTTATTTGCATATTATGGGATGAAATATTTTCCCAAGCTTGAAAAAGCATTTAAAGAAAAAAAGAAAAATAATGCCCTTGAAAAAATTCTTTCAAGCGAAGGAGGAGTTTGCGAAAATAATCATGTTAACGGATTGTCAAATGTTTATTTGTCAAAGAATGAATTTGAAAAATATTTTGGCAATAAAAAAAGCGCTGATGCTTACATTAAAACCAATGGAAAAACAAGGCATGCAAAATTCGTAAATTTTGAATCTGAGAATTGCCCTGTGCTTGAATATTTGCACGAAATGTCTGATATTTTTGTAAGTCAGGCGAACAATAGTCAATTAAATCCTTTGTGGGCAAACTGTTTCTTGCTTGACAATATCATGCTTGGCGCAAAAGGGATTTCAGGAGCAGATAATAATTCTTTCACTCCTGAACTGATTCATGGAAAAATCGGGGAATTAATGGATTATTACATTAAATCAGGGATTGTTGAGAAAATAAAAATTGATTCAGGGCAAAGCGCTAAAGAAATTTATTTATTAAGCCCTTTGTCTGCTGATTTCAGGATTAATAAAAGGTATGCTGTTGAATCTGGTGGATTAACCTGGCTTGGAAGATTGGACAATAATTACAGCAGCGCAGATGAGAGTGAATTCTCAGTGCTTGGCTTAAATCAGGACAGAAGCATTGAAATATCTTCTGATAAAGAATTCAATGAAAAGGTCTTGGCTCCTGTGCTTACAAATGCTGAGAATGCTATTTTGCAAAGCGGAGGATTATTGGCTAAAGCTGGTGATGAAAAATGGGAAAATGTTTTAAAAAATTTTGCTGGAGAAAAAATAATGCTGACTTCTGAGCAATACGTGAATTTTGTGAGGCTTGAAGACATTTATTTATCTGAAACAGAAAATGGCTTGAATAATGGCTTTTTGCAGAAAGTGAAAAGCGCAATAGCTTAAATATGGCTTTTTGTCATTTAATATAAATCTTTAAATAGTAATAAATCCCATATTAATAATCAGCTGATTTTTTTGCTTGGATGGCAGAGCGGCCATGCGATCGGCTGCAACCCGATTCAGCCCGGTTCAACTCCGGGTCCAAGCTTT
>JAQTTT010000055.1 GCA_028710615.1 Candidatus Nanoarchaeia archaeon
GCATCCAGAATCCCTCAGTAAAAATATGGATATCGGGGTTATAAAAGAGGGAGAGCAAACTTTTTTAGAGCTAATGAAGCTATTTTTAAAATATAAATCATTCCCTCCGGAAAAACTGAATCTTATCAAAGGCATTGCTTATTGGGATAAAAAAAAGCTAAAAATCACGCAGAATAGGGAGTTGATAAAGGACATAGATAAGATACCTTTTCCAGACAGGTCATTGTTCAAAATTGACACTGAAGAAGCATACATGTTTTCTTCAAGAGGATGCCCGTATAAATGCGTTTTTTGCGCTTCTTCAAGATTGTGGGAAACAACAAGATTTCATTCAGCAGAATATGTTTTTAATGAAATCAAGGAATTGGTGAACAAATATGATGTAAAGAGAATACATTTTGGTGATGATTTATTCATTGCAAATAAAAAAAGGGTGAAAAAATTAGTTGAGTTGCTTGAAAAAGAAAATTTAATAGACAAGGTTGATTTTCATGTCGGATTAAGGGCAAACTTGGTTGATGACGATATCTGCAAATTGCTTAAAAGAATGAATGTTAAATCAATAAACATGGGATTGGAATCAGGCTCTCCCCAAGTTCTTAAATATTTAAAAGGCGATTCCGTTACTGTTGAAGATAATTTTAATGCTGTTGAATTAATAAAGAAATACGGCATAAACAATTGCTTTGCAACATTCATAATTGGTTCGCCAATAGACACAAAAGAAACAATACTTGAAACCCTGAATTTTATCAAAAAAAGCAAATTAGACAGTTTTTCAATTTTCATATTAACCCCTTTGCCAGGCACTCCAATGTGGGAATATGCAAAAAAACAAAAATTAATACCTTCAGATCTCAATAATTTTAATTGGGAGCTTCTTGGAGAGGGTTTTGAAGTGGGATACCCCAACATTCATTTGGCCAAAAATTTAAGCAAAAAGGAATTAAATGAATTATTCAAAAAATTCATTCTTGAAAAAAAGAAGAGATTTGTTTACATGGCATTTAGAACCCTTATTTTTAATCCTTTAAAAGCCATAAAATACATTAAAAAAAGAATTTAATCAACATTTTTTTCCAAAAGCCAGAATTTTTCTTTGCAAAAAATTGATGGAAAGCTTTTTGCCAAAAATTCCCTGAAAAACAAAGGTAAAAATCTTCCCCCTTTGCTGGCAAAAAGATTGAATTCATTGATTATCCTAAATTCTTTGCCCTTATTTTTTTTTAAAAAATCATTGATTTGCCTGTAGTTCAATACTTGCTTATGTCCGAATTCTTCAAATCCAGAGCTTAATCCAAATAACAGCCTTATCCTGTTATCCAAGGTTAAATCATTGGGCAGGCTTAATAATACATATTTTTTAGCTATCCTCTTGGCTTCTTTGAATATTTCATCCGGGTTAATGGTGTGCTCTAAAACCTGAGAAATAACAACCAAATCAAAGCTATTGCTTTTCAAAGGCAATTTCTTTTTAGCAACAAAGTCTTTTATTAAGTCAAATTTTATGTCTGAATTATTTATATCCAAGATTTTTGTATTTTTTATAATCTGTTTTACGCTATTTTGGCTCCCCCCAATGTCCAAGCAAGACATCTTTTCATAATCAATTTTGCCCAGGGATTTAATGAATTTATATTTATTGCTGTGCGAATGATTTAGCATAACTATCTTTATTGATAAAGGATTTATATTGTTTTTGCATTAGGCAATTATTTGATTTTCTGGTTCATAAAACGAGCAATTTTTGCATATGTCTGGAGGATTGTTATTGAAAAACGATTTTTTTATGCGCACAACTTTTTTTGAATTAATTAATTCCAATAAGGAATTTTTATTTATGTTTCCAACAAGCAACTCATCATAAATTGATTTTTTAACCCTGCAACCGCAAAGCCTTACGCTTCCATCCGGAAAAATTGACAATGAATTCAAATTGGCGCAGGGAATAAACATTTTTTTAAAAGGTTTTTTTAGGCGCATCACTCCAATCAAGTCCTTTTTTTTAATTGAGCCTCCCCAGCTGTCGTATTTCAGTGAAAAATCAATATTTTTTTCGCCAATCACTTTTAAAATTTTTTTAAATTCGCAATCTTTTATGATTTTCCAGGGAGCGCGTTTTGGCCTGAAGCTTAAATTTATTTTTTTATTTCTTTTTTCTAAAAAATAATCCATTGTTTTTATAATACCTTTCCACCTTTCTTCTGAAACCTTTGAATTGATTTTGCATATTTCTGAATCTATTTCTGGGTCAATGTCTCCCACGCTTATTGCCAATTCGTCAATTCCGCTATCAACCAGTTTTTTATAATTATTGTTTTTATTCAGCAATATTCCATTTGTATACATTGAAACATTTAATTTTTTATTTTTGGCGTACTTTATTTTTTCAAACAAATTCAAATCCAAAAGCGGTTCTCCAAGGGTTGGAGTGAAATCCATGTTTTTTCCTCCAGCACCTGCTATTTCATCAATTATTTTTTTAAAGGTTTTAAAATTCATCAGCATTCCTTTATTTTCAAAATATTTGTAAGCGCAGAAAACGCAATTTGCATTGCAGGCCGTTATTGTGTTAATCGATAATTTTATGTTTTCCAAAGAATTTATTTTTTTAATCTTTTCTGATTTTTTTCTTAATTTCATTAAAGCATAAACTATTCTTGGCTTTATTTCCAAAAGATAAAATTGGGAAAATTTCCATAAATGCCTGCTTGTTATTATTTTAAATTTAAT
>JAQTTT010000027.1 GCA_028710615.1 Candidatus Nanoarchaeia archaeon
GCAATAAGCATTATCAGCGCAATGGCAAAGGATTTGTCAAAATTAATAAGCGTTAAAATAAGCCAAAAAGAAGAGATTGAAATGCTTGAAATGAACAAGAACCGCATTGAAAAAGAATTCAGCGCAAAAATTGAAATAATAAAAGCTGAAAAATCAGATGAAATTAAAGCAAAAACTGCATTGCCCGGAAAGCCGGGAATATTAATCGAATAAATTATTGCATCTTTTTTCAAATTCTTTTTTAAACAATTCTATTTCCAAATCATTTGATTCCCTAACCATGTTTTCCGGCACGCTGAAAGGCGAAGATAATGAATTGAAATATTCAAAATTAGATGTCCTTAAATCATTGTTAGAGCCTTCACCATCATTAAAATAAACTAAATTGTCAGTTATTCTCAGTTCAAGCAAAGAAAAAAATAAGACATTGTCTTTTTTTGCAAGAATGATTGCTTTTTTCAGCAAGCCTTGCGAATCCAAAAAATCTTCTCCCCTAAACGTTATTGTGTAATGCTTAAACATTGAATATCAAGATTAAAACAAGCATTTAATAAGGTTTTTATTCCACTTTTTTAAGGCTCTTTCCTTTCTTTTTAATAAAAGCCAAATAACCCGCAACCCTGTTCCTTATTTTTTTGCTCATAAACTCAGCTTTTCCCTTCAAGCTTTTCTTGTTTTCTTCAAAGCTTTTTGAAAAACTGTCAGGATGCTTTTCAATTATTTTTCCAGCATTTCTCTTAATGAAAGTGTTTCTAACTCTTCCCATAAATACTATTTATTAAAAGAGCGATTTAAAAATCTTTGCCCATTATTCTTTTCCAAAATATTCATCAAAATATTCTTTATTGCCAAGATAAAGCTTTAATGCTTTTTTTATTCTTTCAGTCTCCTCTTTTGAAAATACAGAAACCAAATCTTTTCTTTTTCCTTTTTTTGTAAGGATTAATTTTCCTTGTTTATATCTAAAGCTTAAATCTTGGATTTCTTCCCTTTCTTTTATTGCCCCTTTTCTCTTGCTTAAAATTATTTTAAGCTCATCAAAGCCCAAAAAGTAAATTCCGCATGAGCCATACAGGCTTGCAGAATGCTCAATAAGCCCGTATTTTAAAACCGGACCCACGCCGTAATGATTGCTTGAAATATCCAAATAACCCTCATCTAAAGGCCCCTCTAAGCTCAGTAATTCATCAATCATTTGTTCTCTTATCATTAAATAAATAATAAAGTCTCAAATATTTAAAGATTATTGTATTGTGAAAACTTTTTTACTTTCCAAAACTTCAACAGCCCTTAATAGTTTAATCCTGGATTCAGCATGAACAGTCATTAATAAATCTCCTTTATTCACAGCATCTGACAATTTAGCTTTCACAAACAATCCTGCTCCATGATTATACGGCGCTCCAGCAGCCCTTGCAATATCCGCAATTGCCTTATTATTAATCATTGTAATTATTCCCCTGCATTCAGCCTTGACTTCATAAATAAAGCTTCCCACTTTAATATCAGATATCTTGATATTCGGATTCCCTCCCTGCGCCTTAATAATGTTTTTAAATTTTTCATAAGCTTTTCCTGAATCCAGAACTTTTTGAGCCAATTCCATGCCTTTGCCTTTTTTTGCCTTTCCGCTCATTTCAAAAATTTTTGCAGCAAACAACAAGCTCTTATACCGTAAGTCTTTTGGCTGGGAGGGTTCATTAGTCAATACTTTCAAAACATCTATTGCTTCAAGAGAAGGGCCCACCCCGTTTCCGCAAGGCTGGCTTCCATTGCTTTCAATGCACTCAATCTTAACACCCAATTTTTTTCCCATATTAATGAAAGCTTCATTTAAATGCTCTGCCCTTTCATGCGTTGGAAGCTTTGTTCCAGGACCCATAGGCAAATCAATAACTATGTGATTAGAGCCAACACTGATTTTTTTTGCCAAAATGCTTGCAAGCATTTGGCCTTCAGCATCAATGCTTAAAGGCTTTTCAACCCTTATGATTTTATCATCAGCAGGAGCTAAATTAAAGCTTCCTCCCCACACCATGCAGCCATTATGCTTGTCAACTATTTCTTTAATCTTTTTCTTAGGCAAATCAACAGGGCATAAAACCTCAACAGTGTCAGCAGTGCCTGAAGGGCTTGTAATTGCTCTTGAAGAAGTCTTTGGAATCTTTATTCCCTGGCTCGCAACTATTGGAATAATAAGCATTGTTGTCCTGTTTCCAGGCACCCCTCCAATGCTGTGCTTGTCAAAAACAGGGCCTTTTCCAAAATCAAGAACTTCTCCAGTCTTAACCATTGCTTTAGTCAGATTATATATCTCTTCAAGGCTTAAACCCCTGCAATAAGAAGAAACTATAAAAGCAGTTAATTCAACATCGCTTAACGCATCATTAACAATATCCCGCGTTATATCATAAATCTCTTCCTCATCAAGCTCTTTCCCATCCAATTTCTGCCTTATGGCCTTTAAGCCTTTAGGCTTGGAAACGCATTCAACCATTAAAATATCCCCGTCTTTCACTTTTAATTTCTCTTCAGGCTCAACAAACAGCCCAATCTCCCCTTTTTTAACAGCAACTTTTGTTATATCAACGCTGCAAATAATTGGATTTCTGCCATTCTGAACTCTTGCCCTATCCAAATGCTTTAAATCCATGTCTTTGGCTTGCTCATCATTCAAAACAACAATGTTTATTCCGCCAGTCTCAATATGCAATAACTTAACCTTTAAAGAAACCCTGACCATAATATAAAAAATTAATAATAATCAACCATTTTTATAGTTTTTTAAAATCAATGCACCAACGATACGCTCCCGGACCAATATCCCCGCATTTGACTTTTTTTAAAATCCTGCAATCGCCCGCCTTTTTTATTTCATTTATCCTTTCTTTTAATTCCTCATCCCTTGCAAAGCAATAATAAAACACTCTTCCGCCTTTTTTGCAATTATTAAACGCGGTTTTCAAAAAAGATTCTGAAAACTTGGGAATATTCATAATGACTTTGTCAGCGCTTAATCTTTTGAAATCATTTGCATCCTTGTTAAAGCATTCAATCTTTTTTTCAACTTTGTTTTTCTTAACATTCTCCAATAAGTATTTATAAGCATCAGGATTCAAATCATTGGCCAAAACTTTTCTTGCCTTGGAAAACTTTGCAATCAATATTGCATAAGGGCCCACTCCGCAAAACAAGTCGGCAACAAAATCATTTTTCCTGATTAATCCCAGAACTCTCAATCTTTCATTGGACAATCTTGGAGTAAAAAAAACTTTGTTCAAATCCAGATTTAAAAATATGCCATTTTCCTTATGAAGCGCAATGGTTGTTTTTTCCCCAGCCAATATTTTAACGGGCCTAATCCTGTATTCCCCCAGAGTAATGTCATCTTTTTTTACAACAGTATTGATATTTTTATAGGTTTCAAGTATTTTCTTGGCAATAACTTTTTCTTTTCCAATAAGCTCTTTTGGAATTTCAATCTGCGCAACAGAGCCTACTTGGTCAAAGCTTCGCTTAAGCAATAAAAGCTCTTTTTCATTAAGCTCATTTTTCATCAATTCTTTAAGATTCATTTCATTTTTCCAAAAGTTATTTTTTTATCAAGCCCGTAATTCAATCCAACGCCAAGCAATATTACAAGCATTTTTGAAAATATTTCATTCAAACCCGCAAATTTAACAAAAATAAGAAGAAAAATCTCAGTAAATGCCAAATAAACTGCAACAACCAAAAGGGACAGCAAATATTGCTGGAAAATCTTTTTTGACTTATTCTTAAAAGTTATTGACTTATTCAGGAAAAACTTGAGCGTTGAAGCAGCCCATACAGCAATTGGGTGCGCCAATAAGTAATTAATCCCCATTTCAACCAAGATGAGGTATGAGGCAAAATCCACGGTTGCAGCAAATCCTCCCATAAAAAAATAAAGCATGAATCTTTTTGAAATAAATTTGCCGAACATTACCAAATAATAAATCAAAAACAATTAAAAAAGCTTTTTAATATTAAAGCAATTAAAAAAAATATTGTGGCAAAGAAAACTAAAAAAAAAGACGATGAATACATCAGCATTGATTTAAGCAAAATAATCAATTACAAGCATCTTCCTTTGGCAATACTATTGCTCGCCTCCCTGATTTTAAACATGTATTATTTCAGCACAAACAAAGCTGTTTGGTGGGATGAAGCCGATTATCTGAGCTTTGTGAATTTTTTAACAAAAGGAATACCATCTGCCATGTGGACTGGCAGGGCAATAATTTACCCATTGATTCTTTCAATATTCGGAATCATAAATTCAAGCGAGAATTTTCTAAGATTTGGATTAATGATTATCAGCTTATTAACAGTGTCTTATTGCTATCTGTTGTTAAAAAAATTATCAGACAAAAAAACCGCTTTTTTTGCAACATTATTGTTTCAGACAAGCTTTTTGTTTTTATTTTTTCAAATAAGATTTTTAACCGAAATACCCAGCACTTTATTCACTTTAATGGGATTGTATTATTTCTTAAACAAGGATTTAAAAAGCAAAATATTTGCCGGAATATTCATTGGATTGGCAATTGGAATAAGATTCACATCAATACTAATAATTCCAGCAATGCTCCTGTATTCCATATTGTCAAAAAGCAACAAATTGAAAAATTATTCATGGATTTTTTCAATCATAATCGGATTTGCCCCGGTTTTAATCTATGAATTAATAAACGGAAACTATCCTTTTTATTCAATAATTTATTTTTTTGTTTTCAGCTCGCAAAGCCCCTTATCCCAGCCATGGCATTATTTTATTTCATCGCATTACATTTACGGCTTATTGTCCGCCCCTTTTTTCATATTGGGGCTGCTGAAATATGCAAAATTAAACCGAAAAAAAATATTGATTCTCTCATTTTTTATAATTTATTTTTTTATGCACAGCTTTGTCAGCTCCCATAAAGAAGACAGATACATAATACCAATACTTCCTGTTTATTTTTTGATTTCTGTCCAGGGAATGTTTTTATCTCTTGATTTATTATTGAATTATTTAAAAAAAGCGAATTCTTTTTTCAAGTCAAAAAATTTGAATTTTGCCCTGATTTTTTTATTGTGTTTGGCAATAATTTGTCCTTCATTAATGACTTCTAATGATTCCATACAATTTAAATCAGAAAGCTATTATCCTGTAAAAGAAGCAACAATTTTTTTGCAAGATTATCTGCCTGAATCAGATATTGTGCTGGGAAACACCCCCCAAATAAATTATTATTCTGAAAGGGAATTAATATATTTGCCAAGCACATCCGCGGAATTATACGAATTGCTTGATGAAAACCCTAATATAAACACAATAGTCATATCCGCGTTTGAACACATTCCGGATTATGCTGAAGAATTCAACAATCAGGAAAAGTTCAGAATAATTAATGTTGCAAAATTCAACAATGAATCTGCTGTTTATGTAATAGCTTATAACAGAGACTAAGCAAATACAGGGATATAAAATTTATTTCCAGTATTTTGAATTCTTTATTCTTGGCTCAAATTTAATGTAATCCAACTCATAATTAATTGCGCCGTTGATTATGCTGTTTTTTCCTATTGTCAAAAAAGGCCATAATTTAGTGTTGTAAAATATTTGCGAATCTTTTTCTATTGTGCATGAATACCCTATCATTGCCTGCTCCTCTATTTTATTGTTCTCCTGTATCTCGCATCCGCCGTCAATCAATGCCCTTGTTATTTTAACATTGCTTTTTGTCTTTATTTTTTCAAAAATTATTGAGCCGCTGATTATGTTGTCATTTCCTATTGAAGTGTCATGAAGTATTGAAGTATAAGGGCCTATTATTGAGTTTTCGCCTATTGTTGCATTTGAATCAATAAAGCATGGGCCTATTATTATTGCATTGTCTTTTATTTTGCATCCCTTGCTTATAATCACATTTCCGGATATTTTCACATTATTTCCGTATTCAGCTTCCCTGCTTATGTCCCTTCTTATTGCATTAAGCGCTTTTCTGTTTATTTCAATGTAAGGCAATGGCTTGCCTAAATCGCCCCATTCACCGCTGAATTCAAAGCCATGAATGCTTGAAGTTTCAAGATAATATTCCCACAAGTCTCCCACATTGTCAGGCTTCTTTTTTTCCTTAATCATCAAAGAAACATATTCAAGTATTTTTTTGCTGAAATCTTTTGTTATGAAATAATTAAATGTTGATGCAAGCCTTGAATTGGCTTCCTCTGCTTTGGGCTTTTCCTGAAAATGGGTTATTCTTTTGTCTTTATCCATTACTGCGATTCCGTAATTTGAAACCTTTGACATGTCCATTAATTCATACAGAGCAATTGTCGCCTCAGACTTTTTTTCTCTATGCTGGGCAAGCATTTTTTCATAATCCAATCCCTTGATGTAATTGTCTGAGCCAAGTATTGCATAATCATCAAGCCCGAACTTTTTTATTATGAATGCCAATGCGCCTATTGCCCCCAATTTATCCGCATCTTTTTTTGATTCCTCAAAAACGTATTCAATCTTTATGCCTTTGTATTTTTCATCAAGAAATTCTTTTACTTTTATCTGATTTTTATTAAGAGAAAGTATTGCTTTTTCAATTTTCAGCTTTTCCAATTCTTTCAGCGTCATTTCAATTATTGTTGAATTCGCAACTGGAAGTATTCCTTTAGGAGTCCTTAATGTGAGGGGCTGAAGCCTTGTTCCATATCCTCCTGCAAGTATTACTGCTTTCATTATTTCACCCTAAAATCAATTAGTCATAAGCCTCTTTATTAATCCTTCGAATTCTAAAAACATGGAATCCATGCTCTTTTTGCTTGAAGCCTCAACTGTAAGCCTTATAAGGGGCTCAGTATTGCTTGGCCTTATCAACACCCAATCGGTTTCATTCAAAAAGAATTTTAATCCATCGCAATCATTTGCATCAAACTTTTTCATTAATTCTTTTTTCAAAATTTCAAATATTTCAAGCTTTTTTTCATGATTATTGCATGAATATTTTGAATGCCTAATAAAATACTCTGGAAGCTCATCCGATAATTCTGAAAGCTTTTTATTGCCATTGCTTAAAATCTGCGCCATTTTCGCGCAAGCCAATATTCCATCGCTGAAAGAATAAAAATCATTGAAATAAAAATGGCAGCTCACTTCTCCGGCAAACATTGCTTTATTGTCAACCAACCCTTTTTCTATGTTTTTCATTCCAACAGGGCACCACGCAATTATTCCACCATTGTCTTTTACAACTTTTTTTACTGCGCTGCTCATGTCAATGCTTGCAACTATGTATGAATTCCTGTTTTTTTCAAGATAATTTTTTGCAAATATTGCTGTTAATTTGCTTCCATCAATAACCCTTCCAAGATTGTCAACAAATACGCTTCTGTCAGAGTCTCCGTCAAACGCGCATCCAAAATCCGCTTTTTCTTCAATAACCCTTTTTTGCAGGAACTTTAAATTATTTTTTGCAGGCTCAGGCTCGCGGTTTGGAAACAAGCCGTCAGGCTCTAAGCTTATGTTTACTGCTTTGCAGCCAAGCATTTCCATTAATTGGGGGGCAACCACTCCGCTTGTTCCATTGCCATGGTCAAGCACTATTTTCAAAGATTTTTTTAAAGAAATCCTTGAAACAATGTTTTCAACATATTCTTTTATTGCGCAATCATCCTTTGATTTCTTTCCCAATTCCTCAAAATTAGCCCTTTTATAATCGCTGCTTAAATATTTTTTTTCAATAAGCTTAAGCCTGTCATTATAAACAACGCCCCTTTTGTCAAAAAATTTTATGCCATTATACTCTTTAGGGGTGTGGCTTCCTGTAATCATCACATTTTCCATTTTATGCTTTAATCCATAATAATTCAAAACCGGAGTTGGAAGCATTCCTAAATCAGTTATGTCATTTCCAGCTGAAATAAACCCATTAATAAATGATTCTTTAAGCATTGGAGAAGAAGTCCTTGAATCATAAGCAATGCAGGCTTTCTGCTTAATCAAATCAGAATAAGCCATCCCTATTTTAAAAAAATCCTCTGCAAAAAACTCCTTATTAAAAATTCCCCTCACATCATATGCTTTAAACGGATTATTCATAAATATTCAATAAATTTTCAGGTTTAATAAATTAATGCTAAAACTTCCCTTAATTTTTCACGCATTAATTCTTCATTATTCGCCTCTAAATTAAGGCGCATTAATGGCTCAGTATTTGACGCCCTTACATTAAACCAATAATTATCTGCGGAAAATGTCAATCCATCAAGCTCAATCAGCTTTAAATCACAATATTTTTCCCTTAATCTTTTAAATACATCTTCTTTGCCAGACACTTCTTTGCTTATCTCCCCTGAATGATAATGCCTGATTATTTCTTTTTTAATATCTGACAATTTTTTATTCTCATTTGACAATAATTCAAGAATCATTAACAATGGAATGTCTGCTGAATCAGTGAAAAAATTATCCCTAAAATAATAATGCCCGGATATTTCTCCTGCAAAAGCGGCGTTTTCTTTTCTCATCTGCTCTTTAATGAATGAATGCCCCACCCTTGACATAAGGGGAATCCCTCCGCTTTCTTCAATGATTTCTTTCACTGCTTTGGTGCTTCTTAAATCATACATTATTTTCTCTTTTCCTTTTTTTAGCACTTGCTTTGCAATTATTGCAGTTGTTATATCCCCATCTATTCTTTCGCCCAAATCGTCAATTAAAATCATTCTGTCCCCATCCCCGTCAAAGGCAACTCCTAAATCCGCCTTTTCTTTCAAAACCGTTTTTTGCAAATCAGCAGTATTTTCCTCTTTCAAGGGATTGGCTTCATGATTCGGAAAATTGCCGTCCAATTCATCATAAAGATTGATTAAATCAATTCCCAATTCTTGAAGCAATTTTTTTGTTGCAAGTGAATTCATGCCGTTTCCGTAATCAGCAACAACTTTTAATTTATTTATTTTAAAAGAATAGCTTTTAATATAATCAATATAATCCGTTAAAATATTTTTTTCAAAAACTTTTCCTTTGTTTTCAAAATCATAAAATTCTTCATTAATCATTTTTTCTATTTTATTGATTCCATTGTCATAATTGATTGGCTTGGCCTCTTTTTCAACAAGCTTAAGCCCATTATACTCTTTGGGATTATGGGATGCCGTTATCATTATTCCCGCATCCGCGCTTAAATGATTAACTGCAAAATAAAACATTGGAGTGCTGCAAAGCCCAATATCAATAACATCAACGCCTTGGCTTATCAAAACATTAATCATTGCTTTTTTTATTGATTCACTGCTTGGCCTCATATCCAATCCCAGCACAACTTTTTTAGGCTTAAGCAATTTGCTGAATGCTTTGGCTATTTTTCCGCACATTTCTTCATTAATCTCTAAAGAGTATTTTCCCCTAATATCATATGCCTTAAAAATGCTCACAATCCTTTCCACTCCGTTATTGCCTGCTCATACTCCTCAAAAGTTCCGGCAGTCAGCCACTGGCCTCCCATGACATAGCCATAAAATTGCCCGTCTTTCATTAATTGGGGAAATACTTCTGTCTCAATCATTGAAAAAGTCTTGTTTGGAATATAATCAAAAATTTTTGAACTAAAAATGTAGATTCCCGTATTGATTAGATTTGAAGAAATCTGCTCTGCTTTTGGCTTTTCAGCAAAATCAACTATTTTATTGCCCTTAAGTATTGCCACCCCATACTTTGAAGGGTCAGAAACAGTTGTCAAAGCAATAGTGGCCACTGCCCCATTATCCATGAAATAATGAATCATTTCAGCATAATCAAGATTATGGAGAATGTCCCCATTAATCATTATGAAATTGCAGTTCTCAAGCAAAGGCTTGGCTAATCTTAATGCTCCGGCAGTTCCTGTTGGCTCAGACTCTTCAACATAAGTGATTTTAACGCCATATTTTGAGCCATTTCCAAAGTATTCCTTAATCTTGTCGCCCAAATACCCAATAGACAAAATTATATCCCTAATATCATATTTTTTCAATAATTCAATAGTGTATTCCAATAAAGGCCTTCCTTTAATTGGAACCATGGGCTTTGGAATCTCATAAGTCAAGGGCCTAAGCCTTGTCCCTTTTCCTCCAGCCAAAATAAAAGCTTTTTTAACCTTATTAGTGTCAATAACTTTAGAGAGCAGCACCTCAAAAGCATGGCTCCTGTTCCTTATTGTATTGCCATCAATTGACTTGTCAACCTTGTCAAGAATTGACTTATCAATAGTCAAAGAAATCCTCTCACGATTTACCATAATGTATTACTTAGTAATACTTATTTATAAAGATTATTGAAAAATAAAGGCAATATTTTAAAATAATAATTAATAATTATAATCAATGAAAAACCTGCGTGATTCTTTTAATGCTCTAAAAAACAAGATTAAATTTAAAATAATAACAAGCAGGCATTTATGGAAATTTTCCCAATTTTATCTTTTGGAAATAAAGCCAAGAATAGTTTATGCTTTAATGAAATTAAGAAAAAAATCAGAAAAGATTAAAAAAA
>JAQTTT010000028.1 GCA_028710615.1 Candidatus Nanoarchaeia archaeon
TCCTGCAATATTTTTTTATTTAATTCATACTGGGAGCTTAAATAATTGCTTGATTCATAAAATTCGCTGGGCGATATGCAGAATCTTAATTCATTTGATTTGTCCAATTCATAATCAAATTCCTGCATTTCAACATCAATGGCTTGGAATACTGTTTTATTAAAATAAAGTATTGAATAAACCTTCATTAAATCAATGTAAACTTCAGGGTCATTTGATGTAAAGACTATTTTGCTGCACAAGAAAGTGACATCAGGGAATAGGGGGTCTTTTCTTCCTGCGCCGAATTTATTCCAGCAGGCAGAAATCTCATTAGCCAATAAAACGCTTGGGTCTTGCCTGATGTTTTGGTCAATAATTCTTTCTTCAGTGTAGCACATTAAAGGGACTGCGCTTGAAATCTGGGTTAATCCAAAAAAATCTGATACGCCCCGGATAACGCCTTTTATGAATATCCCGTTTATCATGTTTCTAACATCTGATGTTATTTGGCATCCAAAATTTTTTATTGAAATCTGGGTTCCTGAAAGGTAAGATGTTCCTACAGGTACGAGAATTAATATAAAAACAACTAATGCTATTAATCCCACCCATTGTAAATTATTCATTTTTTATCCTCTTTCATTGGTATTTAAACAGCCTCATGATGAAATCAATCCTGTCAAGCCCCATAAACCTCATCGCTTCTTCAAAGCCTAAAAGTATTGTCATTGCAACCAATACAACAAGCACGAATCCAACTATTATCATAACATATTTTAGCGGAAAATCCATTTTTTACTGGCACCCCGCTTCCTGCAAGACTTCATTATTTGATAAATCATATTCCATTATTCCCACAGAATCTATTATCACTTTAAATGCTGAAAAATCAGAGCATTTCAATAATTTGTTTTCCGCAATATTTTCTCCAGAATAAAAATCATTTAAATCAAATGATATGCTTATCTCTGAATGCTCATCAACTGAAAAGAAATTGCCGGCAACTTCCACATCCTCCCATTGATTGTTGCTGCTGTCAAAAACTTTAAAGCCTGTCATGTTAATATTTTCCCATTCATTGCTTGAATTTAAAGCTTGAATGTTTGCAGAAAAGTCAATGAATTCATAATTGTTTAAAACAGTGAATGAAAAAACGTCATTGCTTAATTCAGGATTTGAAAGTTCAAGGTCTGTTTTTTTGAATAGGCAGAAATCAACCGGCACGAAGTGCTCATTATTGTCAAGCTTTGTTTCAATAAAAAGGTCTGACATTAATTCAACCTTTACTCCAATAAATGATTCGCAATCCGGATAAATTGTTGCGCTTCCAAGCATTGTTTCATCTATTGTTGTTTCATCATATTTGTATGAATTAATTGTCCATTCTTTGCTTGAATTGAATATTCCTTCATTTAATGTGAAATTAGTCCAATAAATAGAGTATTTCACTGGCATGCTTATTATTCCCTGGTCATAATCCCCTGCCGGAAGCCCTGTTCTTCTGAAAGCAAAGGACACATTTATTTCTTTGCTTTCAAGCACTGAAGCCGCGTTTTCAAAGTTTTTGCTTATTTCAATAATGGGATTAAATGCTCCTGTGTCTGAATTATAATCCTTAAGATAAACGTAATCCATTTCAAACCTGTCTTCCTGATAGATTGATGTGTTGAAAAAGTCTATTCCTGAGCCTCCTCCGCTATTAATGAATAATAAAATCGTTGTTGCTAAAAGGAAAAAAAATAAGAAACCTATGAGGAAATCTTCCCCAACCATTTGCGCTTTCATGCTCCGCTCACCATTGCCGCGACTCCTGCAAGCCCTGTGAATATTATTGTTGTAAGCGACACAACAATCAAGTATAAAATTATTGAAATTATTAATGTTTTTGAGGCTTTATTCATGAAATAAACCCAGTCGCCTGCGAATTGAATCTTGTTAATTAAATAAACCATTAATAATACCACTATTATTAAATAGACTCCAACTATTGGCTGGAAAGCCCATATTTCTATGCTCGTGCTCATGTTTAAAAATCCCAATACAAAGTCAAGGTTCATCCCCCCAACCCCTCCAAGCCCTGTTGATGAGCCTGATATTGCCCCTAATTGCTGGCTTAAATTATGGATTATTAAAAATATCATTGTTGACAATCCTACAACAACTCCGGTTATTAATGGGGCTATAAAATTGGCTTGGAATCCCACGCTGCTTACTGTGTCGCTTAAGATGTCGTTTATTTTTTCGTTTATTGAGCTGACTGATTTAGTGTATCTTCCTATATTGGCCATGCTTATGCTTGCCGCTTCTGTTGATTCTTCGCTTGTTGACAATAATATTTTCATTATGCTTTGGACCAGCATTGACGGGTAAAGCTTTATTGCGCCTTCTTTTTTGTCAAATATTGCGTCTTTTATGCTTAATCCCAAATTTTTTACATTGCTTTCAATTGTTTCAAAAAAATCGTGTATTGCGCTGTTTTTCATTTTTTCGCCGGTTCTTATTATTGCGAGCTCTAAGGGTTTTCCTTCGCTTAAAACATTGCTTAAAATGTATGAAGCGTTTGCGAACTCGTCTTCAACCTTTGCTATCCTGTTTCTTACTTTCGTTTTTTGAAAGCTTGAAAAATAAAAATAAGTGACTAAGAAAAGCGTTATTCCTATGACTAAGGTGAGGCTTCCAAACACGTCTGCTTGGCTTGGGGGCATTCCCCGCGCATTCAAAACATAAGAGATGAACATGAATGAGAATATTGCTAATAAAATTATTGGAATTATCAATGCGTTAATGAATACTTTTTTTCCTTTATTAAGCAAATAAAACTTGTTTTTTGGAGGCACATCAGGATGAGAATCCACATTGGGTATTGCGAAGCCTGTGGGCCTTTTGGACAATGCCGAGTTTATGCTGAAAAAAACTATTACTGGAAGTATTAAGTCATAGAATATGAAAATCATGTTCGTTGTTATTAAATCCGACAAAAAAGCGCTTACCATTGGAAGCATCACTAATCCCAGTATTGGAAGCGTTATTCCAAGCAAGCTTACTGCCTGGACTGGAGTCCTTAAATTATTGGCGTAAACAACCATTGAATCATAGGTGTTGCTGAGTATTGTGTCAACAGCGATGTCAAGAGTTTCATCCCTTCTTTTTTCATCAGATTGGCTTAAAGCGCTCATTATTAATCCCATTGCCTCAACAAAACCATTGCTTTCTTCAGCCCAATCCATAAGAAAAGCATTGATTGATTCAAAAATGTCCTGATATTTCCTTGTCTGTATATTCCACAATGCTTGCTTGAAATCATTTCCCAACTGGCTTTGAAGATTGTTCGCCGCAAACCTTATTGCTGCTTCAAGATTGGGTGTGTGCCTCATATAAGTGACTATGTAAAGTATTGCCAAAACCATTTCGCTGGTTTCTTCCATTCTTTTTTTCCTGAAAACGTTTTCAGGATAAGAGCCCACATAAATGTATGCATAAAATGAAAGGGGCAGAAAAAGCAGCGTCACAAGGGATGTTGAAAGTATTATTAAAAAAAGGGATATTGCTATTCCTGCAATTAAAACAATCATGCTAAATCCTGAAACTTCTTCAGGAGCAACATTTAAATCAGATTTTCTTATGACAGTTTCAAGCTTTTCTTTTTCTTTTGAAGTCAATTTCATTGGAAAAAATTTTCCAACAGTTTTGCACGCTTTTTCATACCATCCTTTCCTCACAGTTTTTTCTTGCACAAAGCTTTCATACTCATAGCTTTTTGTTTTCTCCCTTAACTCTATCTCTTTTTTCAAATCATCCCTTGTTAATTTTGATAAATCATTTGCCAATCTTTTTCACCGCTGATTTAATCCACTCCTCAAATAAAAACAATAAATCTTTGCTTTCAGGATAGCCTTGCTCGTTCTTCAATGTTTCAAATGATTTATGGTAAGCATCATTCGCAATTACCACGAAATCGCTTTCAAGCATTTCAGGCTTTTTATTGTCAGTTGAATACTTGACTAATAATTCATAGGCTTTGGAGCGGGTCAGTATTTCTTCCCACACCAATTCCCATTTCCCAGCCCATTCCCTGACATTGCCTGCAATCCCCTTAATAACCTCGCTTTGCCCCTCAATCAATGCCCTTTCAGGCTTTAGCTTATCCTCTTTCGCGTCATAGCTCATTAAGCTTAAAAATCCTTTTTCCAAAAAAGGGTCTTTTTCCCAATGCTTTCTGACTTCAACAATATTAGTAATCCTTCTAATCTCAGTCAAGCCGTCAGGGGTTTTAATTTTTTGCGCGATTAAAATAATGTCCGTTGCCTTAAAGCTCGTTACAGGCACTCCCAAATCATGCACAACCCTGTCAAAAACTCCGTAAGCGCTGTCTCCATGAATTGTTCCTGCAACAACATTTGCAAGGGCTCCAACACGCATTGCTTCATATAAAGCTATTGCTTCAGTGCTTCTAACCTCACCCACTATTAAGGCGCTATCCCCAAGCCTAAGAGTGGTCCTTATTCCTGCTGTAGCGCTTAACTCGCTGCTTGAAGAAGCCAAAGCGCTTCCAACCTTCATGCCCAATATGTTAAAATTAAGATTTCTCAAATAACTAACCGGCAACTCCAAAGTGTCCTCAACAGTGATAATCCTGAATTTTCTCATAATAGTAACCATTAAAGAGCCCAATATGCTGCTTTTTCCGCTTCCCCTTGTTCCAGCAACAAGCATAGTTCTTCCCCCATCAACAAGGAACCATAAAAGCCCTGCTGCAAGAGGAGTCAATGATTTCCAATTCATAAGCAAAGGCAAAGTGAACGGCCTCTCCCTATGCCTTCTGAAAACAAAACTTAAACCTTTAGGGCTTAAAGGCTCCTGCACAACGCTAACCCTTGCCCTGAAATTAGGTGTTTCAAGCTCAGTGTCAAGCACAGGATTAGCATCATCCAAAGGCCTTCCGCTTATCATCCTAAACCTTGACGCCCATCCAAAGCCATCGCGCATATTGGGAATTATATTAGTCCTTAATTCACCGTAATCCGCATGCTTTAAAATAAGGGGCATTGCGCCAATAGGCGCATTAACATAAACATCCTCAACTTTTTCATCTTCCAATAATATCTCAATCATTCCAAAGCCAACAGTTAATCTTACAAGTATTCGCGCAATCTTTTCAATTGACTGAAAATTCACTTTTATATTCATTGATTTAGACAATTCCTCAATCAAATCCCTGCTGATTTTAAAAAAAATCTGCCTCATCCTTGAAGGGTCTGTGAATTCCTCTTTTTTCGGCTTATGCTTTGCAAGAATTTCCCTTGCAGCGCTCAACAATTCATACTCATCATCATGCAATTCAAACTCAGGAGGATGAATGAAATATTTTTTTGAAACCTCATTGGGTATATCATAAATCACAACCTCAGTCCTGTCCTCCTTGCCAATATCATAGCTCGCAATCTCTTTCGCTTTTAATGGAGGCTCAAGCATTAATCTTGAAAACATGAAATTAGGCTTAATCAAAGGCTCAAAAAATTCCCTGTAAATTTCCCTTTCGCCAATCCTGTAGCCTTCAATTTTTTCGCCAACGCTCTTAATAAGGGAAGTTTTTGACAATTCTTTTTTAATAATATCAAGCTTTAATAATTGCAAATCGCTTAATTTCTTAAAATCATCCCTTAAACCAGCATTCTTTGCCTTCTCTTCCCTGTAAGCCCTCACAGTCCTAACATAAGAGCCAATAGGGTCTTTTTTAAAATGATTAAGCATTATCTCCTTTACAACGCTCATTGACTCAATCACTTGCTTTGAAAGCAAAGGATTTTCTGACAAAGGATATTTTAATATTTCATGCTCTTGCTCAAGCTTCAAAAAGCATTGAGCTATTTCATCAAGCATGCTTGTCTGCTCGGGAGGATAAACAAAATTCATGTCGCTTGAAAGTATTATTGTGCTGACTCCGCTAATCTTAATCAAATGCTCAATAATTTTCTCCATGCAAAAAGCTGAATCCTCAATGCTGGGATAATTCAGGCAACCCACGCAATTAATTCTTAAAATCTTTTCAGCGCCCTCTGATTCTATCTCGAAATTATCGCAAGAACCGTTATTCATACAAAATTTTATTAATACTCACAAGTTTATAAAATGTTATGGCTCTGCCCCAATCCAAGCAGCAAGAATCAAGCAAAAGCGCTCCAGCGCAAGCAGGAACAGCTCAGGCAGCGCAGGGAATAATCCAAAGATTAAACGAAATAACAACAAGAGTGAGGCTTTGCGAAGAAAGAATAAACCATTCAAAAGAAAGGCTAAGAGTCTTTGATGACCAAATAATCCATGACAAAAAAGAGGTAAGCAAAGAGATATCCACATTATCCGGAGAAATAATGGATTTAAGAAAAAATATAAAAAACATTGAAGACACTATACATCATATAATAAAGGAGCTGGAATTAACAGCAAAGAAGCAAGAAATAAATATCATTGAAAAATACGTGTCAATGATGGACCCAACAAGGTATATCACAAAAGAAGAATACGAGAATAGGAAAAAAAAATGAGCGAACAAATACCAATACAAAAAGTAATCGATATGCGAAACCAGGGCTTTAGCAATGAAAAAATAATAGAATCATTACTGGCTGAAAAATTCACATACCAGCAAATAAGGGATGCGGTGCAGCAAGCAGAAATTAAGAAAAACATTTCAAACCCCGGGGAAGCGGAAAAGCCTTCAATGCAAAACCCGCCCATTCCGGAAAATCAAAAACCAGGCGTTTCTTCAGCGCCATTGCCGCAAAGACCTCAGCCATCACAGCAAAACCCTTCAGCTCAAAGGCAAACAGGAATAAACATTGACGAAATTCAAAGAATACTTGAAGAAATCATAAGCGAGAAATGGAGAGAAAGCGAAGAAGTCATAAGAAACATGATTGAATGGAAAGCAGTCATGGGCACTAAAATGAAGGATTTTGAAACACGCATGTCAGAATTCAATGCAAGAATAGATTCAATGAACAGCATGCTGGGAAGCAAAGCAGAAGAATTCAACCAAACAATGACTGAAGTGGACACAGAAATAAAAGCATTGGACAAAGCATTGAATAAATTAATACCAGCATTATCAGACAACATAAGCGAACTAAAAGACATGGTAAAAAAGAAATAATTTAGTAATAATAAGAATACAACAATTAATTCATTTCTTCTGCGTTATCATAAAAGAAATAACCGCAAAAACAACCAACACCAATAATGCTCCTGCAACCTGGGGCTGAGTCAATAAAACAGCAGGGTTTCCCAAATCCTGCGCAGTAAGATTCTCAGACGAAACGCCAATAGGGCCAGAATATTCTTCATAGCCAAGCAAAAGATTCAAACCCCCGCTAAAGCCAATCATTATAAGAATCAATAAAATAATAACCATTGGAATAAGCACTGCCGGATTTTTCACAGTTCCAATAAGAAACTCGGGAGATAAGCCAACCCACTGCGTTAAAAGCAGAGCAATAAATAAAAAGAAAGCCAAAACAATAACTAAAGGAATAAAATTCATCAAGAAATTGCTTGCAGCAGGAGTTAAAGCCAAAACTATTCCAATGCCCACGCTGATTAAAGCATTGACATCATGCCTGCCTTTGCCGAAAATCTGAACCTTTTCCAAGATGCCAAACATTGCAGCAGCCCCAATAATAAAAGGAACCAATACATCAAAGATTCCAATCCTATTAATAATATCAACGGCTTGGGATGCAACAGTTGCGCTCATAATCAATAATACAAGCCCCTGATTATTTTAAAAGTTTTCATACAACCTAAAAATTGGCAAAGAACCCGACCAAAGGGTCAAGAAAAGAAAACAGCCTGCCCATATACCCAAAAAACAGTATTAAAGTGAGAATAAAGCATAAAAACAGGCAAATAGGAATTATTGACTTAGACGCTTTCTCCCTCTGCTCTTTGGGAACAACAGCTATAACTGCAAAGCTTGCAAGAAAAGAAGTAACCATCCAAACCCCGAAAAACAATAGCGAACTTTTAAGCCAGTCAAAATAAAAAACGCTTGCAAGAAAAGCAATGCTGAAACTAATTACTGCCCTGACATTATTCATCTTATCCTCTCCCTTAAAAACAGGGATAAACGCTGTTGAAGCAAAGCTAATGCTGAAAATCACGAAAAACAATAAAAAGAATATAACGCTCCCATATTGGGGAAAAGACTCGCTAATAACCAAACCCTCAATAATCCTGTCAATTGAATCAATAACGCTTGCCATGATAAAATTAATTGCTTTTCTTGGTTATGTAATAAATAATAAACCCTATAATCGCGAAAGTCAATACATAACCAATCACATCAGGGCTGATTCTGCCCATAAGCCCCATAACCTCAATGCCCATTAAATAAATTTTTCCTTCATCTAATTTTGAAAAATCGCTGAACTTAGTGCATTCTCCAGGACCAGGATTCAAAGTATTCACAGGAGTCAATGAAGGGTCATTGCATGGAGTTCCAACAATCAGCCCATTATACCCGATTATCACAACTGCTGCGAATAAAACTATTATTGCAAAAGCAAAAATTATGCCCCTATACTCTTTTTTGCTTGAAATGCTTTCATCAAACTTAGGGCCAAAAGCCATGCCCAAAACCATCATAAAACCCAATAAAACAACGCTTGCAATGCCCAATATGGGCAGGAAATTCTGGGTTATTCCCACAGCATAGCTTGCCGCAGTGGCAGTGATGGATAAAGCAAAAGCAATCAAAGAATGAATGCTTCTCATCTCCTCCTTTTTCTTGTCAATTGAGAATAACTGCGTTTTCTCAAGCATACCAAAAACTATGGCATAAAAAAGAATGAAAGGAACAATCAAATTAAGAAAACCAATTTTAATCAACAAGTCAAAAGCCCCGCCAACCATTGAATCAGCCATGAATAAATAAGACATTTAATATATTTTAAATCTTTTCTTATTAGCAAATTTAAAAACAAGAAAGCGCCACAAGAAAAAAACCAATTTATTTTATTTCAGATTTTTTATTTTTTTGCCTTTTTTGAAGTTTTATTTTTTTGCCTTTCCTTCATTTAATTTTGTGGTGGCTGTTTCAGCTGAAGGAACATTTTTTATAATTTCTTTTAATTTTTCATTACAATGTTTTTTATCTAATTCTATTAAAGATTTAAAAAAAGTTATTCTTAATTCATTATTTTCAATCTTAATTTTTAAATGATTTTTGAAGTTTTCAACAAAATCATCAACGCTTTTAAAATTACTAGCCTTTATAAAAAAGTTTCTTATATTAACATAATTTATTATTTCTTTTTTGCCATATTTATCTGTATCTGTAAGTTTTTTTTCAAATTCTTCAGAAGTCAATAATTTTATTTTTTTTCTATTTACAAAAACGGTGCCCTTTAAAACTGTTTCTTTTTTAGATGCATCTTCATTGGCTCCTTCCTCTTCTTCTCCCAAAAATTCGTTAAATTTTTTGTTTATTTCATTTTTATCTAATTTGAGTATTTTCAGTTTATCAAAGAAAAAGAAATAAAAATCTGACTCATCCATTTCATATTGTTCAATTGAATTCTTATTATTCGGGTCATATTTTTCATAAAAAAGGTATTTGTCATCTTTTTTACCAAATTTTTTTACCAAAACCCAATGATTTTTATGTTCAAGAGAAATGATTATTAAATTTTTTTTAATTCTTTCATCTTTTATTTTTTTAAAATGCTCTTTTACACTTTTAAATTCTTTTAATACAGAGGTATCAAAGGATTCTTCTTCATTTATTTCAAAGAAAATGCTTAAAATAAAATATATAAACTGATTTTTTAACCAACCTTTAAATCCCCCACTCATAAAATAATTATAATCCTCAAAATTTTTTTTAAAATTTTCATCAATAATGATTCCCAGCATCATTATTGCATAAGTTTCATCATTAATATCCTTAGTAGTTTCGGGCAATAATTCATCTTTTATTTTTTTCTTTACTTCTTCTATCTTTGGAAATTTTTTTTCATCATTTAAAGCCTTAACAAGATTATCAAAATAGCCTTTTGAAAAATGTTTTAATATATTCCTTAAAACTGTGTGCCC
>JAQTTT010000001.1:0-36723 GCA_028710615.1 Candidatus Nanoarchaeia archaeon
TCCAATGGTCAATTATTATGTGGGTTGCATAGATTTTTGTGCCATACTCATCATATTTTAATTCTATCTCTATAAAAGCAATAGGGTCATTCATGTAATCCGGAGCCCATTCTCCTGCATAATTAATTGCATAGTTCCTGATATCAAGCCTGTAATCCGTTCCCCCGTATAATTCATTTTCATATTCATAAGCGTCCATTGACAAGCCTTCAGCTTCAAAATATGCCTCATAAAATAAGTAGACTTCTTCAACACTATCAAGGGTTACATATGTATTGTAAAAGCTTTCCCCCACAATTTCATCATTGTAATAAATATCCGCCTCTTGGTAATGGGCTAATTTTGAGTCCGGATATTCTGGTATTTGCTCAGGAATCGGGTTTGGAGAAACTATTTCTTCAAGCTCTAAAATCATGAGCTCCCAATGCTCAGAAGGCATATCTTCAGGATTTTGAGTTGATTGATTGCTGGGAGAAGAGCATCCTAAAACAAGAATCAAAAAAAATAATGCAAAGCACTGCCTTAAATTCATAATAATTTAAAACATTTAATATTTTAAAAAAATTTGTTTATTGCTGTTTTTTTTGAAATGCTGAGTTAAATAAACCAAAAAAGCTGATTAAGAGTGGAGGGGGTATAAAATATTTAGCCCTGCCAGGATTCGAACCTGGGTTGGCTGGTTCAAAGCCAGCTGTCCTTGACCGCTAGACTACAGGGCTGAAATTAATAAATATTAAAGAAAAGAGTTTGATTTAAAAACTTTTTATTTTCTTACTTTGTTTTTCAGTAAAGTGTTGGCTTTGTCAATGCATTCCATTAATGTCAATATTATGTCATAATCCGTTTTTTGGATGAGCAAATCATTTTTTCCTTCCCGCACTATTGTAAGCCTCACATCAACTTTTCCCAAATTCTTGTCGTCATGAACTCTTTTGACAAAAACTTTTATACCTTTTATTGAAGATTCAAAAGAAGGCAAAAGCTTTAACTGGGTTTTTATCAATCTTTTAATTTCAGATATTGCTTTGTCATGGACTTGCCCCACGATTTCAATTTTTATTTCGCTGTCAGTGTTGATTTCCCTTAATAATTTCAGGATGCTGCACCTGTCAACTGCCCCAACTGGTTCATTGCTGGAATTGACAATTATTAATCCAAGCAATTGGTTTTTTAGCATTGTTTCAGCTGTGTCATAAAGGTTGGAGTCATAAGTTATTTTCACTCCCCGCCTAATCATGTCAATTATTGGAGTGTTTAGCACATTGCTTTTCTCGCTAATAATATTTTTCTTTGATTTGCTTGAATCGCTTTTATGTATCCTTCTCAATATGTCTATGAAAAGTATTGTTCCCACAAATTCGCCTTTTTTATTTATCACTGGAAGCCTGTCCCTTTTATTGAAAGTCAGCAAATTCTTGGCTTCGCTTAATGTTGCGTTCTCTTTAACTGAAGGAACTTTTTTAAGGTTGGCTTCAGTTAATGCGTATTGTTTAAGCCCTTCTTTATAATGGTTAAGCAAATCATAATCGCTTACAAAACCAACCAATACTTCATTTTTGTCAACTATTGGCAATCCCATCAGCCCTGAATCAATCATTAGGCTGAGAACATATTGTTTTGAGTCTGTTTCATGGATTATTGGCACTCCTTCAATGAAATTAATTACTTTTGCGTTGCCGTTGAATTTTACAACCTCAAGTATGTTTGAGTACGTCACTACTCCGAGCAATTTATTCTTTCCATCAATAACCGGCAATTCTTTGTAATTATGCGCATCCATTAAATTAAGCGCAGTGTTAATCGTGTCATCAGGCGTTAAAGTTGCTAATTTAGTGGACATTATGGACTTAATCATAACATATACCATAAACCATTATTTTATAACTTTTTTGATGGTTTATGCGCTGATTCTTTTAGCCATGTAAAAATTTTTAAGAAAATATCCTTGCTTTTCATAATATTTTCTCACTCCCACTCCGCTGATTACAAGCACTTCTTTTACTGAATTTTTTTTTGCAATTTCTTCAGCGCGCCTTAAAAGCTCTTTTCCTATGCCTTTGTGCTGAACGCTGCCCTCATTGCCTATGATTGCCTGCTCGCCGTAAACGTGCAATTCCCTTATGAATAATTTTTTGCCTTCAATTCTTGCCCTTATGAACCCGAATAAGAAATTATTGCTGTCAATTGCCTGGATGAAATATTCTTCAGAGCCGCTTGCAACATATTTAAGGGTTTTATATCTGAGATTATTAATGTTGCCTTTGTTTCTTCCTGCTTCCCTGCACCTAATGCATTTGCAGCTCCAAGATTTTTCTTTCATGAATTCTTTCACTATTTGCCTTAAATTGCTGTTCTTTAAATCCTGCTCTATTTTTTGGCTTGGAATATCCCTTTGAATCCTCATAACCCTGACATATTCAGGGATTATTCTTTTCATTCTTGCTATTAATTCAATTGTTTTTTCTTTTGAATACGGCTTCCATTGCTTTTTTTCAAACATTTCATAAAGCTTGGTTTCCTTTATTAAAAGCGTGGGATAAATCTTTATCATGTCAGGCTTGAAATCTTCATTGCTGAATATTTTTTTGAATGATTCATAGTCTTTTTTTGGAGTGCTTAAAGGCATGTTTGTCATTAAATGATAATTGATTTTAAATCCCGCATTTTTCAAAAGCCGGGTTGCTCTTATTATATCCTTAGAATTGTGCCCCCTTTTGCTTGCCTTTAAAACATTATCATGAATGCTTTGAACTCCGAGCTCAACTCTTGTTGCTCCAAGCTCAAGCATTTTTTCAATGGATTTATTGCTTATCTGGTCAGGCCGGGTTTCAATAGTTATTCCAATGCATCTGTATTTCGCGGTTTCATTGATTTTTTGCATTTGCTTTAATGAGCCGTCTTTTGAATCATTAAGAGCTCTGAAGCATTCTTTTATGAAGTTTTTTTGGTATTTCCAAAGCCTGTTCGTGAATGTTCCTCCCATGACTATTAATTCAACTTTGCTTGGAATTTGGCCTATTGCCAAATACTGGGAAATCCTGTTTTTTACCTGCAAATAAGGATTGTAATTATTGCTTATTGCCCTTAATGCTGCAGGCTCAAGCCCTGTATAGCTTTGCGGAGTGCTGTGCTCAACCCCTCCTGGGCAGAAAACGCATTTTCCATGCGGGCACTTAGCAGGGCTTGTCATTACTGCTATCACGCTCACTCCGCTTAATTTCCTGCTGGGCTTTCTTTTAAAAATGCTTAGCTTGCTTTTAAGGTATAAATCTGAATCCTTCATTATTATTGAAATTTTGTGCTTTTTCATTATTTTTCTTTTAATCTTTAACGCTTCTTCTTTTGTTTTCGCGTCTTTTGAAAGATTTATTATTTCTTTGATTGCTTTTTCGGAAACTTTATTAGTGCTCATTAAGTCATTAATTAATTATGCCTGATTTATTAGCTTTGCCTGCAGAGAACATTAAAGTGATTGCTGACATTAATTCAAGGGCTTTGGCTTACTTGATTGATGTATTGTTTTTTTTCTTCATGATACTCATGCCTTTCAGCTCAGTTTATTACGAGTTTGCTGGATTGAAGATTGAAAATTTGACTTTAGAAGAATCAATGGAGAATCCGCAGATTTTCAGCCTTTTAATGATTGGTTACTCCTCATGCCTGTTAATTTTTTTTTTCTATTTTGCATGTTTTGAGTATTTATTGAACGGCAGTTTGGGCAAAAAAATGCTTGGATTGTCAGTTGCAAGCAAAGGGAAAAAAAGGGGCTTAAGCCAGTTCATTGTCAGGAATCTTTCAAAAACGATTTTTTTTAATTTCTTGGCTTTTGACTGCTTTTTAATGCTTTTTGATGCCCAGAAAAGAAGGGTTAGCGATTTCATTTCAAACACTTTGGTTGTGAGGAATAGGAAAATTATAAAAAAGTTCAGGGCGATTAATGAGTTATGAATGAATTGATTAAGGTTTTTTATTTGTTTGGATTGGTTTTTTTGCTTATTCTTTTAAGCTCTTATGTTCTTTCAGGCATTTACGGGATTAATGAAGGAAATGTTGCGCTTATAATGATTCATTCAGAAATTGGAATAAGCAGCTCTTTTTTGGGAGGGGGAATGAGCAGTGATTCAATAATTGAGTCTTTGAAGATTGCTGAGAATAATCCAAATGTTGAAGCAGTTATATTGTCTATTAACAGCCCGGGAGGCTCAGTTGTTGCTTGCAAAGAAGTTGCTGAATACATTTTGGGAATGGATAAGCCTGTTGTTGCCTGGATAAGGGATTTGGGCACTAGCGGAGCTTACCTTATTTCAAGTGCAAGCAATTACATTGTAAGCGATGAATTATCTCTTATTGGAAATATTGGCTCTAAAATCAGCTTTTTAAGCTTTAATGGAACCCTTGAAAAATACGGCGCAAAGTTCAACGAAGTTTCAAGCGGCTCATTAAAAGAGATGGGCTCTCCTTACAAAGATTTAAGCAATGAGGAATACTTGATTCTTTCCGGATTAGTCAATGACTCTTTTGAATATTTCATAAATTTTATTTCCAATAACAGGAATTTAAGCAATGAATCAATAATCCTTGTCAGCGATGGCAGGATTATTTCAGGAAAGCAGGGATTTGATATTGGGTTGGTTGATGCTCTTGGCTCAAGAAATGAGGTTATTGATTATATTGAATCAATCAACATTACTGATGTAATTGTTTATGAGATTAATGTTAAATCCGGATTGGATTTTTTGAGCTTTTTTGATTTTAATTCTAATTTAGCTTTTCCCACATATGATTAAACATTGCATTCATGTTTTTTGCGAATGGAGCGCTTTTAACCCATAATCCAACATCATGTTTTGGATGAATCTCTGAATCATTTGTTAAAAAGAATAAAATGTTTGAGCTGTCAATTATCAAGAATCTTGAAAAATCGCTTTCAAAATTTTTAATTCCTTCAATATCCGCATTAAGGAATTTTAAATCAGTTTTGGGCGCAAGCATTTTAACTTCAACCCCTCTTTTTTGGGCTTTTATTAATTCAGTTTTGAATTGGCTTAAGTTATTCATGTCATTAAGGCTTGCGCTGAAAACTATTGAAGTGCCTGAATCCTTTATCATATTATTCATGTGATTGTAAATATTGTTTTTTCCTTTTACCACTCCGCTTAAATCTGCGGGCTCAACCATTTTTATGCCTTTTTTGTACAATTGGCTTAATTCATTGAAGGATTCTGATTTTTTGAATTCTTCAAGCTTTATCATTTGGTTTTTTGAATTTTCTTCTGCCTTTTTTTTAAGATTTTCAATTATGTCTTCAGGCTTTACTGCCAAATATTTTATTGGCTTTGACATTTTAAGAAGTATAAATCCTTTTTTTTCAAGGGATTCCATTACATCATACGCCCTGCTTCTTGGAACATTTGATTCAGCGCTGATTTCTCCTGCGCTGCTAACTCCTTTAGCAAGCAAAGAAAGCCATATTTTAACCTCATACTGGTTAAGTTCAAACTTGCTTTTTATGTCTTCAACAAAATCTTCATCCATTGCAAAAAATCACTACTTTATAATGGCAAAAATCTCTTTAAAAATCTTTTTATTATTTTACTTTGCAATACTTTGTAGAATCAAAAATAACGCAAGCTGGAGCTTCTCTTTCAATAGTATTTCCTTTTGAATCTTTTGTAATTAAGTATCCCATTATTGTTTCTTCTGGAATATAAACTATTTTTTTCTTTGTTTTTAAATGCAATAAATAAACTAAAATATTTGATTTTATAATTTTTTGAGGAATATAAACTATTTTTTTATTTGCGTTTAAGCGGGCATATCCGCAAAAATATTTTTGATTTCCAAGTTCATGCAATTCAAGTTCAAAAGATTCGATTATTTCATCAATTGTTAGGGGTGTTTTAATTGCGTTAAGAATCATTTTTTCTGCTTTTTTGCTGTTTTTCTTAAAAAAAAGCGTTGCAATTTGATATGGATTCATTGCAAAAAAAATATGTATTATAAAATTAAATAGTTTTCGAGGATTGTTTCATCCTTTTAATTCTTTTATCATTTCCAAGTCGCTTGCTTCTTTTGGCGTTTTGTCATGCCTTATCCTTAAAAGCCTTGGAAATCTAAGGGCGTATCCGCTTTTGTATGTCGGGCTTTTTTGAATCTCTTCATACTCAACTTCAACAACTATCTTTGGTTTTAGAATAACTTTATCGCTTTCTTCTTTGATGATTGCTTTTTTCACTAATTCATTCATTTCTTTTAATTGCTCATCGCTGAATCCTGTTCCTAATTTGCCTATTGTCAAAAATTCTTCATTATCAAGATTAATGCATGATAAAGTGTAGCTTCCAAACCAGTCTTTTCTTCTTCCTTTTCCGAAAAAAGCTTCAGTAATGACTAAATCCAATTCTTTCATATGGGTTTTCAGCTTAACTCCATAGCCCACTCTTGAGCCTGCTTTGTAATTCGCAATAAGGCTTTTGAACATGACTCCTTCCTGCTCTTTTATCCCTTCATTGAATAATTTTTCCGCGTCTGATTCATTGCTTGTTGTTATGCCTTTTGCAAGCATTACTGCTTCGTTTTCATTTATTGATTTTTTCAATGCTTCATGCCTGTCAATGAATTTTTCGTTCAAATATTCTTTTGATTCAAGAAGCAATAAATCAAAGCAGAAAAGCTTTACTGGAATTTCTTTGGCTGATTTTTCTATGTCATATTTTCTTTTTATCCTTTTGCTTAAATACTGGAAAGGCAGCGGCTTATTCATGCCTGGGCTGAATCCTACGATTTCGCATTCAAAAATTATTTTTGTTGCATTAACTGATTTTTTTATTGCGCTTACCGCGTCAGGGAATTGCGCAGTAATGCTGTCAAGGTTTCTTGTGAAAATCATGATTTTTTCTCCGTCTTTATGAACCTGCGCCCTTAATCCATCATATTTTATTTCAATTCTTGCAGGCTTTCCAACCCTTTCAAAAGCTTTGCCAATGCTGTCTGCTTTTAAAAAAAGCATCATGTTTATTGGATTAAAAATGCTTATTTTTGGATTCTTGATTAATTCAGGATTCTCGCACAAATTTTTTGCAACCTTTGAGTAATCCGCGCACAAATTATACGCTGTTTCAATATTGCTTGGCTCTGCATTAAAGGATTTTGCCAATGCATCCCTTACAACTCCCTGCCCAACCCCTGTTCTCATGCTTCCAATAAGTATTCTTGTTAAATACATTGCTCCTAGCGGCGTTGTCATGGAAAGCAATTTGCTTACAAGCTTTAATTTTATTGCTGAGCTTCCTTTTCCTGAAGTGCCGGGAATTTTTTGCAAAACATTTTTTAATTCATTTATTGACAGCTCTTCATTTACAAGGGAAGACTGCTTTTTGCTTTTCATGAATTTCTTTGCTGTTTCCCCTATGTCTCCATAAATGTTCCATTGCTTTTTCACGGTTTCTTTTGTTGAACCGCTTGCAAGGGCTATTGCTTCAGCCATTAAATTGTTTGCAATGCCCATTTCTTTTTCTGAATTGTGCGGGAATATTTTTCCCATGCACAATAACACTATGAATCCTAATTCATCGCAAGGAAGTTTTTTAAAAAAAGCGCTTAAAATATTCGCCATTTCAATCCTCTTTGACGTTTTTGATAATTCATCAAAAACGCGGACTAATTCATTGAATAGCATAAATATTTTAAAACGCGGCAACTAATTAAAACCTTATGGATGTGCTTGAATTAATACGCAAAAGAAGAAGCGTGAGGGATTATTCTGATAAAAAAATTGAAAATGACAAGCTTTTTCGCATATTGGAAGCTGGACGATGGAGCCCGAGCAGCGGGAATGTGCAGAATTGGAGATTCCTGGTTGTTTCTGACGAGAAAATTAAATCAAAAATAGCTGAAGCTTGCCTGGGGCAGTATTGGATAATGAATGCCCCCATAATCATAGTTGTTTTAAGCGATGACAGCAAATTAAGGATGCTTTTCGGCCAAAGGGGAGAAATGGAATACTCTATACAAAATTGCAGCGTTGCAATGCAGAGCATGATGCTTGAAGCTGAAAGCCTGGGATTGTCAACAAGCTGGATTGGCGCTTATGATAATGAAAAAATCTTAAGGATTTTAAAGGTGAATGACCCTAATGTTTCTTTAAGGGGAGTCTTTTCTTTGGGTTATGCAAAAAGCATTCCTTCAGCTCCTGTGAGGCTTGAGCTTGATAAAATAGTTTATTTTAATTCATGGGGAAACAAGAAATTATGATTTTTACTGCCTGAATATTTTTGCTGTTCCAAAAGAGTTTATTATTATTATTTTTATCCTGTTCTCTGCTGAGGAGTAATCTTTGCTTAAAAGCCCGACATTATTCTCTATTGTTCCAAAAGAATTGCTTGATTCTATCATGTAATCCGCTTCCTTGTCTATGAAAATTATTATTTCTCCAAAAGAATTGATTACCCTCATTTCTTTGTCTCCAAAAACTCTTCCAGTTGTTGCAAAAGTTTTTCCAAAAGCATTTGTTATTTCTGCAGAATCAAAGAAAGCAGCATTAATTATTGTTGATTCTCCGAAAGCGTTTTCAAAATCAAGGGCGTTGCCGTAAAATTCTGTTAAATCATAGTAAGAATTTGAAAACTTGGTGGAAATTGAATAATTCTCTGAATAATCTGCTGATTGAATAAATGTTTCATTATCCAGTTCGTAATTAACAACCGCTTTTTCAAGGATTATTGAAAAATTAAGTGATGCGAATTCTGAAAGCATTCCTGAATCTGATAGTTCAATTATTGGCTGGGCGCTGGAGGGAATCATGAAAGATGAGAAATTAAAAATATTCATTATTATTGAAATAAACAATAATATTCCTAATATTGTTGATGCAAACTCCCCTAAGTCTCCAAGGTTAAAAGCTGTTTTTATTATGCTGAAAAGCCCTAAAAGTATTAGCATTAAAGGAAGAGCCAAAGGCTTTGAAAGTAGGGATAAGCTGATTACTCCGTAATTAAATCCCAGCAGAACTGCGCCGATTAATATTAAATAGTATCCTGTTTTAGTCATTTTTTTGCACCATGATTTTTTATAATCAAATATGCTCCAAAAATGATTAATATTATTGGAAAAGGGCTTATGCTTGTGTAATGATTTATGAATGATAAAGCGCTTATTGCCAAAAATATTGCTCCTAAAATCAATGCCAATGAATTTTCTTTTTTCTTTTCAGCGCTTAATGCAAAGAATGAAATAGATATGATTAATGTCCAAAAGTAAGGCAAGCTTCCAAGATTAAATAACAGTATTGCAGAGAAAAGTGTTAGCATGATTCCTAAAAATAGCATTCCAGAATTTTTTGAGGAAGCATATGAAGCAAGAAGTATTAATCCTGCTGCAAGCATAAAGTAATCAATGCTTAGATTAATAATGCTCAATGCGTCGAGCAAAAGCAATAATCCTATGAGAATTAATATTATTCCGGGGACAAAGCTTTTTTTCTTTAAGTCCTTCTTGCTTTTTATTATTTTTTTCTTTGACCCCATATCATTAATGCACCTATTATTATTAATAACGCAGGCCACGTGTTTTTCCATGAAATTATTCCATAATAATCAAGAAGAATGAATGCTCCTGCAATTATTAATCCTGCGCCAAGAAATTGAGAATTGTTGCTTTTTTTTAAGGGAAAAACTTTTTCAGACGGATTAATTGGCAAAATTATTGCTAATATGACATATAAAGGTATTATAAATCCTGGAGCCATTATAAGTAATAATGCCGCAAGTATTCTTGCAATTGATGAATCTATTTTGAAATATTGCGCTATTCCCCCGCACACTCCAAAGATTATTTTGTCGCTTTTGCTTTTGAAAATTTTTTCCTGCATTAAAATATTTTAATGAGGAGAGCATTAATAAATCTTTTTATAAAAAAAAAATGTGAAAAAAGATAAAAGGCTAAAAAAGGATTAATCAAACTTTGAGGGGGAGTGATTAAGCAATTTTAATTTTTTTTTTCAAACCTTTTATCTTTTTTACACAAAAAGCATGAAATGATTTTTGCTTAAATCATTTTTATTCCCAATGATTCGCTTTTGGCTCCTGCTGGATTGCTTTGCATTTGGGATGTTCTTTGGGGGCCCATTATGTACGGGCTTTTGACTCCTGTAATAATGCTCATTATTCTCATTTTTCCAGCCATTCCTTCTTCTATTCTTGCGCCCCATATGACATTTGCATCAGCATTCAATGATGATGTTATGATTTCAGCTGCTTTATTTGCCTCTTCAAGAGTCATGTCTGCTCCGCCAGTTATGTGAATCAGCGCGCCTTCAGCTCCTGAGTAATCAACCTCAAGCAATGGATTATTAAGGGCTTTTCTTACAGCTTCTTCTGCTTTTTTATCGCTGTTTGATTCGCCTATTCCCATGATGCATAATCCGCCCATTTTCATTATTGCTTTTACATCAGCAAAATCAAGGTTTATTAAGCTTGGAAGCGCTATTGTTTCAACAATTCCTTTAATCATTGTTGATATAAGCTCATTTGCAACTGCGAATGACTGGCTTATTGGAAGATTTCCTGCAATTTTAATCAGCCTATTATTGTCTATTACGATTACGCTGTCGCAGTATTCCCTTAATAATTGAAGCCCGTATTCTGCTTTGTCAACTCTTGCCCTTTCAACATCAAAAGGCATTGTGACTACTCCTATAACTATGCTTCCAATTTCTTTTGCAAGCTTTGCAACAACTGGAGCAGAGCCTGTTCCTGTTCCTCCGCCCATTCCAGCGCATATAAACAATAAGTCAGTTCCTTTAAGCATTTGCTTTACTTCATACTGGCTTTCTTCAACTGCTTGCGCTCCTATCTGCGGATGGCCTCCTGCGCCCAAACCCCTTGTTAATTCTTTTCCAACCAAAATTTTTTGGTCAGCATTGCTTATATTTAAGTGCTGCAAATCTGTGTTTAGCACTATTGTTTCAGCGCCTTCAACGCCTTTATTGTAAAGCCACGCAACAGTATTGTTTCCTGCTCCGCCGCACCCTATTACTTTAATATTTGCTTGTCCAGCATTATTGCTGGATGAAAATTTAAACTGCTCCTGATTTCTCAAGGCATTCTCCATTAAAAAGTCCATTTTTTTAACCACACTCCCCATTAATTTTTTTTGACAGTGGCATCTACCGAAAACTATTTAAATCTGCGGATACTTACCACTACTTAGAATGTTCAATACGTGATTCACTTCGCCAAAAGTGAGTTTCGATCTGTAAGTTAAACTGCATTCGCCAAAATGTTGGTTAACTTTTATTAAATTTATTAGTGTATCTGATTATTTAAATAGTTTTGTGTCTGATATTAATATATATCGGCAAAAATATTTTAATTGCCAATAATTAATATTGCTATGAATCATGATTTTTTTATGAAAGAAGCTGTTAAAGAAGCAAAAAAGGGTTTGAAGAAAGGGGGAATTCCTATTGGCGCAGTGCTTGTCAGGGATGGTAAAATTATTGGGAAAGGGCATAATAAGCGGGTGCAGAAAAAGTCTGCCATTCTTCATGCTGAAATGGATTGCTTGGAAAATGCCGGCAGGCTGAAAGCAAGGGATTATGAAAAGTGCGTGATGTATTCAACGCTTTCTCCCTGCAGCATGTGTTCAGGAGCAATAATTCTGTATAAAATACCCCTTGTTGTTATTGGAGAAAATGAAACTTTCAAAGGGCCTGAAGAATATTTAAAGAAGTTTGCAAAAGTGATTAATCTTAATAATGAAGAATGCAAATCTTTGATGAAGGAATTCATAAAAAAAAGCCCGGAATTATGGAATGAGGACATTGGGGTTTAATTTTCATAACTTTTTTATATGCTCCCCTGATTTTATTTATTCATAGACATGAATATTAAATTGTTTGCTTTAAAAAATGCTGTAATGCATAAAGGCAAAGCTGTTGCTGGAGCAATTGTTCCAAAAGCTTTGGGAGAAAAGCCTTCTTTGAAAAAAGACATGAAAAAATTAATGATTGAAATAAATAATGCTGTTAATGAAGTCAATAAAATGAGTTTTGAGGAGCAGAAAAAAGAATTGCTTAAATTGGACAAAAGCGCTTTAGATAAAAAGGAAGAGATAAGAGAATTGCCTGAAATTCCTGGAATCAAGAAAGGCAAGTGCAGTTTCAGATTGCCTCCTGGCCCTGAAAAAGAATTGCATATAGGGCATGCTTTGTCTTTTTTGCTGAATGATTATTATGCAAGAAAGTATAATGGCAAATTGATTTTGAGGTTTGAGGACACTAATCCTGAAAAGTGCGAGCTAAAATATGTTAATGGAATAAGGGATGATTTAAAAGCTTTGGAGATAAAATGGGGCGAGGAATATTTTTTGTCGGACAATATGCCCAAGTATTATGAATTGGCTGAAAAATTAATTAAAAAAAATAATGCTTATGCCTGCGTTTGCCCCAAAAAAAGCGATGATGATTCAGGATTTGATAAAAAAAGATGCGCTTGCGCGGATAATGATGTTAACTGGAGCTTGAGGCATTGGAATAAGATGAAGTATGGAACTTACAGGGAAGGCGAATGCGTAATAAGGCTTAAAGGGGATATGAAAAGCAAAAACACTGCAATGTGGGACCCCGTAATTTTCAGGATAATAAAGGCAAAGCATTACAGGCAGGGAAGCAAGTATAATGCTTGGCCCACATATGATTTCACTGCTTCAATTGAGGATAAAGAAGTCACCCATGTTTTAAGGGATTCGAATTGGACGCAAAGGATTGAGCTTCAGGATTATGTTAGGAGATTGTGCGGAATAAAAAATAATCCTGTGAATGTTTTATATTCAAGATATCAGATTGAAGGCGGCGTGACTCAGGGGAGAGTTATACGCGAAGCTGTTGAAAAAGGGATTGCCAATGGCTATGATGACATTAGATTAAGCACTGTGAAAGCGATTCTCAGAAAAGGAATACAAACTGAGACTTTAAGGGAATTATTGATTGAATTGGGCATCACTAAATCCAAGAGAACTATTCCTTTGGACAAGATTAATGCCATTAATAGAAAAATTTTGGAAAAGAAAGCGAATCATTATTTGGCTGTTAAATTAATTGATTCCATGAAATTGCGCGTTGAAAATTGCCCTGGAAAAATAAGCAAAGATTTTGTTATTAATGGAATTTCAAAGCAGGACAAAATGATTCGGCTTAAAAACAGCTTTAATGCGAAAATCAAATCCTTTGATTCTAATGGCATTTTAAGTGAATATGCTGGTGGAGAATTAAGCAAAGGCATTAAAATAGTGGATTGGGTCAGCGAAAATAATGCGAAAATAAAGGTTTTAGAGGGAAAGCCTTTGTTTAATGAAAAAGGGGAAGTAATTCCTGATTCTTTGGTAACCCATGAATTATTGGTTGAAAAAAATGTTGATGAGCTTTCAGTTGGAACAATTGCTTATTTTGAGAAATTCGGTTATTGCAAAAAAGAAGAAAATCAGTGGATATTCATCCATGAATAGAAAAAATATTAAAATGCTCCGCATTAACTATTAATCATGTATTCCAAAAAAATCATTGCTTTTTTAAAAAAGAATAATGCAAGCGTTAATGATTTTGTAAGAATAAAAAAAGGCGGGCAAATTTTTAATGGAACCCTTCTTAATCGCCCTGATTATTTAAAGCAGGAAACATTGATTTTAAAGCTTGAAAGCGGTTACAATATTGGCGTTAATCTTAGGAATGTTGATGAGATAATTGTTGTGAAAAAAGCGGGAAAAATAAAAGAAAAGCCTGCTAAAAAACTGAAATTAAAAAAAGGGTTTATCAGCGTGCTTCATACTGGGGGAACAATTGCAAGCAAGGTTGATTACAGGACTGGGGGCGTGGTTTCAAGGTTCAGCCCTGAGGAATTGATTGGAATGTTTCCAAAACTGCAAAAATACGGGCCCATTAACAGCGTTTTCATGGGCAACATGTTCAGCGATGACATGCGCTTTGAGCATTACAGGAAAATGGCTGAGTTCATAAAAAAAGAAATTAATAATGGAAGCAGGGGAATAATAATAACCCATGGCACAGATACTTTGGCGTATTCAAGCGCTGCTTTATCATTTATTCTTGAAAATGTTCCTGTTCCAGTAATATTGGCGGGAGCTCAGAGAAGCAGCGACAGGCCAAGCAGTGATGCTGAAATGAATTTAGTGTGCGCTGCTAAATTCATAAGGAACAGCGAATTCAGGGGCGTGTGCGTTTGCATGCATGATTCAATGAATGATGATGCTTGCGCAATATTTCAAGGAGTTAATGTTAAAAAATTGCATTCAAGCAGGCGCGATGCGTTTAAGCAAATAAATGATGATTTAATTGCAATTGTTGAATACATGGATGATGATATAACTTTTTTCAAAGAATATGAAAAGAAAAAAGAAGCAAAAGGAAAATTTGAAGTCTTGCCTAAAATGGAGCCAAAAGTTGCAATATTAAAGATTCATACAAACATGTTTGCTGAGCAGTTCGCTTTTTATAGGGAAAAAAAATACAAGGGATTGATAATTGAAGGAACTGGGTTAGGGCATTGCCCAATAACAAGAATGGATTCAACAACAGCTGAGCATGCAAAAATTCGCCTGGAAATTGAGGCATTAATTCTTGGCGGGTGCACGGTTGCAATGTGCTCCCAAACAATTAATGGAAGGGTTAATATGAATGTTTACAGCCCTGGAAGGGATTTGATTAATATGGGTGTTATAAGCGCTGAAACAATGACTTCTGAGACTGCTTTTGCTAAATTGGCTTGGCTGATTGCGAATTATCCTAAAAATGTTGAAGAATTAATGGCTAAGGATTTAAGGGGAGAGATTAAAAAGAGGGTTATAAAATGAAATGCGGATTAGAGCTTCATGTGCAGGTTAACGGCTCCAAGCTTTTTTGCAGATGCCCAAGCATTGAAGATGTTAAAAGCGAGCCTGATTACGTGATAAAAAGAAAGCTTCATGCAGTTAAAGGAGAATCAGGCAAAACTGATTATGCTGCAAAAAAAGAGGCTGAGAAAAACAGGATAATAAAATATAATTGCTATAATGAAAATACTTGCTTGGTTGATATTGATGAAGAGCCTCCAAGAGAGATTGATGAATACTCTTTGAAAACAGGGATAGAAATCGCGATATTGCTTAACATGAAGCCTGTTGATGAATTGCAGATTATGAGAAAAGTGATTATTGACGGAAGCGCTGTTTCAGGATTTCAAAGAACCGGATTATTGGCAACTAATGGCTGGATAGACACTTCGCAAGGAAGAGTCAAAATTGCAACCTTGTGCATTGAAGAGGATAGCGCGAAGCGAATTGATGACAACACTTTTTCTTTGGAAAGATTGGGAATACCTTTGATTGAAATAGCAACTGAGCCTGACATTAAAAGCGCTTTTCATGCAAGAGAAGTTGCTGAAAAAATAGGCATGCTTTGCAAATTCACCGGAAAAATAGCCAAAGGAATTGGAAGCATAAGGCAGGATGTCAATGTTTCTGTTCCTAACGGCGCAAGAGTGGAAATTAAGGGGGTTCAGGATTTGGCAATGATGCCTAAATTCGTTGAATGCGAGGTTATGCGCCAGGAAAATCTGCTGAAAATAAAGGATGAATTGAATAAAAAAAAAGTGTCTCTTGGGAATTGGAAAGATGTAAGCATTGCTTTTTTAGGCACTAAATGCGATTTTTTGAAAAACCAGAAAATTTACGGATTTAAATTAATCAATGCAAAAGGAATTCTTGGATATAAGATTCAGAAAGAAAAAAGCTTTGGAAAAGAAATAGCTGAGCACTTGAAAGCTGAATTAAGCATTAATGGAATCCTTCACAAAGATGAATTGCCAAATTACGGCATTAGCATTGAAGAAACAAGAAAAGCTGAAAAATTGCTGGGATGCTTGGAAAAAGATAATTTCATATTAATAGCCTGCAATGATGAAAAAATAGTTTCTGCCCAGAAATTATTAAATGAAGTTCTCAATAAATCAAAAAAAGGGATTATTGAGGAAGTCAGGGCTCCTAATCACTCTGATGGCACGAATTCTTATATGAGGCCTTTGCCTTCAAGCAAAAGAATGTATCCTGAAACTGATGTTCCTGCAATAAGGATTTTGGGGGAAATGATTAGCAATATTATAAGCAATTTGAGCAAGACTCCTGAAGAAAAATATGCGTGGCTCAAAAGCACTGGATTAAATGATGAATTATGCTCGCAATTGATTAAAAGCAATAAGCTAAGGATTTATGAATTAATACTTGAAAAGACTAATGCGAATAATTCCACTGTTGCCTCAATTTTAATGATGAATCCTGCTGAGAAATTAAGCGATGATTATTTAGTGCTGTTATTTAAATTGCTTGAAGAGAATGAATTATGCAAGGAATCAATCCCTTTAATAATTGAAGGGGTTATAAAAAAAGAGAACATTAATGATTTAATAAAGAAATACAGGCAATTAAGCCAAAAAGAGTTAAAGTTAAAAATAAGAGATATTATAAATAATAGCAAAGGCCTTGAGGAATTTAATGCTTTTGGCATAATAATGAAAAAAGCATTGGATGAATTAAGGGGGAAAGCTGATGCAGGGCTTATAAGCAAAATTGCCAAGGAGTTGATGGATAATGATAAAAGTAAGCGGGAATGACGTAATAATAGAGGCTGATTCTGAAAAAGAATACAGCAAATTCTTGTGGGAAGTTCTTGATTTAATGTCAAACAGGTTTACAATTCTTGCGTTTGCAAAAAAAAAAGCAAGAATTAACTATGACAAAATGGAGAAATTAAAAATAAAAAGCGATGAAATCATATTAATGCAGTGCGATTCGCAAAATGATTTCATTAAAGCAATAAGCGAATTAAGCGGGAATTTAATGCATGATTTTTACATAACTGTGAATTCATCAATAAAAACAATTAAATCAATGATTGAAGAAAACGAAAATTTCACAATTGAATGGTATTTATCCAATTTTCCTAAAACTATTCATGTGCAGGAAGAAGGGTTTAAAATAAGCTTGGACACTTTCAGCAACTATGATTTCCAGATTGAAAGAATAGTCAAAAGGTTCAATTAAATGAACAAAAAAGAATTGGAAATAATATTGTCTAAATTAAAGGATTATTCTGACAAAAAGCCTTCGCTTGAGCAATACATTACTCCCTCAAAGAATGCTGCTGATTTATTGTGGAGCGCTTATATGAATGCTGACATTCAAGGCAAAACAATTATTGATGCTGGCTGCGGAAACGGCATTTTAGGGATTGGCGCTTTATTATTGGGAGCAAAGAAAGTGATATTCATTGATATTGACAAGAAAGCAATAATGACTGCTGAAGAAAATCTTAAAGCCCTGAAATTAAAAAATTTTGAGCTTATTAATTCTGATATTTTTGATTTGGATTTAAAAGCTGATGTCTTGATTACTAATCCTCCGTTCGGAGTGCAAAATGCTGGCAGGGATGTTGATTTCTTGATGAAATGCTCGCAATTATCTGACAAGATTTATTTGATATATAAGGGCGATGGCTTGAAAATACTGAAAAAGAATTTTCCTGACAAGAATGTTGAAGTAATTAAAATTGATGAATTATTATTAAAAAAGCAGTTCACTTTTCACACTAAAGACAAGGCTAAAACTAAAATACTCTTGGCAAGGATTTCATGAGCAGCTTCCAGCAGTGAATACTCCGCTGCAGCAGGAATGCGTTGAATTCCAAAAATAATCCAATGCATCATTATTTCCGCAGCACCAATAATTAGCCATGTCTGTCCATGAAGCAGTTATGTTGTCAATCAAAAATTCAGCCACTTCTGACGGAGTTCCTATGGAATCAGTCCCTAATAATAATGCTCCAATCACTTCATTTCCCCAGTATCTTCCATTATATCCCTCATAATATCCTTCTTGGGATGGATACCAATTATCATTGATTTTCACTCTCCATTTTCCGGGGTCGGAATCAGGGTCTTCTTCAGGATCATAAGGAACTGAATGAATTTCAATATTATCCCAGTTCCCGCTGGCTTCAAGAGATATTGGAGTCAAACTATCCACTGCAAAATAATTGCCCCCGAGTAAGGCAAAAACCAAAACAACGTTTCCAGTATTGTCCATTAATCCAATATATGTTGCCGCTGTTCCTGATGTTGTGACTTTTAAATCAAAAGAAACATAATCCCCAAGGTCTCCATAGAATTCAAAATTCCTGAAAACAAGAAGCGACGCATCTGTTGATTCATCATAGAATTTTCCTAAAACGTTTTCATTCTCTTCAATTGCAATGAATCCCATGCCTGATTCTGGAGCGAATATGAAATGAGTCCAATCATCATCTTCAAGTATGCTGCTTCCATTGCTGAATCTTTCAAAAGTTTCAGAATAATAAATATCCATTCCCTCCCCGTTAATCCAGTCATGCCCATAATAATTGCATAATTCGCTGTTATTATTTAATTCACTGTTAATGTATTCTCCTTCAATGCAGAAATGCGTTGTTGTTTCAAGAGTTCCATTATAAAAAGTGTCTGATGCGCCGTCATCTCCGCAGCAAGCAGCAGAGCCTTGCATAAAACCAATTGGGCTATTAATCCATGATGCTCTGATGTCCGTGATGTCAAACGTGCCGTTCCCGCTGTCCAGTTCCACATTCGAAACTGTGCCCATTGCCAATGAGACTGGGTTCGCTGTGCTTGGCACGCCATCAAGGAAAAAATTGACTGATGACGCATTAATTGCTTGCACTTTCAACTCCCCATCAGTGCTGTTGAACAGTTCAATATTGGCGTCAGCTTCAATCCATGACACTGTTAAATTTTTGATGTGTATTTGATCTAAAGTTGCAGTGCTTGAACTAACTGACAAGTGATCTATATTACCAGAACCAATTGCTTGATAACACATTGGATCATTTCCATTGCTCGCAATCTTCACAGGAACGCCATTAATCCAGAGTTTGAACGTTGAGCTGGCATCAAATTCCATCTTATAATGGTACCATGTATTTTCAGACATTCCAGTGTAATCCGTGCCAACATATGCAGCGCCATTATATACGCGCATCGCGCCAGTTGAATTAACTGCCATTACAATATATGAATACCTGTACCACGGCGGCGAGGAACTATAGCTACCTACAGTGAAACCGCCTGAAGCAGCGTGACTTGGAATGCGTGCGTCAAACTCTATATACTTGCCTGCTTCATAATTAATAGAATTGCCAGTCCACTCGAATTGCACGCCAGCAGAACCATCTGTTCTTATATCCTTAAATTCAATATAATGCGCATCGCCACTAATGCGTTTATATAGCGTTCCATATGTGGGAAAATTTACATATCCGCGTAATGTGATGTGTTCAAATTGCGTGCCAGCAGTGTATAGATTAGTTCCATCCGCCACAACGTTGCTGTTGTTATCATTCTCAAAAGACTCAATGTAAGTGGATGGAGGGTTGAGTAGATAAATCCCTGCGCTTGAATATTCAAGTGTGGCTGCTGCGCCGATTGAGATGCGCGCTGCATCGAGAACCGCGTGCGAGGTTTCAAGCGAGAACCAATCCCCTGCCACCCAATCCCTTGATGCGGAAAATGTGAAAACTGGATTGATGTTCGCTGTTGCGTTGGCATCCGCGAATCGCCCCCACGAACGCCCTCCCCCATCAATGTATCTTGTGAACGAGCAATCTGCTGCCTCAGTCCAAGCATCCCAACCATTCTTGTTTCTTATTGTTTCATTTTCTTCAAAAGTTATGAAATCTTCAACCACTCCATGATTAATCCAGGAATAACCCTGAGCTTCGCATAAATTCTTGTTATAATCTATTGGCTGAAAAACATAAACCCCTTGGTAGCAGAAATGCTGGGTTGAGCCTATTGAGCTATTGTAAAAATTATCCAATAATCCTCCGTATCCGCAGCATGCGCCCCCAGTTCCTGACACGATCCCATTAAACCACACATAAGACGCGTTATACTCATAGCAATCGCTTTCAATAAGATTGGGCTTGCTGTTTAAAGAAACAGGGTTTGCGACAAATCTTCTTTCAACAGTGTTTCTTTCTGCAGGGCTGAAAGTTTCAACCTGCTTGCCTGTTCCATAAACAACTTTTACTGTGAAATCTTCCCCTGCTTTTCTTGGAAAAAAAGTTACTTCAACGCCTTCTCCTGGAAAAAGAGGCTCTTCAAGCTCATAATCCAAAAGCTCGTCATTAATGAAAATAAGCAATTCATAGGCTGGTCCTGAGCCTTCGTTTAAAAGGATTACGCTGTCTCCCAAGGCAGACACTATTTTAATATTTGAATGGTCTGATAAAGGATTTAATGAAGTATCAAATCCTGACTGCGAATCTTCCATTATTGCTGTAATGAAAAAAAAGGCTGAAACAGCAGAAACAATGGTGAGTATTAGCAATAAAGTCATGCTCACTATTGGAGAAATGGATTTATGCATAAATTAAGCAGAGTCCTTTAATATTTAAATAAGTTATTGTTAAAAATTTATTTTCAATTCTTTTAAATCAGTCTTGAATTGCGTGCATTTAACTTTGGCCAAATCAAGCATTTTCTTGCTTGCTTTTACTGAATCAGTGTCAGCGTATTTGTCTGACAAGTAAATGATTTCCTTAATGCCTGACTGGATTATTACTTTAGTGCACTCATTGCAAGGAAACAAGGCAACAAAGATTTTAGCATTTTTTAAATTTTTATTGGAATTAAGTATTGCGTTCACTTCAGCGTGAACAACGTAAGGGTACTTGGTGTCATTAGGGCTTGCTGCAACGTTGCACCAGGGCAATTCATCATCACTGCAACCAATGGGAAAGCCATTGTAGCCAATCCCCACAATCTTGTTATTCTCATCAATTATGCACGCACCCACCTGCGTATTAGGGTCTTTGCTTCTCATAGCTGAAAGCAAGGCTATGCCCATGAAATACTCATTCCAAGAGATATAATTGCTTCTTTTGTCACTCTTCATTGAAATAATTGATATTTTCTTGATATTAAAAGATTTATTGTTTAAATTAATGCATTAAGAAACTCCTGCATATAAAAATTTATAAACACATCTTATTCTTTTATTAATTACTAATGGGCGATAAAATCATGGTGGAAGAAAAAATAGTAATAAAATTTGAAGAAAAAATGTATCTATGTGGAAAGATAATACATGTAGAACCAAAAAGCCCTGAAGAAATGCTTATAAGAAAGATTATGCGAAGTGTGAACAACAGTATTGAAAAAGCTGAAAGTTATGCTCGTAAAGGATATTGTTATAATACGGACGCATACCTTTCATCTGCAAAAGTAGAAGCTGAAATTCTGGGAATAGATATAAAAGTCAGAGTTCAAAACATTGAAAATATCTTAAAAGAAGCTAAAATTCACTTTGAAAAAGAATGTATAGAAGCTAAGATTCAACGTTTCATGGAAGATGTTTTTAATAAATACAATAATTCTTTTTTTTAATTAAAAAATGTCGGGCAAATAACTGCCTGGCAAATATTTTATTATTTTATCCCAAGTCAAAGATTGCGTAAACCAAGTAGTGGTCTGACAAAGATTTAGTGATGTTTTCAGAGTAAACTGATGAAATTATGTGGCATTTGCCAAATTCTTGATTTATAAGTATTTGGTCATAAACGCAATCATTTGAGGACACAGTGGTGTCTTTTGTTATTGCCCAATCCCAATCCTTAAAATCATTGCCTTTACTGTAATACGAGCAGTCAGCATTCAAATCCCCCAATATTAAAACGTTGCCTTGGTTGATGATTAAATCCTCCAAATTATTAATCTCTTCAAATGCTTTATCTGGGCTTACATGAATGCCATAAAGAGTGAAATTAATGTTATTGTAATTAAATGCTGCTTTAATCGGGGGCCTTGCAAAACCTGTGGTGTTAAGCAGGTTGTAGTCTATGAATTCCATTAATTCAAATTTTTTGTCATAAATTAATAAATACTGCTCCTTATAATTTGACTCTCCTGCCCTGCTTGAATTAACGCATTCATGTGTGGCGCTGAATCTTTGGCATAAATTAATTATTGCTGAGCCGTCAATATCCCTTATCTCCTGCAGAAAAATTATGTCAAACTGCGAAATGATTAAGTGATACTGCATTAGCAAGGATTCATTATTGGCTTTAGCATCCCCGAAAACATTCAAGTTCCATGCCGCTATGCTTACTGGGTCTTTGGGGGAGAAATCTATGAATGAAAAGCTTGCAGAAAAAATTATTAAAAAAATTATTGCCATTAATGCTTTGTCTGATTTCATTTTTTTTTAATCCTTGAATGTTCCTGGCAAAGGGTAAGGGCTTTTGGGAAGCCAGCAAAGCCCCCTGTTCTGGGAGCCTGCTGAAGTGTATTTAAAATCCTCATACTTTTTTGCTAAATCATTGATTGATTTTTTTTCATCAATTGATAATTCCCCTAAGTGGTGTTTTGGGCTGAAAGATTCAATGATTTTTTCCAATAATTCAGTTAATTTGGCGTTTGAATACTTGGCGAAGTATCCCACATTTTTTTTAAGGATTTCAGCGTCTTTTTCATCATACCCTTTTATTAATTTAATGGCTAAATCATAATCCGGCTTTGAGTAATAAAATGCTCCGTGAATCAACAAGCAATCATTCAGGCTGTGCTGAGCCAAGCCCATTAAAATCTGGTTATTGACATAGATGTCAAAGCCGTATTTCCTGTCATCCTTTAATTCAGCTTTTAAGCCGAACCCGTTAAACGCGTTAATGAATTTGCAAGCAACGTATTCGTAATTCTTTTTCAATGAAAAATTATCCTTTAAACCCGGAATAATCAGCAAGAATGATACATCATTGTTGTGAATATACGCCCTTCCTCCCCCAAGCATCCTGACAACAGAGTAATTGTTCTTTTTAGCCAATTCCAAGTCAACATCATCAATGGACTGGTTGTAGCTTAATGTTATTGAAGGCTCCCATTGAAAAAAAGCAAGAGTGGCTTCCTTGGATTTTGAGTGAAGAGCTTCAGTAACCGCAGCTATTTTTGGCGCTTTAAAATTTTGCAGAGAAAGAACTCTTAAATTCGAATTTTTCAGCTTATCTTCAATACCCATAATCATTAATTTTTTTTAGTGATTGCATTATTTTTAAAGCTTTTTTTGCATTTTTTTCAGGCAAGCATGGCACGCAACGCTTATTGGGTCAAATAATCGGGAAAGCATTGGATTATAGCAATTATTCATGCCAATCAAATCTTTAAGCTTAAGCCTTTTTTTTATTGCAAGCGATAATAAATTAATTGAGGAGGAAATGTTTGCTGTGCTTATTGCTTCGCACCCGATTATTTCAGATTCGCTGTTGGCAATTATTTTTACCATAATCCAGTCTTTTGAAATGCATTCCTTTAAAATGCTTGATTTGTATGCTGCTGAAAAATCTTTTTCTCCCCGCTTTTTTCCTGCTGAGCCAAAAACAAGATTCCCTATTTTTGAAATTCCTGAATTGACTGAAGCAAACGCTTCCTCGCTTGATTGCATGTTGTTTGCCAAAGCTTTTGCCATTTTGTGCGCAGTGCTTGCCAATCCGCAAACCCTCGGTTCATTGAAAAAGTCTTGAAACTCCGCGCAATCGCCTATTGCATAGATGTCTTTTTCGCTTGTCTGCAAATAATCATCAACAATTATTCCTTTATTAGTTTTTATTCCTGCCTGCTTTGCCAAATCAATATTAGGGGCTGTTCCTGCGCAAACAACTATTAAATCGCAGGATATTTTTTCATGCGACAACATTATTTCATTGCTGTGCGCTGATTTTATTTGCGCATTCATAATCACTCTTGCACCGTTTTTTTCAAGCTCTTCTTTTAATATGATTGAAAATTGCGGGCTTATGCTGTAATTTAAAATGTTTTCAGCCCTGTCAATAAGGAAGACTTGGTGCCCTGATTTTGACAGTGAATCGGATAATTCGCATCCAATGTATCCTGCGCCAATTATTGCTATTTTTGCTTTTTTTCCTTTTATTTTTTCTTTCAGCATTTTCGCGTCATTTATTGACGAAAAAGTCAGGGGATTCTTTAGCCCTTCAATTTTTGGAATAAAATGCTTTGCTCCAAGAGCAAGGATTAATTTATCATAATTTATTGAATGAGTTTCTCCGTCTTTTTCATAAACCGCTTTTTTTGAGTGAGAATCAATCTTAACTGCTTTTGCTGGATTGATTAATTCTATGTTGCTGAATTTCAAATCAGCTTCATTAAACAGGCATTCATAGGAGATTTCATTGCTTAAGTAATAAGGCAATGAGCATGGAGAATAGTTGAATTCTTTTGATTCTTCAATCAAAATTATTTTTGAGCTCTTGTCAATTTTTCTTAATTCCTGCGCAAAAAGAGTGCCGCTTGTTCCTGCTCCGAGTATAACTATATTCATTTTTGTTTCCTTAATTTTTTCAATTCATTCTGGGCTTTCATCAAGTAAGCCAGGCTTGGCCCTCCGCCCATCATTACTGCAACCCACATTGCCTCATTTATTTCTTCATCAGTTGCTTTTAATTTTATTAATTCAGCCAAATGGTGCGTTATGCAGTCATCGCATTGGGCTTTAACTGATAATGAAATGGCTATTAATTCCTTGAATTTCTCGCTTAAAGCGCCTGATTTTTTTATTTTTTCAGCCATTTGCATGAAAGCTTTTGCGTTTTCTCCGGTTAAATCCATACAATCACCTCCAAAATACTATTATTTAAATTCTTTTTCATAATGCTTTAATGCTTCTTGGCTGTTCATTAATTCCTTTAATTCTTTTTCATTGCTGATTTTCATCTTTACCAGCCAAGCACTATACGGAGAATCATTGATTATTGACGGCTCATCATACGCTTTCATGTTTATTTCAATGATTTCTCCTGAAAGCGGGCTTTTAATATTGCCTGCCCATTTAACTGCTTCTAATGACGCGTAAGTTTGCCCTTTTTTTATTTTTTCCCCTTTTTTAGGAAGATTAATAAAAATGAATTCTTTTGTTTTCTTGGCAGACGGCTCAATCATTCCAATAATTGCTTGCCCATTTTTTTCATCAATCCAATTATGCTCTTTGTCGTACTTAAGGTTTTTAGGAAAATTCATTTTTTCTTCTTACTCTTTTTAACTTTTTTATTTTTCGCAGGCACTTCTTTTTTTTCTTCAATTTCAATTTCCGCCTCTTTTTTGACTATTTTAAAATTAGTGTAAGCATAATTTATTGCCCATGTGATTATTCCTGCTGCTAAAAATATTTTTATCATGCTGAAAAAATCATCCATTAATTCAGGCATGAAAATCATTGAGAATCCCAATGCGAACATGAATAATCCTCCGAATAATTTCAGGATTCTTCCATGCTTTTCCTCAAACTTTGACATCCTTAAAGTGCATGCTGCTGCAAAAACTATGGCTGCTTCATCAAGCATGTAAATTCCCAAATAAATTGCTAAATGCATTAAAAATTCAATTCCAATTATTGAATTCCTTGCCATTATTGATGTCCATAATACTGGCAAGCCTGCAGTGCATGGAAGCTCAACCAATGTAACGCTTAAAGCCAAAAGGATTGTGCCTAAAACCATTGCTCTTAAAGAATTCTCAGGATTCATCAGTTTCCTGATTTTTTTGAATAATCCCGGCTTATGCTCATCAGATATTGTAAAAGACAATCCTTTTTTATACCAAAAATAGTCCTTAATATTTACTGATGCAAACAATAATGCCAATAGCCCTATGAATAATCTTATCCAAAAAACAAAACCCACATAATAAAGGATGTTTAATAATCCAACCATGAATATTCCATAAACCACTGTTGTTGTGATTAAGAAAGTCAATCCAATCAATAATATTTTTTTTCTTGAGCCAGTGTAAAGAACTATTCCCAATAAAAACATTATCATCCATAAAGAGCATGGATTGACTCCATCCATTATTGCTATTATTAAAGTGACTAAGTATAAAGACATGCTTGACAAATCAACATCTCCCATAAAAGGAATTGTGAGGATGAAATCTTCCTCTGAAACCATTGAGTCAGACACTGGAACATTTGAAGTGTATGCATTAATGTTTTCAACAGGGCAAGAGCATGAATCATTCAGGCATTTGACAATCAGTGATTCAAGATTATTTATTATTGCGCTGTCTCCTGCCAAATAATAATCCCCCAGGAAAACTATTGGGAATCCTGCGCTTACAATGCCGTAAGTTTTTTTGAACTCATTGTATAATTCTTTTTGCTCAGGATAATCATGGATTACTATTTCAACGCCGTATTTTTCCTTTAATTCTGAAAAGGTTTGGTTGGCAACTCCGCATTGCTCGCAGTCCCAGGTTAAAAAAGCGTGAAGGCACAACGGCTCTGCGTCATTAATTATTTTTTCTCCGCAACCCCCGTAAGCAATGCAATTCTCTATTTGGGAAATGATTGCCGGATTAAGGCTTGAATGGTAACCTTCCCAATATTTGTCTCCTATAACTGTGAATGGAACGCCTCTTGGCGAAACTCCAACTTCATTGGCTTTTTGAACCCACAAATTAGCATTTTGCGGCGAGCTTGAAACATCATATAATTTTAGGTTTATTTGAGGATAAGAATCTATTATTGATTCAAAAAAAGCTTTTTGATTCAGGCAATAAGGGCATCCTGAACTCCAGAAAAAATATATGTCAACCTCGTATTGCGCATAAGCGCTTGAAAGCATTAAAGCCAGCATTGACAATAATATTAATTTTTTCATGATTAATTATTTAAACCTCTTATTTTTAAGTTTTTTGCGGGAAAAAAAATACGGCAATTTCAAAGCCACTTTCCCAATTCTGAGCTCTCTTAAAAGAAGGGGAAAAAAAAAATTCCCTTATTTTTGCTGGCATAAAGCGCATACTTCTTTTTGCTTGTCTCCGCAATTCAGGCAAAACTTTGAACCGCATTTGCTGCACTTAAAAACTTTTTTGCTTTTCATGTTATTGCATATATCGCATTTCATTAATTAAACTATTCACCTCTCAATTTATTAAAGAAAAAAATTTGGAAAGCCAATAAGCAATTAATCCTTTTTTTTCATAATCTTCGCCCTTTCTTTGTAGCACTTTGGGCAAATGCTATTATAAGCATTCTGTTTAGTCTTGGGGTTAAAGCCCTTCTTGCAAACTTTGCACCGTATATTATAATTATATGTTTTCAATTTAATAAAACTCCTTAGCATTGATTAATAATTCGCCATTTATAAACCCTGATATTTATTTCAGCCTTTGAGCCCTTTTTTGAGTGATTGAATGGCTTATTTTATGCTCAATTGACACATTGCTTTTCAAATCCCTCACCATTATTTCAAAAGGAGCGCTTTTTATTTTAAAATAAAAATGATGCCCTTTGTATTGCTCTATTCTTAATATTTTTTTTTCAAAGCAATGCCCTTTTTCTTTCAAAATTTCCGACACTGTTTTTATGATTCTTCTTAAATCTTTTGAAGAGTGGAGCATTTGAATGCTGAAAATATCATCTATTTCATTTAATGGAATATTTTTCATTAGGCTGTGCTGCCACAGCCCTGCAGGCTGCCTGATTCTCATCCTTGCCCCAAGAATTAACGGATTGCGCTTTAATTCTTTTGTTAAATCTTTTTCAAAAAGAATTGCTTTTTTTTCTCCGCCAATCATAGAAAAAAGATTATTAAGCACTTTCAGTGCTTTTTTATGCTCATTAGGGAACATTTCTTCAAACAATGATTCATGCGCGCTGTAAAAATTTGAGCGCTTCTTGCAAAATTTCTCTGAAACATCCATTAAAGCTGCTGCGAGAAGGATTTTTTCTTTTTTTTTCAAAGAAAGATTTAGCGCTTCTTTTTTAAAATCAGCCATGTTTTTTTCAAATAATTCCATGAGCTCAGGGCTTATCTCATCTTGAATCCTTTTTACTGCTTTAAAATATTCTGCAACTTTTTTTTTCATGGTGTTTTTTTTATTTTTTAAAGGAGCTCCAAGATAAAAAGCGATTAAATTGCCCTGATTCCAAAAATTTTTGCTTTTTTCAATTAATGGAAGAGCTAATTCCCCGTAAAGCTTAATCAAGAATCCGTTAATTAAAAAATGATTTTGGTTTTTTTTTAAAAGATTTAAATAATAAGACAAAAGCCCTTTTTTTCTTTTGTTTTTCATTTCTTTTATGGGCGTATATGATATTTCCAAAATCCTTAATGCAGTTTTTTTTTCGCTTAATCTTGGATTTTGCGCTTTTATTATTCCCATGCTCTTGAGTGTGCATAAGTCTTTAATTTTAAGCAATTCTTTTTTTAGCTCTTTATTTTTGCTTAATATTATTTTTCCCGTATGCAATGCTTCGGGAATCAATCCCCTGCAGGGCTTGTAAATCTTCCTGGATTTAATCATTGGATAAACGGGCAAAGAGTTTTTTTTCAAAAAAAGCGATTGTTTGTTGTCAAAATCAGGTATTATGAATCTTCCATGATTTGATTCTTTCAGGCATTGCGCGCAGAAATTGTTTGCTGAATAATGAAGCGCTTTTAATGAAATGATTTTAAAATTCGCAAATATTCCATTTTTTAGCAAGCCGCAGCGCGCCACGCCCTTATTGCTTGCAAACCATTCAAGCTCTTTTTTTGTTGGAAGATTGTAATGAATTGCTTTGAGCTCTTTGAATATCTTTTTAAGAAAATTTTTCATTTTATTCGGCTTCATCAGGGAATCATCGTTCACTAAAAGCACGCAATCAATATCTGAAAATAAATTAATGCTTTCTTTTCTTAAAAAAAAGCTTCCCCACCCCATTAAAGCAACATTTTTTTTCTGGTTAAGAACGGATTTTTTAAGCTTTTTAACAAAAGATTTTTTTAAAACAGCGTGTTTTTTTTTAAAAAAAAAATTTAGCTCAAATCCTTCTTGCCATTGCAAATAACTGCAAACAAGAAATCCGAAAATTTTTTGAAAAAGCGCAAAATCCTGGTTGCATAATGTTTTTGCAATTTCTTCGCAATCTTTGCATGCCAAAACCTCATTTTTCAGATGAATAATGCTTTTTTCTTTTTTTTGCTTTGAAAAAAAATCCAATTTTTTTTTAAAAAAATCTGCAAAATCCTGTTCAATGATTAGCTCAGCAGTTAATTTTTTCATGAATTTTTTAATGGTTTTATCGGCAACTGCTTTTCCAAAACCCCTCACTTTTCTAACTTGAAACTCTTGAAGATTTTCCATAAAGAAAGGTATAAATAAAAATATTAATAAATGTTGTTATTCAATTATTGTTAAAGCTTTTTATTCGGCAACAACAAGAAGTTTTTTATATATTGACTCCTTAGATATGGGCAATGGCTTTGAATAATTTTTTGCTAAAATCAGGGACTGAAATTGAATTGGAAAAACTAAGGGAAAAAAAAAGAAAAAACTGATTTTGAAACAAGCGTGGAATCTGTGCTTAAAAAAAGGGTTGAAGAAGAAAAACGACTTGATTATTTTAAAAGACATCACGGCGCTGGAGGCATTGTTCCTTCTGAAAACTATTCTAACAAACGGCGCGAGGATGAAGCTTTGCTGGAAAAATATTTTATGCAAAAAAGAATAAAAATAACTTTATAAATAGAGAAATTTAGAAATTATTTTCAATGATTTGCAAAAAAAACAATGCTGTTATGGAAGAAATTATCGGATTGAATGATAATTCTTATTTATGCGAATGCGGAAACAAATCATTGTTTTCAACCAATAAAGACGGATATTTGACTTGCATGGAGTGCGGATTGGTTTATGATGATTCAAAATCTTTTGAATTCAGGGATGCTCAGACTTACACTTTTGAAGAATTTTTATCAAATAAAAGAACTGAAGTTTTCAGGAGCGTTGGAATGAGAACAGTTGTAAGGGGAGGGAAAGATTATTTTCATAAACACTTGGGGCTTGAAAAAACAAAAAAATTCAGAAGGCTTTCAAAAATACATAACACTTCAATAAATAATGCTGAAAGGAATTACATAATAGCAAAGCCTTGCCTTGAGAATCTTGCAAAAAACCTTAAAATTAATATTCCTGATTTTGTCCAAAAAACTGCTTGGAAAATTTATAAGCAGTCTTTTCATCAAAAATTGCTGAGAGGCAGGACTATTGAAAGCTTTTGCGCGGCATCGCTTTATTCTGCAATAAGAATGCATGATATTCCCCTGACTCTTGATGACATAATATCTGTTTTTAAAATTAATAAATTTTCTGTCAAAAAAACTTTTTCAATTGTTGTTCAAGAAGTCCTTCCGAAATTAAATTATTTTTATATTCCTCTCAGCCCAACATCAATTATACAAAGATTTTCAAGCTCTTTAGGTTTAAGCGGGGAAGCTGAAAAAAAAGCCATTGATATATTGAAAAATGCTAAAGATTCCGGGCTTAATTTTTTGGGAAAAGACCCTAAAGGATACGCTGCATCAGCAATTTATTTGGCTGGAAAAATAATGGATTGCAAGGCAACTCAGGAAAAAATATCAAGCGCTATTGGCACAACTGAGCTGACAATAAGAAATAGGAACAATGATTTGAAAAAATTTTGCTGAAGTTTTCATTGTTAATAATAAAAAAGTTTAAAAAGTTCGTTTTGTTTTTTTAACTAAAGTAATGGGATTAAAAAAAATGGAAATTAATGTTGGGGAGTTGGAATTTAAATTAATTGAAGGCATTCCTTTGTGGGCTGCGTTTAAGCCAGAGGTTGCAGAAAAAGAGGGAATTCTGTATGTGCGGAATAAAGATTCTGGGGTTGTTTACAGGCATTTAAATAACGGCGATCTTGAATGCGTGAGCTGCGGCTCTGAAATTTTGGGAGCAAGAGTTGCTCATCCAGTGCATAATGGCCCTTTTCCTTTATCTGGTTCAGGGCAATGCAGGTATGAAGATGTGCCTTATTGCCCTAAGTGCGAAAAAAAACCTAATGGGCATGGCTCATTCATAAAGCGCGGATAAAAAGATTTATTATTTATATTAAATTATAAATATAAGGATTTTATGGGCGGATTTATTGAAAAATTAATGGATAACGCGGAAGATATTGGGAAATTGCTTAATGGCAGGGATTGGGATTCAATCCGTGATAATGAGAAAAGAATGATTTGGGGCATTTTTTTGGAGGTTGATTATGAAAGCGCAGTCAGCATTTTAGAGCGCTATGAGATTTATAAATGCAAGATTAAACGATATGAAGATTATAAAAAGCGAAATTAAAAATTATTTAATAATTCTTTTCAATGCATTAAATTGCATTATTTTTTGTCCAAAAAATAATTTGGTTGCTTATTAATTAATAGGACCGCTAAGAGCAGGATTTGAACCTGCGCCCCCTTTCGGAGATCAGCTCTCAAGGCTGACGCGTTAGACCGCTCCGCCATCTTAGCAATTATTTATTATTAGAATTTCTTTGGTTTTTAAAAGTTGCGAGTGAAACTAAATTATTTTATTTTTTTGAATAAGAATAGGGTTGGCGCTCCCACTATTATTGCAATGAATGCGATTATTGCTAAATAATTATTTTCCTGCTCCTTTAACACATTGTATGCTGACAAGGCTTGGGGAACGCTTGATTGGGTGAGGGATGCTTGGGCTGTGAATTCATAAGGAGAAAGCGTGGCAAAAGCGTAAGTTATTTCATGGGTTTCCTTGGGGCTTAATGAATTTATTGGGCTTAAATATTCATCGCCGTCCAATATAATTGCATCTTCTGGCAAGGGAATGGAAAGCTGGATATTTTTCAATGCTTTATCATCCAAAGGGTTTAGCGCAGTTATTGTTAATTCATAATGGTAATAAGTCTTGCCATTTGCTTTTAGAATTGATTCAATTATTTTTGATGAAATGTTCAAAGAATTAATTATTATTTCTTCTGTTTTAGAGCTTGCTTCTTTTTGATAATCTTTTAAATAAATGCTTAAAGAGTATTCTGCCTGCTGTTTTGCGGATTTTAATTGGTTTAAATCCATTGACTCATGGTTTGCAAGCAATGCTTTTGCATTGTTTATTGCTTCAATTTCAAATAAGGACAAAAATCCTGCGAATCTGCTTAAAAATTCTATGTCTTGATTAATTATGCTTATTTCTGCAAATGCTTGATTTTTTTCTTTCAATTCATTTTCTGCAATAAGGGATTCATTTTTGAAAGCATCAAGCTCTGAGCTTAAATCAATTATTTCTTTTTTGTAGTCAGCATTGCTTATAATATAAACTGCTGAGCTGTGCTGCATTGCCCCTTCATTTCCCGCATTATCAATGGCAGTTATTGCATAATAATATGTTTGATATCTTTGCGCGTTCAAGTCCTGCGAATGGGTTGATTCTGAGGAGACATTCATAATCATTGAAAATATTAATCCTCCTTGCCCTGCTTGCGCCCTGTAAACATGGTATCTTGAAGCGTTTTGAACCGGATTCCATGTTAGAATAACGCTTCCTAAGTCTGTTATTCTTGCCGAGAAATAATCAGTTCTTGGTGGCGGAGTGATTTTTGCATTGAATGAAACATTTTTTGAGGATATTATTCCGTAATTGTCAATGCATGAAAAAATTGCTGTGTTGTTTTCATTTTCTTTTATCACTGGCAAGCCATGAAGCTTTGAATCATTTATTGCATAATATATGTGATTTGTTGAGGTGATGTTTTCCATTCTTGCATAATGCATGCTTGCTCCATTTGAAGAGTTTGTTATGTTAAACCAGCAATAATTGACAGGAATATTTGTTGTAATGTTGAATATTGAATTTCTTGAAAAAAGGGAGCTATTTAGCGGGAAATTTATTTCCATGTTTGCTCCGTCTATCCTGAAATCATAAATTGCTGTTTTTGGAAGAATTTCTGTTGATAATGAAGTGTTGCACAAAACATGGTAATTGCGAATCCCTGATTCATTTATTGAAATGTCTGCAATAAATATTTTAGCGGCTAAATTGCTTTCATTGAAATTCATCATTTCGCTATTATTCAATGAATATTGGCATGAATAAATTTCGTGGCTGTATTTTGAGGCATTGTATATAAAATGCGTTATGTTCCCGTATATTCCGGGAGCATTGGGGAAGAATTCTCCGTTAACTCTTGCCAAGAACGGGTATGTTGCGTTTTTTGTTTCAGAAACATTAATTGTGCCTCCGCTGCTTCCTTGCGGGTTTATGTAAAAATTTGTGTAAATGCCTGAATTGCTTATGTTGCATAATATGTCGCATCCGTCGCTTCTGTCTTCATTGCAGGAATAGCTCCATGATGTTATTGGGCCTTCATAAAATCCGTTATTGTTTGTAATCATTGTCTCTTGATTTCCTGGGCATATGAGGGTGATATTTTGATTCTTGATTAATTCATTGTCTAATGATTTTAAATGCCCGTTTAAGCCAGTGAAATTAAAAATCGCTGTTCCCGTGTTATTGTATGTGAAATTAACTTGTGCTCCCCTGTTTGGTCCGCTGTCTCCCTGGGTGATTGCAAATGTGAAGCTGTTTATTCCATCAGGAGACACTCCTTGTTTGCTTGAATTTATAATGCATGTCGCGCTTGAAGCTGACGAGTTATAAACATCGCTTATTCCAGCAAATGAATAAAATCCTGAACTATTTGTAAGAGTGTGATGGAAAAAATTGTTAATGCTTGATGAGCAGTTAAGGGTGATGTTTATTCCAATTGCTGGAGCATTATTTGCCAAAAAAACGTATCCATCAGCATTATTATATCCATATGTTGCCGTGCTGAATCCGTGATTAATGGACAGCAAGAATACAAGCAATATTATGAAATTTTTAGCCATTTTAGTGAGTAATTAGGCATATGTTTTTATTTATAAAATTATTGATTGCCTAATGTAAGAATGGGTATTCCCTGCTTTATTTTGTATTCTTTTTTGCATTTTTTGCATTTTAATGCATTTTTTTCAAGGGTTAATTCTTCTTTGCATTTTGGGCAGGCAAGGATTTTCAATAATTCGGCGTTAAATTTTCGTGCTGGCATAAACCTTAAACCCTCCTTTTTTAGCAAGTACTTTGGAATTTTTAAACTCTTCTTGCATGAATTTTTCAAGCCTGCTTCCCCCTTTATTGTGCCTTGCAACTATTTGAAGAATCCCGTTTTTTTTTAAATGATTGAATGATTCTTTTATTAACTCTTGGCAAAGCTTCATTCCTGCGCTTATCGGCGGGTTGAGGCAGATGTTGTCAAATAAATTATTTATGCTTTCAAATCCGTTGCTGTCAATGATTTCAGCTTTAACCTTGTTTTCTTTAATGTTTTTTTTCATAAGCATTAATGCCCTTAAATTAATCTCGCTCATTGAAACATTTGCTCCCATTTTAAAAGCAACTATCCCTATCACTCCGTATCCGCTGCCCAAATCAAGGAATGCTTCGTTTTTTTTTATTATCATATTCTCTGCCAATAATTTTGTTGCTGTATCTATTTTTTTGGGGCTGAAAACTCCTGTGCTTGTGTGAAATGTTAAATCAAATCCCCTTACCTTTTTTTTTATTAAATAAAATTTTAAGGGGCTTAAAGGGTTTCTTGTGTAGTAATGCTCCATTATTTATTCATCCTTCTCATTGTTTAAGGGAATTATTATTTTTTTTAATTTAACGCATATTCCTTTGCTTCCTTTTATCATCTCTTCGCTGTTCATTAGCGCTGTTCCAAGCCCCATTAATTCATCTGCCAATGTGAATATTGCGATTATTTCGTTTTTTTTTATTCCTTTTGAAAGCTTCACTAATCCTGGAAGCATTAATGGGGAGCCGTTAAGCAGGGGAAGCACTGCGCCGTCGCTTACTATTACTTTTTTTAAGTGATTCACTGCGGATTCAACTGGAAGCACAATTTTTCTTAAAAGGGATTCATCCTTTTTTTCGTCATAAAGGGTTTTGGCTTCCTGCAATTCATGCAATGAATGGCTGTTTTTTTCATAAAAGCAGCTTGCTTTTGTCCTCCTTAAATCCTGCATATGCGCTTTTGTTTTTAAGTATTCGCCAATATCTGTGCATAGTTTTCTTATGTATGTTCCTGCTTCGCATCCAACCTTGAAAAGCGCTTTTCTTGGATAAATTTCAATGGGCTCAATGTAGTAAATCTCTCTTTCTCTCCATTGCCTTTTTACATTGCTTTTAATTGGAGGCAATTGCCTGATTTTTCCTGTAAATGCCTTGAAAGCTGACAGCAAATCTTTTTTTGATACTTCTTTGTGAATGCTCATTTCGCAAACGTATTCTTTTCCTCCGAGCAAAAAAACTTCAAGAATTCGCGTGGCTTTGTTTAATCCTATTGGCAATACTCCGCTGACTCTTGGGTCAAGAGTGCCTCCATGCCCTGCTGTTTTTGCATTAAGTATTTTTTTTGCAAAATCCGCTGTTTCATGGCTCGTGGGCCCTGAAGGCTTGTCCAAGTTTATGAATCCGTATTCAAGCAATTCAGTTATGCTTCTTTTTTTCGGCTCTTTTCCTTTTCTTTTTGAAGGCTCAGATTCGTATCTTTCAATTATTTCATTCTCTTGCTTTTCAAAAGGCAGCTTATTCATAATGATAATAATTAAGCTTATTGTTTTAAAGCTTTATTTTAGCCAAATCCCTTGAAAGAACAAATTCTTTTAAGTATGTCCACGCGCTCATATTTTTTTCATTTCCAAAGAGTTCATCTTCAAGGGTTGCGCTGTTTAAATCTGTTTTGCTTAAAAAATGCTCTGGAGCAGTGCTTGTGACTATCACTTGTTCATGCCTTATTTTATTAAATTCTTCTATTGAAATTAAAGATTCTTCTTTGTCAATAAAGGGGGCGATGTTGCTTATTGCTTCAATTATTTTCGCATCCTGTTCCGGATTATGAGAAAAAATAAGGTAATCAAGCTGCATCTTGTTTTTCGTGAATGCTATTTTTTTTGCAATCCTTTCAATGCTGGATTCATTTATTCCTGCTAAAAGAATTATTTTTTTGTCAAGGCTATCAAATTTTTTGCAATAATGCGTTCTGCAGCCCATTGGCCTGTATTCATAGGCAAGGCAGGAATTATTATGGTAAGCCAGGCAATGGCTTTTCGCGTTTCTTTTTTCAATTAATCCGTATTTTATTTTTTCATTCTTTTCTAGGAATATTTCTTCTATTTTGGGGTCCATCCCGTAATCGCAGCAGGTTTCTTTGCATTTTTTGCATATTTTTTTCAATATTTTTTGATAAGCCTTCATTTGCATTTAAATTATTGGAATATTTCTTTTTATAAACATTTATCAATTTTTTAGTTAAGTTTATAAAAAGAATGTTTTTTAGTCAAAGCAATGGATGCTGCTGAAAAATTTTTTAAAAAAGCGGGCTCTTATGTGGGGAGCATTTATGTTGCTGGAACTGAAATTGACAGTTTTGTTAATAAGGATGTTCTGTCAAGAAAGAAGTATCATTCTTACAGGCATTCTGCTTATGAAAATTTGGAAGTAATGAAAAAATTGCAGAATTTAAATATGAGCATAAGCGAATTTCCTGTTTATATCCTTGAAAAAGGAACTGTGTTTGAAATTCATGATTTTTTGGAAAAAGAAAAAATAAGTGATTTTTTTTTGGTGAAAATTCCGGCAAATAATCAGCAAATCGTTTTTAAGGATTGGCAGGTTGGCGCTTTTTTTGCAAAAAAAACCTATGTAATTGCCCGAGAGAGTTATGTTAACGGGCAGGGAAAAATTATTGATGTTGAAAAAGATGTTATTT
>JAQTTT010000001.1:36823-42552 GCA_028710615.1 Candidatus Nanoarchaeia archaeon
AATCAGCAAATCGTTTTTAAGGATTGGCAGGTTGGCGCTTTTTTTGCAAAAAAAACCTATGTAATTGCCCGAGAGAGTTATGTTAACGGGCAGGGAAAAATTATTGATGTTGAAAAAGATGTTATTTCAAGGTTTCATGACAGGATTGATTCTTGGGCGAAAATTGGCATTGAAGAATTTGGGGAATCGTTGATTAATGCAAAGTTCTCTCTTGATAATCTTTTGAAAAATAATTAATCATTATTTTAAAATTAGCGGGCAAAAAAATTATTGGTTTTCTGTCAGTCCTTTCCTGTTTCTTATTGATGTTATTATGTTTTGCTGCAGGCTGCTTGGCAGTTTTTCGAACTGTGATTCCATTAGGCTCCATACGCCCCTTCCTTCTGTTGCTCCCCTTAAGTCTCCTGTGAATCCAAAGCTTTCTGCAACAGGCATTTTTGCCTTGACAATAAGCTCTTCTCCTTCAAATTGGGAGTCTATTAATTGCCCTCTTCTTGAGCCGATTAATTTTGAAATGTTTCCGAGGAATTGGTTTGGGGCGTCAATTCTTAGTTCCTGCACTGGCTCAAGCATTGTGGGCTTTGCTTCCCTGAATGCTTCTTTTAATGCATCCCTTACTGCTGGAATGATTTGCGCTGGTCCTCTGTGTATTGAGTCTTCATGCATTTTTACATCGACTAATATTACTTTTACCCCTTGAACTGGCTCCCTGCACAAAGGCCCTTCCCTCATTACTGCTTCAAAGGCTTCAAGCACTGATTCCATTATTTCAATCATGTGCACTTCACCCTTAGTCATGTCAATGAAAACGTTTCCCTGGAAAATGTCTTTGACTGCTCTTGCTTCGTCCTTGTCCATTCCCGCTTCAAATAAGTCTTTCCAGAATTCTTTAGGCAATTTTTTTGCTTTTCCTTCTGATATTTTTCCTTCAGCAATTCCCTGCAATACTCCTTGCTCTAATGGGGCCACGTGTATGTAGAATTTGTTGTGCTTGTTAGGGCTTTTTCCTTCAACTGCTGAAGGGTTTTTCATGCTCACTCCTTCCCTGTAAACAACTATTGGAGGGCTTGCTTTTACTTGCAGCTTTCTCTCTTTAACTATTCTTCTGTCAATAACATCCTCTAAGTGAAGCTCTCCCAATCCTGCGATTAAGTGCTCTCCTGTTTCTTCATCAATCTTAATGCTGATTGTGGGGTCTTCCTTGTTAACATCCCTTAATACTTGTATTAGCTTAGGCAAGTCTGCAGGATTCTTGGCTTCAATTGCTTTTGTCACCACTGCATCAAAAATGTGCTTTATTCCTTCAAAAGGAGTGATTTCTCCTTGGCTTAATGTTTCTCCGCTAGTGGCGTCTTTTATTCCTATAATTGCTGATGTGCATCCAACAGGTATTTCTTCAAGAGGGGTTCTTTTGTCGCAAACCATTATAAATACTTTCTGGGCTTTCTGCATTTCCTGTTTTCTTGACATGAATAATTCCTGCCCTTGCTTTAATGTTCCTGAGAATACTCGTCCAAAAACTAATTCCCCAAAAGTTGGGTCAGTTTTTACTTTTGTTGCTATGAATACTGTTTTTCCTTTTGGGTCGCAATTAACCAATGATTTTCCAATCTCTGAATCCAAATCCCCTTTCCATAAATGTGGCACCCTGTATTTTTGCGCTTGGTCTGGGCTTGGATGGTGATGAATAGTCATATCCAATACTACTTCATGAAGGGGCGCTTTTTCAGCTAATTTTTCAACCTTTTCTTTTTTTTCTTCATCGCTTCCAGTGTATGCTTCAATAACATCCTTAAAGCTAAGCCCTGTTTGCTTCATGTATACTGAGCTTAATGCCCATTTGCTGTGCGCTGAGCCGAAAGCAACGCTTCCATCCTGAACCCTCACTTGCCATGATTCCTTGAATTCTTTTGGAGCAAGGCTTACAATCATTTTATTCACTTTATTTATAATGTTAATGAATCTTTCCTGCATTTGCTCAGGAGTTATTTTAAGCTCTTTTAATAACCTGTCAACCTTGTTTATGAATAATATTGGCTTAACTCTTTCCCTTATTGCCTGCTTTAAGACTGTCTCTGTTTGGGGCATTACTCCTTCAACAGCGCAAACAACAACCAATGCTCCGTCAACAGCCCTTAAAGACCTTGAAACTTCTCCGCCAAAATCCACGTGCCCGGGAGTGTCCAGCAAATTAATCAGGTAATAATCCTGCTGGAATTTGTGAACCATTGTGACTGCGCTTGCAAGGATTGTTATTCCTCTTTGCTGCTCTTCTTCCAAAGTGTCTGTTGCCCTTGCTTCGCCTGCAACTCTTGTGCTTAAAAGCCCTGCGCCAGCCAATAATGAATCTGATAATGTGCTTTTTCCATGGTCAATGTGCGCAATTATGCCTAAATTCCTTATTTTTGGGGGCGAATGCATTAATTCAACAATGCTTATTTCTTCGTTTTTTGCCATAAATTTTTTTTCACAACTTAATTATTTTTTTTAATAAATTTATTCAAATTTTAAAGGTTTTAAAAACCTTTCCCCTTTAAAAAAAAAAATGTTTTGCCTAAAGATAATTTTATAATAAAAAGGATTTTTAAATAGAATTATTACTTAAATGTTTCATGGGGATTGAAAACTTGATTATTGAATTAAAAAATTATGAAATTAAGAATATTGGAAGAAATTATCAGAACTTAAGCAATAAAGTTTCAAGGGAGCATTTGGCATTATTCCTTGAGGATGATAAATTATTTATTTCAGACATTAGCAAAAACGGCACAATTGCAAAAACCATTAAAGGCCAAGAAAGTGATTTTAACGGAATTGCTGTAAAAATACCCCTTAATGAATTGGAATATATTAAGCTGGATGATGAAAAAATAACCTTGATAAAAATTGATAATGATAAATATATTCCTCAGGGAAAATATTTCCTTAAAACAAAAAACGCTGACAGCATTAACTGTGTTAGAATGGGCAAAAACGCTGATGGTTATGCGCAAAAAATTGATGAGTCAACTATTTTCGGATGGAAGTATCACATTTATTCATATGAACTTCATGATTATTTGAATGTTTTAAAAACTGCTTTGCCTGTTTTAGATGATTGCGGAGTTGCTTACAAGATTGTGAGGCCTTCTTTAATTGATGGCTTAAAGGAAGAATCAAAAGGCAGATTAATAACTGTTTATCCTTTAAATGCTGATGAATTCAAGAAAACCTCTGAGGAATTGAATAACGCATTATTAAATAATGGCTTAAAATTAAGCGAAAATGAATTAAAAAAAAATGACAGCAGGATTATTAATGATGAAAAAGGCTTCTTGATTGTGAAAAAAGACGGAAAGGTTAAAGAAAAGATTGTGAAATTCGCTACAAATAATTCTAACAGGATTTTTTACAGGAATGAATTAATTGTTGAAAAATTCGGGGACAGGGTTAAAGTAAGTTATGATGGGGGTCCTGAATATCCCCATATCTTTAATGCTGGAAATGCGCCAAATCCTTTTGAAAAAAATGATGATGAAAACAATAAGCCTGTAAAGAACGCTGTTAATAAATTGGGCAAAAAAACGTAAAGGTTTATAAATGCTTTATTTTGAGATTATTATTCATGTCTGAAGCTCAAAAAGATTTGGTTTTAACCCTTGAATCATTGGTAAGTGATTTAATGGTTGTTTGCGAAAAGATTTCAATTGTTCAGATTAATGGTGAAACTTTTGTGTCTGTGAATAACAGGGATTATAAGCTGGATTTGCATGAGGGGAAATATTTTCTTTCATCTGATTCTGCTGACATTGGGGTTGAACGGTTTGTTTCAATTATTGCAAAACAATACAAGCGCGCTGATTGGAAAAAATACGGAAAAATTATTGAAAATTCCGGGATTTGCTTTGAAGCTTTTTATTTGAATGTTCAGGAAAAAATTAAGCTTTTGTGATTTATCTGCTGTTTCTTTTTTGCGTGCGCAAGATTTTTATTTAATGTTTTCATTATTTGGAATATGGATGATGAATGCGTTCAATTCCGCTGCTATAATCTGCTTAAAAGCGATTTTAACGCGTTAAAAAGCATTGTTGAAAGGATTCCTGGAAAGTCTCTTGATTCATTGCTTCCTTTGCCTGAAACAAAAGAATATGTTGCGTGGAAAAAATTCACTGAAGAATTTAATCTGCCTTTTTATGCTGAAACATCTAAGAAGTTGGTGTATAATATAAGGGAAGGCATGGCTATTCTTGCAGGGGAAATGGAGAAAAATCCTGAAGAAAAAGATGTTGCTGGATTCATGCATAAAAGAAATTTAAGCTTTGATAATGAAACTCCTGTTGCGGCAAATAATAAATATCTCCGCAAAGCGCATAATTTTCTTGGAAACTGCTCGGGAATGCCTTCATTCGAGTTTATTGGCAAAAAAGAATTCATGCCCTGCTTTTCAGGGGAGTTTAATAATTCTTCAAAATATTTGGGAGGGTATAAAATCTATTTTGATGCTGAAAATAAAAGGATAAAAACGCTTTATCTTAAAAAGTGCAATTTAACTTCAATACCTGAAGAAATCAGCCTTCTTGGCTGCCTTGAAAACTTGGTGCTGTATGGAAACCGTATACGCGAGGTTGATAATGTTTCAGGATTGAAAAACTTGGAGCACCTTTGCATTTCCAATAATGAAATATGCGTGCTTAGGGGTCTTCCTGAAAAGCTTGAAAATAAATTAAGCCTTGCGGAAGTTTACAGGTTTGAGTTCATAGATTTTGATAACAATATTAAAATATTGAGCGATGATTATTTTAATCTTGAAGAAAGTCAGTTAAACGCTTTTAGAAAAATGATTTTCAAGCTGCATCTATTAAATGATTTAAAGGATATAAGCGGGAAAAAATTGGATATAAAAATAAGGGACAATAATCTTGTTGATTTGATTGTGAATTGCCCTATTTTTGAATTGCCTGATGAACTTGCAGAGTTTAATAAGCTTGAAAACTTGGATTTGTCTTATTGCAAAATCACTAATGTAAGCAAACTAACAGGGTTGAATAGCCTTAAATCGCTTAATCTCACTTACACTCTTGTCAATGATGTGGGCTCATTGTCTTTGTTGGAAAGCCTTGAAGAGCTTCATCTTTGCAATATAATTTCTGAGGAGAAATTTAAAGAAATTGCAAAAAAAAGGGTTTTTGAGTATAATGAAATTTGCGGGAAGAATGGGGATGACCCTTTATTTTTCAAAACTGGAGAGCATGTGCCTTACAGGGAATTGTCAATGCTTGATCCCCGCATTACTGACAACCCTTTGGATTATTTCACGAAAATTGCGGGAATGGGTAAGTTAATTTTTTTAAAGAAAATTTTTGCGGATGAAGGGCTTATTAAGGCAAATGAAGAAAGCATTGAATTATTGAAAGAAAGCGGGGTTGGCATAGTTTCATTGAAAATTCCTGAGCACGAAGTTATGCGAGGCTGCACTATTGGCATGCCTTCGGGAATGCATTAATATTTTTTTAAAATGATGCTTATCTGCTTGATTTGATTAAAATTATTTCTTGAGCTGAACCTTAGACCACTCCATCAAAGCCTTAGCAGAACCTACCTTTCCTTGTTTAATTAAAGAATCATGATGTGATTGAACAACAGCCTCACTCGGCTGAATCTTAGACCACTCCATCAACTGCCTAGCAGAACCTACCTTTCCTTGTTGGAATAAAAAATCATAATGTGATTGAACAACAGCCTCACTCGGC
>JAQTTT010000002.1:0-19190 GCA_028710615.1 Candidatus Nanoarchaeia archaeon
AATAAAAAAAGGAAAAAGCGTTTAAGCTTTTTCCACTTTTATGCAGACTCCTGCGCCAATAGTCATTCCCATGTCCCTTATTGCGAATGTTGCCATTTGAGGGATTGCTGTTTTCTCTTCTATTACCATTGGCTTGTTGGGCTCAAATACCACTATTGCTGCGTCTCCCCTTTTAATGAAGTCAGGCTTTTCTGCTTTTACGCTTCCTGTTTTAGGGTCAAGCTGTGCTGTGATTTCCACAATCTTGCAGGCTACTTGAGCTGTTCCGCAGTGAATAACTGGAGTGTATCCTGCAGTTATTACTGTTGGGTGCTGCAATATCATTATTTGCGCTTTGAATCTCTTAGCCACTGTTGGAGGGCTGTCTGGAGTTCCCATTACGCTTCCTCTTTTGATTGATTTTTTGTCAATTCCTTTTACGCTGAAGCCTATGTTGTCTCCTGGCTCTGCCTGTTCCACGTTTTCATGGTGCATTTCTATGCTTTTCATCTCTCCAACCACGTTTTCAGGCATGAAAATAACTTTCACGTTGTTTTTCAATATTCCTGATTCAATTTTTCCAACTGGAACTGTTCCTATTCCTGTAATAGTGTATACGTCTTGTATTGGCACTCTTAATGGAAGGTTTGTTGGTTTTTCAGGCAAGCTGAATGCGTCAATTTGCTCTAATAGTGTTGGTCCTTTATACCATGGCGTTTTAGGGCTTTTTGCTTTAATGTTGCTTCCTTCTGCATCTAATGCGCTTGTTGGTATGAAGTTGATTGCGTCAGATTTGTATCCAACGTTTGACAATAGCTTCATTAAATCATCTTTGACTGCTTTATATTTTGCTTCGTCATAGTTGATTGTGTCCATTTTGTTTAAAGCTACTGCTACTTGCCTTACTCCTTGAGTTTTAAGAAGGAATACGTGCTCTTGCGTTTGGGGCTGAACCCCTTCGCCAACTGCCACAACCAATAATGCAGCGTCTGCTTGGCTTGCGCCAGTAATCATGTTTTTAATGAAGTCTTTGTGCCCTGGAGCATCAATTAATGTAACTTCATATTTAGGAGTTTCAAATTTTTTGTGAGCCAAATCTATTGTAACTCCTCTTTTTCTTTCTTCAGGAGTTGAATCCATTGCATAAGCGTACTCCCAAGTACCTTTGCCTAATTCTCCTGCTAATCTTTTGAACTTTTCAAGCTCTTGCGGACTTACTACTCCTGTTTCAAAGAGCATTCTGCCCATAAGTGTTGATTTTCCGTGGTCTACGTGGCCTACGAAAACTAAGTTCAAATGAGGTTTTGCTTTTGCCATATTTCATTTCACCTTTATTTTTAATTTTTTTATATGTAATTCAATACTTTTATGGTTTTTTAAAGATTTTGATACATAAGCAATTAAGGATTAATGTTGAATAAGTCATTATAAACATTTTTAAAAATGAGCGGGTTTTCATTATTTGTCATGGTTTTTAAGCCTAAAAAACGGGGCGGGTTGGTGCCTGCTAAGAATGAGGAAAAGATTGGTTTGGCTGACAAGGAAAAATTGAAGTTTTTTGAGCTTAATGAGGCTTATTTGAATGTTTGGGTGCTTTGCGATGGGGTTAAAACTGATGATGAGGTTTGCGGTGAATTCGCTGATTATCTGCTTTCAAACGCGCCTAAGTCCAAAAAAAAGATTGATAAGAATAAATTAGTTATTGAGGCTAAAGAGATTATTAAGAAATTATTGAAGTTTAATTTATTGGAGTGATTCATTTTTTTTAAAAGTAAAATTTGCTGTGGGGGGCAAGTTTTTTAAAAGTTAGAAAATCATTAATGCTTTATGGAAATTTGGACTGAGAAATACAGGCCCAAGCATTTAAGGGATGTTATTGGACAGGAAAATATTATCAAAAGATTGGATGCTTTTACTTTGACTGATTCCATGCCTCATTTATTGTTTGCAGGCCCTCCTGGCACTGGAAAGACTACTTGCGCTTTGGCTTTGGCTAATGATGTTTATAAGGGCAATGTTAAGGAGAATTTTTTGGAGCTTAATGCGAGCGATGAAAGGGGCATTGACACTATAAGGGTTAAGGTTAAGAATTTTGCAAGAAGCAGGTCTATTGGAGGCGTTGCTTTTAAAATTATTTTTTTAGGTGAGAGTGATGCGTTGACCAGCGATGCTCAGCAGGCTTTGAGAAGGACTATGGAAAGGTATAGCAGCGCTTGCAGGTTCATTCTTGACTGCAATTATCCGAGCAAAATCATTGACCCTATTCAGTCAAGGTGCGTGCTTTTCAGGTTTAAGAATTTGGGCAAAAAAGAGGCTGTTAAGTATTTGAAAAATATTTGCTCTGTTGAGAAAATTAATGCTTCTGAAAAAGTTTTGGAATTGATTTTTGAATTAAGCAGGGGGGATTTAAGGAAGTGCACGAATATTTTGCAGTCTTGCAGCGTTTTAAGCCTTGATGTTTCTGAAGAAATTGTTTATGAGGTTGCGAGCTTGGCTAAGCCTGATGAGATAAGGAAGGCTTTGGAGTTAAGCATTAAGGGCGATTTTGTCGGAGCTAAGGAAATGCTTTTAGATGCTGTTTATAAGTACGGTTTGAGCGGGCTTGATGCTGTTAAGCAGATTCAGTCTGAGGTTTTGGGCTTGGAGTTAAGCGCTAAATCCAAGATGGAGTTAATTGCTTTGGTTGGGGAGTACGAGTTTAGGCTTGTTGAGGGCAGCGATGAGTTTATTCAGCTTGAAAGCTTGCTTGCCCAATTTTTTAAGCGTGAATAGTCATGAATGTTTTGAAAAAATATTCTGCCAAGTCTGTTGAGGATTTGGTGGGCATTGAGTCTGAAGTTAAGGGGATTATTGATTTCTTGAAAGATTTCAGGGTTTTGAAAAAGAAAGCTTTGCTTTTGGTTGGTCCTGAGGGTAGCGGGAAAACGAGCAGCGTTTATGCTGTTGCGAATTCTTTGGGCTTTGATGTTGTTGAGGTTAATGCGAGCGATAAGAGGAATGCTGAGAATATTAAGTCTATTGTTGGCGGTGCCAGCAAGCAGGCTGGGCTTTTTTCAAAAAATAAGATTATTTTGATTGATGAGGTTGATGGGTTGAGCGGGAATAGCGACAGGGGCGGTGTCAGGGAGATTAATTCAATAATTAAGTCAACGAGTTTTCCGATAATCATGACTGCCAATGATGAGTATAGTTCGCGGCTTGAGAGTGTTAAGCAGAATTCTTCAATTATAAGGTTTAAAAAAAGGGGTTATTGGCATGTTTATAATTTTATTAAATTAATCAATGATTTTGAAAAAAAAGGCTTGTCTGTTATTAGCTTGAAAAAGGTTGCGAGCATGGCTCAGGGCGATGTGAGGAGCGCTTTGAATGATTTGGGAAATGTTGAGAGCGATGCTGATGTGAATGAATTGTTTGAAAGGGCTAAAGAGTCAAGCATTTTTGATGCTTTGAAAATAATTTTTAAAAGCAAGACTGTTGAGTCTTTGCTTCAGTCAGTTGATAATTTGAGGGGCATGGATGTTAGGGATGTTGTTTCTTGGGTTCATGGAAACATTTGCAATGAGTATGAAAAGCCCCATGAGTTAAGGGATGCTTATGATTGGACTAGCAGGGCTGATGTTTTTCTTGGAAGGATTGGCAGGAGAATGTATTGGCGGTTTTTGGTTTATGCAAAGCTTTTTTCAACTGTTGGTGTTGGGTTGAGCAAGGATGAGATGTATAGGAAATTTTCAAGGTATTATCCTCCTATGAAAATGAGGGGGGTTTCTAAAAATTCGAAGATTCGGGCTGAGAATAAGGCGTTTGGAGTTGAGTTTTCCGGGTTAACTCATTGCTCTTCTAAGAAAGCGCTTAAGGAGTATTCCCCTTTTTTTAAAAAAAGTTTTTTATCCGAAAAAGGTTCCGTTTAATTTCAATGATTGGCTTATGAATGAGCTATTATATGATTTTATTTCGTTGCTTATTCTTGCGGAGTTTCTTATTCCGTTGAATATTCTTAATAGTTCGGAATAATCATTTGAAGCGTAAGCATAGGCTTTTTTTGCGTGCTTTGACAGGTAAATTTGAATGTAATTATTGTGGACTATTAATGCGTTGCTTGTTTGCATTAAATCGTTTGCGTGGAAAATTATTGCAAGATATGTTCCGGAATCATTCTTTGCAATGAAGTTGTATCCTTCTATCATGTTTTTTGAGCTAATGCTGCTTGTTGTGTTAAAGTATCTTTGCACTGAGTCGAATATGAAAAAGGTGTCAATTGTTCCGTTTATTTTCATGTTGATTGTTAAATTAAAATTTTCTTTGACATTTTCAAAATCAAGGATGAAAAGGTTTGAGTTGTTTATTGCTGTTAATATCATTGAGGCTGATGGGTTGCTGAATTCAAAGGATTTTGCCAGGCATGAATCCTGCGCTATTCCTTCGTATTCTGCGCTTATTCCGTTTATGCTGAAAAGGCTTGCGCTTGAAGCCCAGTCTGCTTCATTCATTATGAATTTGTTGTTTTCAAAATCAATGGAGTATTGGGTGTTATTCACTGCTCCGCTTGAATAATTCATTGAGCAGTATTCTGTTGGCTCAGCGTCAATTATTTTGAAGCATTCAATTCCTTTAAAATCCCTTAATATTGCTCCTGAGATTTCGTAATCTGCTGAAAGATAGGATTCTTTTGCTCCAAAGCTTAAATTGTTTGATATTATGAATTTTCCTTGGGAGAAATTTAGGTAGTAATTTATTGCTGAGTAATGGTTTGCGTTTATTTCTTCAGAGAAGTTGCCTGATTCATTTATTAATACTGCGTGAGAATTGTTCAGAATGATTCTTGCGTCGCTGTCAATGTTTGTTTTTTGAAGCGTGAATTGCGAGTTTGCTTTGAAGAATAATTCATTGTTTCCTGAGGAGTTTATTATTATTGGCGATTTCGCGGATATTAGCGGGCAGTTGACTGATGCTTCAAAGCAAGAGTTTCCTGAGATGATTAATTCGTAAACTCCGTTTAATTCGGCGCTTGCTGAAATAATTGAGTCTGATGAAAATGTTTCGCTTAAAATGCTCTCTCCTAAGGGGTTGATTATTTGCGCAGTGATTTCATCGGTTGTGTTTATTGAGGCTATTATTTCTTCTCCTTGTATTTTCATGAATTCAAAGGACGTGCTTGATATTCCGAAGGAGTCATTGTTGCATATTTGCGTTGGCATTGAGGAGTTCCTTGCGTAATTGTGCGTTGAGAAGTAATGGCTTAATTCGTTTCCTGATTCATCTTGGATTGTTTTGTTTAGGTTAAAAAAATTTTTAATGGAAAATCCTGAAAATGAGTTGGAGGGCTCATTCGCTATTGATGCTATTTTTGAATCTGAGATTGTTGAATTCATGCTTAATGATGATTGAGTGAAAGAGTTTGTTAAAATGCTTGATGACAATAGGTTGAATTTTAAAAGGAAATCTTCTTTGCTTTCAATTGAAGCCCTTGTTGGGTTGCTGAAATAATTGGTTGCTGTTGCTATTGAGCTGGTGTAATTATTGTAGTATGGCATGATTATTATTTCCTGGGAATAAAGCCCTTCTTCATAGCTTGTTTGGTTAAGCCTGAATTCTGATTCTATGTCAGTGGAAGTTATTATAAATGGCGCTGAGTCATTGCTCATCATTAGCATTCCTTTGTCTTGCGTGAATAATGATGCATATCTTGAATTATACTTTGTTAGGGTTGGCTGGCTCAATGATTCGTTTATTCCTTGCTCTGTTGCAAGGGAGCTTAATGCAGAGTCCGCAATATATGATAGGTTGTAATTTCCTAATGCGGGTATTTCAAATTCTTGGTGTATTGAGAAAAATGAGGGGTGAAATGAGTATTTTTGGGTAAAAGTTGCTGCTGTTAATTCGCAGGTAAAATTAATTTCAAGCACGTTGTTTGAGTGCCTTATGAAAGAATAATTTGATTCGCATGCTTCCTGCGTTTCAGAGTTTATGCTTGCTTTCAGTGAATTGATTGTTTCATGATTGTTTCCTGTTAATTTGAGTGAAATGATTTCTCCTGTTGATTTGTTTATTTGCGCAGTGTAAGTGCTTGATTCATATGTTATTATGGATGCGCTTTCAGAGTATTCTGATGCTTTTTTTGATTCCTGATAGTGCGATGGGTTATCTGTTGTTTTGCTGAAAAGAAGGTTATAATTTTTTTCTTCGCCTCTGCTTAATGATTCCTTAAAGCTTATTAAGTACTCCTTGCCTTGCAAATTGCTTATTGAAAAATCAGGGTTGCTTCCTTTTCTTGACAAATAAAAGCTTTCAATTATTGCTGATTCGTTTATTGTTGCTTTTATTATTATTTCTTGGCTTGGCTGAGCGTATGGGCTCGTGTTTTTTATTGAGAAGCGCAGGGATTGCTCGTGATTCGTTGGCCAGTATTCGAATGATTCCTGCGCTAATTGATTGAGCATTTCAAGGGATGATTGAAAATCATTGTAATCTATCATTCGGGTTTTGATGCTGTTTTGCGAGGTTTCTTTCGGGGTTGTTAGCAGGTGAATCATGGATGTGAATGCTATTGAAAAAATCAGCAAAGATATTATGAAGAATTGGGATTTTTTATTCATATGTCCACACCTTTAGATTCATTGCGCAGTATTTATTGTCAAGTATTAGCAGGCTTTTTATTGTTCTGGAATCATCTGCTTCAAAAGAGCTTGATGCTTCGTCTGTTTGGAAATATTTGTTGTTTTCAGGCAATACTTCTATGTTTGAATAATTCGCTGTTAGTTCATGGGATGGGTTTTCTGTTTGCGTGTTTATTTCATAATACAGCGCGTAATTCTTTTCTTCGTATGGTTCAAGAGTGTCTGAGAATATTATTTCGCTTGCTTTGCTTTCAATTGGGCTGGAGGAATAATATTCTGTTGCGGTTGCTGCGGGCAAATCAGCGTATTCTTGGATAAATCCTGTTGAGTTTGAGGAATAAAAAACTGTTGCTTTAATTATTGAGCCTTGGGCTGCGTAGGGTATGAGGGCGTTTATTGATGCGTTTGCGTCATAGGGTTCGGAATTATAGCTTGTTGATTCAATGCTTATTATTGCCGGCTCATTGTTTATGAATAAGTGAATGCTTGAAAAATTAACTGCTTTTGATTCTTCAACTATTAGGCTTATGTTTTCAAGGAGTATTGCGGCATTTATTAATTCATCATTAACTGGTATTGACAGATCTGTTTGGTAATAATTGCTTATCATGCTTAATTGAATGATGTTGCCTTCGTTGTCAAGCATTGATGCGCTTTTTAGATTCGCATTCAATGGGAAGAATTTTAAAAAACTCATGTTTGCTTGGGTTGCTTGGCTGTTGTTGTTTTTTGCTGTTATTGTTTCCAGGTAATTCAGCTCTATTTTGAATCCTGTTAATGGGGGGAAGTGCTTGGATAAAATGCTTGAAAGCCCTTGCAAGTCATAAGAGTCAGCGTAATTGTTTAATGCTTTTATTTTTTGCAGGGATTCAATAACGCTTTTTATTTCAGTGTCCTGGATGAATGTTGATGCGGATTCTTGGGGTTGGATTCTCATTGAATAGAATGAAAAAAAAAGTATTATTGCAAGCACTGCTTCAATGCTTCTTATAAACGCTTTATTCATTCAAAGTAAGCCTCCACTTCATAATCCGCAATTATTTCCTTGTTTTCAAGAATTGCGGATAAGCTTATTGTTCTTTTTTCTTCAACTATTTTTAAGTCTCCGCATGAAAAGCTGAACGCGTTTTTTCCCACAAATAAATCATTGTTTTCTTGCGAATCAATGAATATTAATGCTGTGCTGTTTATTTTTATTGAATATTTTGTCGGTTCATTTGTTGAGTTTGAGTGTATTGTTATTACTGAAAAAGTTTCGTGCGCAGTTTTTTCAAAATAATCGTATTCGCTGATTGATGCATTTTCAATGATCGGCTCATTATTTGAAAAAACTGTTAATTCAATGGTTTGGGCGGATAATGTGTTGAAAATTATTGATAGCTCATTATTCGTTCTTTGAAAATGTATTCCTGTTGCTGATTCATTTATTGGTTCGTCATTGTGGGGTAGCATTAGGGATTTTATTTCATAGCTTGCCCTGACGCTTTTTATTTCATTTGTTGAATAATTGCAGAATTCAGCAATGTCTTTTTGTGAGATTGCTGTTCTGTGGAATATTAATGAAAGGGATTCGGTGCTTTTGCTTATTATTTCATTGTTTATTATTCGCGAAAAAGGGTTCATTATGTCTGTGACTGATTTTGATATGTATAGTATGAAGAATGCGAATAATAAATAAGAGATTATTGAGTCAATAATCATTACTTGGGTTTTTTTATCTGACATTGATTGTGAAAGCTGTTTGCGCTGTTTTGCCGTCATGATTTATCCTCACTATTCCCTCTAATCCTCCTCTTTGGTCTGGCGCAGTAATTGTTGCCCTGAACTCGCCGTCTGAAGAGGTTGTTGCATAAAAAATGGTGTCTGCAAGAATTATTTCAACTATTTCATTGGCTACGTTGGCGTCATCATATTTTGCGCGCCCAATCACTGTGAATTCCTGGTTTCTTATGATTGAATACGTTTCGCTTGAAGCAGTTATGCTTAATTCTTTTGGTAAAACAAATATTGAAAATAGCAATATTGATGCGAGCAGCATTATTGCTATGTGCCTTATTCCTGAAACAATGCTGCTATTCTTGGTGTATCCTGCGACTAATCCGTTGCATGCGCTTTGAATCACTAATGTCAGGAAAAAGAATCCTTTGTAATAATCATTGCCTAATCCTTGGCCTTGTATTCCGCTTAAATCAGTTACTGATGAGCCTATTGCTAATGAGAATGCTCCTCCAGTGGTTATGGGTATTAGAACTTTGTACATTATTATTATGATTCCAAGAAAAACCAGCTGTATCATGTATATAATGCTTACTTGCTGGAGCATTTGGCTTTCTTGGTCTTTTTGGACATTCTGGAGGATTATTGTTGATTCAGCAACGCTGTTCATTATTGGGCTAATTTCTCCTCCGCTTCTGAATGCCTGCAGAAGGACTGACAATCCTCTTGATATTATCATTGATTTTTTCAGGCTTTTTATTATGTCCATTAATGATTTTTCAAAGCTTACTCCCCAGCTCATTTGGTTGCTTAATTTTTTAATCTCTGAATTAAATGCTTTATAGTCGTTTTTTGAGACTGTTCTTATTGCATCAGTCATGCTTAATCCTGCGTTCACATTGTCTGCCAAGTCTTTTAAAAACATGGGGAATTGCTCTTCCATTACCCTGATTTTTGAATTAATTGAATATTCGTAAAAGGATACTGGGAAAATGAGCACTCCTATGATTGCAACTGACAAATAAGCTGTGAATATTATGTCTTGCTCAAAGAAAAGAATGTATGCTATTATCAGCAGTGTTGAGAAAATAATGCTTGCAATGATTATCCATTGCGTTGTGCTTGGTTTGAATGCTTTTGCCATTTCATATTTCTCCTTTTTTTTTTAAACCTCTGTTGGGTTGACTGTTTTTAAAAACAGTATGAATGCTATTGTTATGAATGGAACTAAGAGTGCGACGAATCCTAATTGGAGCATTTGAATGTCTTGCATTACTCCTCCAACCATGCTCATTATTGTTGACAGCACTATTACAAATATTGTTCCAACTATAACAACTGTTATGTACATTTCCATGAATAAGCTCATTGTTTGAACATATTCTTCAATTTTTCTTTTAAAGCTTCCTGTGAATGTTTTGCTTTTTTCTGTTAAATAATTGCTTAAATCCCCTCCTGAGATTATTGTTGCCCTGATTCCCCATAATAATTCGCTGAGATTATTGCTGGATGATAATTCTGCGTGCTTTAAGAGGCTGTCTGGCAGGTTATAGCCGAAAACTTCAACTTCATCAGTTATTTTTTGGGCAACTTTGCTTATTTCTCCGAACTCTTTAAATTCTGATATGACTTTAAACAATACGAATGCCGGAGTTCCTGTGTTGGCTAATGTTGCCATGTACAGGGTTGCGAAGTGTATTCCATTATCTATTTTCTTTGCTCTTTCAGCAACAGTGTTTGACGGGCCGATAAAAAAATACGCAAAAATTCCCAGTGCTGAAATTATGAAAAAGAGTATTCCTGAAATGGCGCTGAATAAAACGTTTTTTGTTAAAACGTATGTGAATATTGCTCCCAGAATCAATAATACTGGGGAGGCAAAGGCTATTATTAACAGCATTTTGCTGAAATACTCTTCAAGGGTTGTTTTAATTCCTGATTTTTGCAAATCCCCTTTAATGCTTGAAAAGACTTCTTTTGCGTATTTTTTTGAAAATTTCCTGAAATATTTGTATGCGAATAAGCCGAAATCGTCTTTGTCAACCATGATTAATTAATTACTCTTTGATTTTTTTAAAGGGTTTCTAAATTGAAAATCGTTTCGCTTTTTTACGTAAAAAAATTAAATCCTTTGAAAATGTCAGTTTTTATTATGATTTCGAATAATGGTGTTAATGCTTTTTCTTTGGAACAAAGCATTTATTTGGAAGATAAAAAAGGCTTCGTGGAAGAAAACAAAGTTTTTTTTAAAAAAGGCGGTTTTTTTTGGAATCTTCATGAAAAAAGCAGGGATTCTCATGTTAAAAGCGGAGGAACTCTTGAGCAATATTTAAATAAAAAATATGAAAAATTGTCTGATTTTTTTTACGGTTTTTTCAGATTCAGCAATGGGTTAAAGGTGAATGGCTTGGAAAATCTTGATGGATTGAAAGATTCGGGGTGCGTTGTTGTTGCAAATCATAAAAGCGCTTTGGACCCTTTTTATGCGTCTTGCGCTTTAAAAGATTGGGGCAAGAAAATCAGGTGGATTAGCAAGATAGAGAATTTTCAGGGCAATGATTTGTTTAAAATTTTTCTTGAAATAGGTGGCGCTATTCCTTTAAGCTGTGAGCGGAAATTAACTGATTATGCTCATATGAGAATATGCGAAGCTTTGGGCAAAAATGAGGGTGTGGGTATTTTTCCTGAGGGGACGAGGAATAAATCCGGGGAGTTGGCTGAGTTTCATTCCGGCGCTGTGAGGATGTGCATTGAAAATAATGTTCCTTACATCCCTGTTGCTTTGATTGGCAAAACTAAGCCTTTTTGCGGGAAAGTAACTGTTAATGTTGGATGCCCTGTTTATTTGGATGATGTTTCGCTTGATTATGATTCCTGCAAATCCGCGTCTGGCGATATGAGGCAGAGAATCGTTGAATTATTGGATTTTTGCCTTTAATCAAAAAAATGGTTTTTAAAAGGAGCATGAATTTTTAAAAAAAAATTCCTAAGCCTGTCCCTTTTTTAATGCGGGGCAAAAAATTGTTTTGCTCTTAAAGGCAAAAATATTTTATTTTTATAATTTTTCTATAATGCTTAAAAGCTCTTCTTTGCTTTTTTTGCTCCAGATTATTGAAATGTTTTTGGATTTGGCAAGCTTTTTTGCTATCCATGACAGCTTTAATTTTTCGCTTTGAAACAATAGTATTGCCGGGAAATCATTTTTTTTATTTCCTGAAAGCGCATTTATAAGCATTACCGGGATGTTTCCGCTTTTTACATTTAAAAAAACGAATAATGCTCCTCCTTCATTTTTCATGTTTTTTAAAAGATTGTATGTTGGCCTGTTTGTCAATAGTTTTGATGCGTTGTCAATGAAAAACGCGCAACTTTTGACGTTTACATCTTCAGCGGGCATTATTAGCTGGGTTGCTTTCAGTATTTTTAAGAAATCTTTGTTTGAATAATTTTTTTTGAAAGCAAAGCTTTCCATTATTTTTTTTTCAGGATTTATTTTAAGCCGTTTTAGCGCGTTTTTATATTCTTTGTAATTGTTTTGCTTTGCCAGCTTCATTATTGAGATTGAGTAATCCCTTACGAATTTTATTCCGGGGTTTTTGCATCTCTCGTTTTCATAATCGCTTATAACGCTTTGCTTGATTCTCATTTCATTTGAGATTAATCCTTGCTTTAGCCCAAACATTTCTCTCCATTTCTTCATTACTACTCCGTAATTAGTGTTTGAGGCTATATCCCCTATTATTATTCTTAAAAGTTCTTCAGACATTTTGAGTATTTTTTTAAGTCAGCTGATGCCTTTAAAGTTTTTCTTTTGTTATAATTTTTCTGCAAAGCTTGGATTTGTGTAGAATTTGCTTACATTCATTGCGAAAGTTTTGTAATCATTTACATTGTTTTTTTTCAGGTATTTTAGCAGCTTTATTCTTCTTTTCATGTCAAGCTTTAATTCTTCTATTCCAAATCCGCTTTTTTGCTGTATCTTGTCAAGTATTACGCTGTCAAAAGATTCGAATGTTTGCGAAGCATTGTTCCATCTGAATGCGCTGTTGCTTATTAATTCCTTGTTCTTATAGTCGTATCCCACTATTTCAACAACTTCTTTTACTTTTCTTATTGACCTGTTTCCTATTTTGAATTTTTCTAAAAACACTATTATGTCAAGGTTTTCAAGCATGGTTTTAGGCAAATCTATTGGCTTATTCGTTAATCTGTCCACTACTGCTGGCATATTGTCTGCGTGAATTGTTCCAAGCGCGGGGTGTCCTGTTGCCATTCCTTGGAAAAGAACTGTTGCTTCTTCGCCCCTTACCTCTCCAAGGATTATGTAATCAGGCCTTTGCCTTAGCCCTGCTTTTAATAAGTGGTACATTGTTATTTCCCCGAATTGCTTGCTTCCGAATCCTTGCCTTGAAACTTGCGCTATCCAGTTGTGGTGGGGAAGCCTTAGCTCTGCAGTGTCTTCAATGCTTACTATTTTGAATTCCGGCCTTATGAACAGGCTTAATGCGTTTAAGAATGTGGTTTTTCCGCTTGCTGTTGCTCCGCTTATAAGCATGCTCATATTGTGCTCAATCACGTACCATAGGTATGCAAGCGTGTCTGCGTCTATTGTTTCGCTGTTCATTAAATCTGTGGGCGTTAATGGGTTGTCTGTGAATTTACGTATTGTGAAGTTTGAGCCTCTTCTTGAGATGTCTTTGCTTCCATACGTTATTTGGACACGGCTTCCGTCAGGAAGCGCTGCGTCTAGCAAAGGTTCTGCAAGGGTTAGGCTTTTTCCGCATTTCTGGGATAAAAGCATTGCGTAATCATCCAATTCATCGTTGCTTTTGAAAATTATGTTTGTTGGCACTTGGTTAAATAACGGGTCTTTATGGTAGATGAATACGGGTATGTTTGCTCCTACGCAGCTGATATCCTCAATGTCCGGGTCATGCATTAATGGCTCAATTATTCCAAGCCCTATGAAGTCCCTGTAAATGTAGTAGTTAAATTTAAGCTCTTCTTCATTTGTGAGCTTTAATCCTATTATTTTTACAATTTTCCTGAATTCATTGACAATGTATTGGTATGCTTGGGTTCCTCTTATTTTTTCAAAATCAATATCCAGCTTTTCTTTTAATATTTCTTTTATTTCTTCGAGCAATTCTTTTTCCTTGTCGCTCATCACTGGCTCGCTTATTAAATAGGTTATTGTGTGCTCTTCTTCATCCCATTTAATTGTTGCATAGGAAACAACTTTGTTCTCATTTTTCTGGTTTATTGTGATTAAAGGCACCACTTTTTTTATGCTTCGCAATACTTCAAGGCTTTCTGATGAGCTTTTGTCAAAGCTTGCTTCAAAATTTTTTCTGATGTCCCTTTCAAGCGCTGTTGCTGAAAGGTTTTTGCTTTTTATTTCATTTATGTTTAATGTTTTGAATTTAAGCTGGAAAGGGGATTGCTTTATTTTTTTTGCAATCTCTTCCTCTATCTTTTCATCAATGTGCTCTTCTGTTGAATCTTTTTTTTCAATATTAATGTTTAAATCCCTTAAATTTTCATCTTTTTTTTCTTCAGCTTTTAAGACATCTTTTTCCACAATATATACTTCTTTGTTGCTTATTCCCTTGAATTGCTGGGAATACGGAACATAGGGGGTGTCTGTGAATTTGTTTGACACTGGCAAAGTCGTGAATCTTGAAACAATTAATGGCTCATTCATCTCTCTGGATGATGCGCTTTTTGCTTTTCTTAATTTTCTTCCAATGTTTTTAAGTATCATTTGCTGGCTAAATCACCTCTATGTTTATGTAAGTGTTAACATAATCCGCGCCCCTTTCCACGCTGTTTCTTGAAATTGACAGGCTTTTAGCCTCTTCTGATAAAGCGCAATTGTTTGAGCAGTTAATGAATATTTTAAAATCTGTTCCTTCTTGGTTTGTTAATGTCCTGTATGTCAAATAAAATGTTATGTATTCTTTTTCTCCTGCCCTGAATCCTTTGGCGCTTATTATTCCTGCGGGCTCTGTGCTAAAAATTCCGGGGTTTTCAATAAAATCTCCTGTGAATGTTGCTGAATCTCCTGATTCATTCACGTATATCACTTCATAAGATATTCCTTCTTTTGATATTGTTTCATTCGTTGTTGCGCAGTCATTTTCATAAGTAAGCGCTTCATTCCATAAGCATAATAAATCAAATTCATTCGTTGCTGAATTATTAAAAATGGTTGCATTATATTCTTGCCCTTCCAATGAAACATTTGAATATTTTGACAAGGATTCATATCCTTCAATGCTGAGGCTTTCTTCGCTAAGCGATGCGTTGATATTAAAATTTTCTTTCATTGTTGCCAATTCAATGAAATTAAGGGGGACTTGGGTTACGCTGTTTATTATTGGAACAGCTGAGCTTATTTCAATAACTATTTGATTATTGGGTGGGTTAATCACGAGGCTTGCTGTTGCTAAATTCGCGTTTATCACTCTTCTGGCTCCTGTGCTCGCAACGTATAATATGTCATTGTTCAAGGTTTCCATGAACTCCGTGACTGAATCAGTATTTGATTTGTCAACATTTTTTGAAATCAATGCTTCTGCCCAAACATATGTTGCTGTCACTAAGGCTAAAACGATTCCAAGAAACAAGACAACTCCTAAAATGCTTGATTGAGCCTTTTTCATAAATAATAATTAAGTTTCTGTTTAATTAAAAAGTTTTATAAAAAAAATTATTATTATTCCTGCGCTGTGCAGCTTCTTGTTCTTGTTTTTGAATTGCTTAGCGTGAGTCTTGCAATGTAAATGTTTGAAGCATTTAGGCTGTATGTTGATTCATATTCAAAGGTTGCGGAATTTCCTTGAGATAATCCTTGAAAGCTTGAATTAATGTTTGTGTATAATTCTATGCCTTCAATGTTTGTCAGCACGAGTATTGCTGTTCCGCTTTGAATGTTTCCCACCCCATTATTACTTGCAAGTATTTCTATTTCATTCGTTGTTGAATTGCATAAAACGCTTAATATTGTGAAATCAGTTAAATCAGTTGCTGTGCTATCGCTGATTTTCGTGCCAGTGTCTGATTGAATCGTTTCTTGTATGTCTATCATCCAAAAATAAGCGCTTATTGAAATTGTTATGGTGATTAAGATTAGGATAATTGTTGATATTATTGGGCTTATTGCTTTACTGTTCATTTTCTTCTCCCCGGGATTCTGGCAGGGGAATTTGCTCTTCAGAGCCATTGCTTATTTTTTGCCCTATCGCGTTGCTTAATCTTTCTTTTGTATTTATTTTTTTCATGAATAAATATAATTCTTGAATTGTTTTTGCTGAATCAGATGTGTTTTTTTCTATTTTTTTTAATTCAAAAATTAATTCTTGATTGCTTATTGGCTGTTTCTCCACTGATTCTTCTTCGCTTGATTCTTCCAGCAGGCTGACTAATTCCCTGTTCTCTCTCACCAAATCAGTCATTTTTATTAATAGTTCAGTCATTTTTGACTGAAGGTTAATGTTTATTCCAACAAGCTTTGCCAATTGCTCGTTTAAGGTATTCACATTTTTTTCAAGCGTGGCATTGCTTGATGAAACCATTTCGTTTTTAAAAAAATTAAGCTGGGATTTCAGGTTTTCTATTTCTTTTGATTGGGTTTCATCTATTTTTGCTTTAGGGCTTTTTTTTCCAGCCATATTTATAAAAGAGCTTATAAGTATTTATATAGTTTTTTAAAGGGAGTTCTGATAAAAAAAAATCAGGAATTACATGTCCATTGGAGGCATTCCCTGATTATTCATTCCTCTTTGGTTTTGCATGCTTTCTTTTCCGCGCGCAATGACATCATCTATTCTTAGTATCATTATCGTGGCTTCAGTTGCTCCGCTTATTGCCTGCGTTTTTATTTTTAATGGCTCTATTATTCCAATGCTTTTCATGTCTGTTGTTTTTCCTGTGAAGACATTTAACCCGAAATCTTTTCCGTCTTTAGTGTCATGCCTTGTTTTCAGGCTTGTTAAAACATCAAGAGCGTCTATTCCCGCATTTTCAGCCAATGTTCTTGGAATCACTTCCATTGCCATTGCATAAGATTTGATTGCCATTTGCTCCCTTCCGGATAACGTGTTGCTGTATTTCATCAATTGCTTGCTTAGTTCCATTTCTGCGCTTCCTCCTCCAGCAATTATTTTTCCTCCGTCTTTGATAACGCTTATTACATCGCCTGCTGCATCTATCACTGCCCTTTCTATTTCGTCAATGACATGCTCTGTTCCCCCTCTCAATAATATTGTGACGCTTTTTGGGTGCTTGCATTTTTCAACAAAAGTCATTTCTTCTCCGCCTATCTTTTTTTGCTCAACTATTCCTGCGAATCCCAAATCTTTTTGCTCTGCTTCCTCTATCTTATTCACTATTTTTCCTGCTGTTGCTTTGGCTAATTTTTCCATGTCGCTTCTTTTAACTCTTCTTGATGCAAAAATTCCTTTTCTTGAAAGCATGTATTGTATTGAATCTTCAATTCCTTTTTCGCAGAAAATAACGTTTGCTCCTGTTTTTAAAACATCTTCAACCATTTTTTTAAGAGCTCTTTCTTCCTGCTCCATGAATGCCTGCAATTGCTCAGGGCTTGTTATTCTTATTTGCGTGTCAGTGTCAGTTTCTTTGGCTTCAAGGGCTTGGTCTAATAGCAATATTTTTGCGTTTTCAACAATTCTTGGCATGTCTGGATGTATTCTTTCCTTGTCAATTATTATTCCTTTTATTAATTCTGAGTCATCTATTTTTCCGCCGGTTTTTTTTTCAATCTTTAATGATTCCCTGTCTATGAATACTGTTTTATCCCTTGATTCAGTTATGCTTCCTATTGCTTCCACCAATATTTTTGCAAGTTTTTCTCGCGCCATTTCTGCGCTTTTTCCTGTCATTGCAGTCATTGCAATTTTTTCAAGAATTTTTTTATTGTTTATCTCTATTTTTTCAGAAAGGCTTTCAAGTATTTCCTGCGCTTTTAGCGAGGCCATCCTGTATCCATTGACTATTATTGTGGGATGAATGTTTTTTTCAAGCAATTGCTCTGCTTGCTTTAATAATTCTCCTGCTATTACAACTGCTGTTGTTGTTCCATCTCCAACTTCTTGGTCCTGGGTTTTTGACACTTCTACAAGCATTTTTGCTGCTGGGTGATTTATCTGCATTTCTTCAAGTATTGTCACTCCGTCATTCGTTATTATTATGTCTCCCAGGCTGTCGACAAGCATTTTGTCCATTCCTTTTGGTCCAAGCGTTGTCCTTACTGTTTCAGCCACTGCTATTCCTGCAGCTATATTCATTTTCTGCGCTGTTCTTCCAGTGTTCCTGCTGGAATCCTCTGGCAATATATATATTGGTTGCATTTCATTAGGCATTTTTTCATTCAATCCTCCGGTTTATTAATTTTTTTTCTTGACTACAAATAATTCATGGTCTTTCTCGTATGGTTGTAATCCTCGTTCTTCAATTATTATAAATTTTTCCTTTAATTTATTTTTCACTGCTTCAAATATGTGCATGGGCTTCTTTGTCACATCTATGCTTCTTGATTTGACTGATAAATAGGCTATTCCGTCATTTTTTAAAAATTTCTCGCAATTATTTATGAATATTCTTACCTGGTCTTTTTGGGCTATGTCCTGAAAAATTACGTCGCATTTGGGTATGAACTCGTATTCTTCCATGTGGTTGGCGTCTGCAAGGATTGGAAACAAATTTTTTCTTTCTTTTGACAATTCAATGAATTTGTAAAATATTCTTGGAGCCAAATCCACTCCGAAAATCATTCCATTAACAACTATGTCGCTTAAATGGCTGCAAGTTGTTCCGCTGCTTGCTCCAAGGTAAAGCACTGTTGATTCCTTTTTAAACGCGAAGGTTCTTAGGTTTTTATGAAGCGCTGCGCCCAGCTTGCTTCGCTTGCCAACCCATTCCCTGTATTCCCCTATTATTTTTTCTCCGTAAACGCTTTTGGCTGGCTTGATTAAGCTTTTCGTGTAGTAATCATTGCCTTCCCTGAAAACATTGTTGTAATTGGTTTTTTTCATTATTATTTTAGTCCGCTTATTTTTTTGTTTAAATCTTTTATTAATTCTGCGCTTATGCTTTTTCCCTTATAATAATCCACTTTCGCGCTTATAACTATTTTGCTTGCCAAAGCTCTTGCAATTTTTCCCCGGTGATTAATCGGAGCTGAGCTTACAAAAGAAGTGTTAAAAATTATTCCGTGCTTTGGGGGCTTGGCTTTTGTCCTTAAATGCCTGAACAATGCTTTTTCCGCGCCCAACACTTGTATTGTTGAGCTTGGCATAAGCATTAATCTTTTAAGGCTTCCTGCTGCTGCCAATAATTTGGCTGCAATTAATTCTCCTGCCAATTCGCTCGTATTCTTTGCTATTTGCATTGCCAATTCCTTTGTTCTTTGCTCAAAAGCTTTTTTTTGCGAAATCAGGGATTTAAGGGTTTCAATAGACTGCCCTAATATTTTTAAGTCATTTTCTTTTAAGTCTAATCCCATTGATGCCTCTGAAACGCTGAATAATTTTGAAATCTCTTTTCTGCTTAAATTTTTTATTTTTAAAAAATCATCAAGCATTGACGCTTTTATGCTTGCTTCAGGATAGTAAATAATGAAATGCTCTGATGCTCTTTCAAAATATGAATTGATTAATTCATCCATTATTTCCAAATAGCTTACATAAACATTCAATAAGTCCTGCTCAGTTATGTTTTCTTTGGTTTTTTTAATGGCCTCTTTTATGCATTGATTATGCATTTTTTCCTTCCAGTCTGGAGAATTGGGGGCGTTTTTTCCGTTCATTTCATTATTCATAAGTATTTAATAATATGAAAAGATTTAAAAAATGTTTTAAA
>JAQTTT010000002.1:19290-42088 GCA_028710615.1 Candidatus Nanoarchaeia archaeon
AAAGATTTAAAAAATGTTTTAAATTAATACTTAACTTATGGATTTAAGCATTGTTACTGATGAAAAAAATTTCATTGAGTTAAAATTCGACGGAGACGCGCATACCTTTTTAAACATTATTAAAAGAAAATTAGTGGAAAATAAGGAAGTATCTTTTGTGGGGTATAATAAGCCTCACCCTTTGGTTAAAGACAGCTCGTTTTCGCTCAGAACCTTGAAAGCTGACCCTAAAAAGCTTTTCAGGCAGGCAATTGATGAATTGATTGCTGAACTCAAAGAGCTAAGCTTATGAAAATAAAAAAGGCTTTAAGGGATTTTTGGAAATTTTATTGGAAGGACAATAGTTTTGCAAGCTACGCTTTTTTCATGATATTCACTTATTTGGTTTTAAGGTTTGCCTTATTTCCTGGATTCCTTTTAATAACCGGCTTAAGCGATGTGTTGTCTATAATGACTCCAAGCATGGAGCATTCCGGGAGTGAGCAGGCATATTTTTATGATTATTATTCTGCATTAGGTTATGATGCTGAAGATTTTGATTTTAATTCAGGGCTAAACGTGGGCGATGTAATATTTGTGAAGGAATGTGAAAATTATTCTGTGGGAGACATAATTGTTTTCAAAAGCCCTTATTATGAAAACAAGCTCGTTCACAGGGTTGCTCAGGATGAGCCTTTGAAAACTAAGGGGGACAATAATCCTTCAAGCTACGTTTTTGATACAATCATAACCGAGGTTTACGGAAAAGTTGTTTTTAAAATGCCTTACTTTGGGCTTCCAAGGTATCTTCTTTACAGGATTACTGGCTTATGAATAGATAACTTTTTAACTGAAGTAATACTTGATTTTTACTTATTATGTTTTGCAAGAGCTGCGGAAGCTTGCTGATTCCTGAAAATACTGAAAAAGGGAAAGTGAAGTTTTCTTGCAGGAAATGCGGACAGGCCAGCAGGAATAAAGACTTAAAAATCATTGATTCAAAAACCAAGAAAGGCAAATTATTCTTTATTGACAGCAAGGAAAAAGATGAGCAGGAAACTGTGAGGCAGAAATGCCCTAAATGCGGAAAAATGAAGGCGATTTTTTGGATTATCCAGACAAGGGCTGCTGATGAGCCTCCGACCAAGTTTTTCAGGTGCGTTGCGTGCGAAAACACTTGGAGGGATTATAACTGATGAGTGAAGAAGAATTAAGCGGGAAGGATGAAAATTCTGAGTTTAAAAAAAGGGCTGTTGCTGCCATAAAAAGCTTGGAAAATGTTTCAAAGGATGATGTCAGGGTTGCTGTTGTTGGAACAGTGATTGATGTTGATGAAAAAAATTTCGTGTTCACTATTGATGATTCAAAAAAGAAAATGGGAATTATCTTGATTGATGAGCAGTTGATTCACAGGGTTAAAATAGGGAAAATTTTGCGGGTAATAGGGTTAGTCATTGCCGGAGAATCAGGCATTGAGTTAAAAGGAGAGATAGTCCAGGATTTCACTGGATTGAATGTTGAATATTATAATAAGTATTTGGAGCTATCAAAAGCTTAATAAATAATCTTTAAGTATTAATTTATATGGCAATGTTTTATGATAATGCTGTTGATTTGCTTTCAAGCGATTCTTTGACAGCTTTTATTTTAATGCTTGCGGGGTTTTTAGCATGCCATTTGATTCATGCTTTAAGGTATTCTTTTATGGGCGGATACGGAACCTTTTTTGATAAAATAAAAAAGTTTATTAAAGTGCTGTTTTTTCTAAAAATATAATTATAATATCATAATTAAGAATGGAGGGGGAGAATTAATGAAAATTGTAATGAATGATGTAAGCCTGCTTAGGGACAGCTTGGATGCAATAAGCGGGATAGTGAATGAGGCGACTTTTGAATTCACAAGCAATGGCTTGGGATTAAAGGCGATTGATCCTGCAGTTGTAGCTATGACTATTCTTAAAATGGCTCCTTCCTGCTTTGACCAGTACGATTTGGGGGGGGATGTTAAATTAACAGTTAATCTTGATTACTTATTGGAAGTGCTAAAGCGCGTGAAGCCCAGCGATAAAGTGATTATTGAATTGATCGCTGATGCTGGAAACTTGAAGATTTCAATGATTGGAAATTTGAACCGCGAATTCAAGATTGGATTGATTGAGAATCCTGACAAGGAGCAGAAGGTTCCGGCTCCTGAATTCAGCGGGCAAATAATTATTGACAACAATGTTTTAAGGGATGCTGTTAAGAATTGCCAAATGGTCAGCGATTGCGCAACGTTTTCTGCAAGCCCTGAAAAGTTTTCAATAAGCGCTTCGGGGGATTTGAATAACGTGGTTCATGATTTAACAAAAGATTCCCCTTACTTGAAGGAATTAAGCGTGCTGAGTGAGGAGTCAAGCAAATACTCCTTGGAGTATTTGGAAAAGATTATCAGGGGAGACAAAGTTTCAGCAGATACGATTATTAAGTTCAAGAAAGACTATTTGTTGCAGGTTGAATATAAGACTCCTGACAAGCTATCACTAATCTTCATACTGGCCCCCAGGGTGGAGAACGATTAATTTTTTATTCTATTCCCATTTCGTATTTCTTGTTCCAAGCGTTTAAGATTGCCTGCTTTGACGCTTCATTTTTTATTGCAAGTTTTGAGTCAGTTGCTTCTTTTAAGGATTCAATATTATTCTTTATTAGTTTTATTAATTCAGCATTGCTGGTCTTGATTGTTATCTTCTTCACGTCTCCGACATTGAATTTTTTTTGCTTTCTGTAATCCTGTATTGCCCTGGACACTTCTGACAATAATGCTTCATCTTTTAATTCATCCGTTGCTTTTGCATTCAAATAAACTTGGTCTTGCTCTATCATTCCTTTCATGGGTTGCGATGCAATTCTTATCTCTTTTATGTTTGTGAGAAAGCTAATCATTTCAAGCATTGAATCCCTTAATTTGTCCTTAATGAAAGCTTGGCTTAAAGGCCATCTTATCTTAATATTTTCTTTGGCTCTCATGTTTAGCAGGGTTTCCACTTTGCCTGATGCTGTGCTGAATTCTTTTTCCAATTCCTCGTCTATTTCTTTTTCATTCGCTTTTGGCCAATCCAATAAATGGATGCTGGCTTCTTTCTCGTATTTTTTGTAAAATGAGGCGTATAATTCTTCTGACATGAACGGGGTGAACGGGCTCATTAATTGCAGTGTTTTCAATCCCACTTCGTAAAGGGTTTGCATGGTTGATTCCTTGTCCTTTCCAGCATAGCTCTTTTTTAATTTTGGCCTGATTAATTTAATGTATGCTCTTGAAAAATCGTTTATGAAGAATTCTTTTATTGCTTCAATCGCTTCCCTATGGTAGTGGGTTGATAATTTTTCTGTTGCAATTTTTATTGTTTTGTTCAATCTTGATTTAATCCATTTGCTGTAATCGTCAAATTTTTTTGATTCAAGGTTTTTGTAGCCCATTAATTCAAGGTAAGTTTTGGCGTAAACTATGCTGTTGTAAAGTATGGATAATTCGTTTTTCGGGGTTTTTAATAATTCTTCTGCGAATGGCTGGTTAAACCATGTTGGCAATTTCGCATAATAATACCTTAAATTGTCTATTCCATATTTTTTTCCCGCTTCTTCCAGGCTTAAGGCATTGCCTTTTGATTTGCTTAATTTATTGCCTTCTTTGTCAGTTATCATTCCTGTGCAGACAACGGATTTATACGGCGATTTCCCTTCCATCACAACTCCAGCATACATCATTGTGTAGAACCAGTGAATTATTTGCTCCCTTGCCTCTAATATGAAATCCGCTGGAAACCATTTATTGAAATACTCTTTGCCTTTCCCCTGCATTGTAGCATAGGGCATTACTGCGGAATCTGCCCAAACATCCGCAACCTCTGGGACTCTATGCATTATTCCTGAGCATTTGATGCATTTAAATTCAGCTTTATCCATGTATGATTTGAATAATCTGTAATTCTTTTCCAATCCTTTTGCTTTGCTTAATTCTTCATAGCTGCCGACAACTTTTAATTCTCCGCAGTTTTCGCATTCCCAGAATGGAAGCGCTCCGTCATAATACCTTTTCCTGCTTATGCACCAATCCCTGAGATTTGAATACCAATTCTCTGCTGAGTTCTTTGCGTGCGGAGTGTTCCAGTCTATTTTTTTTATTTCTTTGAGGAATTTATTTTTCAATGGCCCTGTTTTAAGGAACCATTCTTTTTCAGTCCTGTAAACTAATGGGTTGTCGCATCTCCAGCAATGCGGGTATTGGTGCTTAATGTTTTCTTTTAAAAATAATAATTTTTTTTCCTTTAAATCCTTCATTATTTCAAAGCTTGCATCCCTGAAATAAATGTTTTTGAATAGTTCTGTGTTGTCTGTTTTTCCTTTTTGGTTTACTGCGCAAATGGATTCAAGTTCATGCTTTATTCCGCATTCATAATCATTTTCTCCGTGAGCTGGAGCTATGTGAACAAAGCCTGTTCCTTCATCATCTGTGACAAATGATTCCGGAACTGTTTTCCTTTTATTCTTGCTTCCAAGATAGAATTCGTACTCTAATCCAACTAAGTCTTTGCCTGATTTGGTGATTATTGGATTTAATTTAGTTTTTAATTTTGATTCAATTTTTTCAATTAATTTTGCTCCCATCCAAATCTTTTCGCCTTCATGCCCTATTAGGGAATAATCCATTTCAGGGTTTAGAGCAACTGCAGTGTTTCCGAGCAAGCTCCAGGGAGTTGTTGTCCAAACCAGCAAATATTCATTTTTTCCTTTTATCTTGAACTTTGCATAAACGCTGGGGTCAGATATTTCTTTATACCCTTCGCTTACCTCCAATTGAGAGCATGTTGATTCGCAATTGCTGCACCATGGAACAACTTTTAATCCTTTGTAAAGCAGTTTTTTTTCATGGCATTTTTTAAAAAAGCTCCACTGAGTCATTATGTAATCATTGTCATAAGTGTAATATGTTTGGTCCCAATTCATCCACATGCCCATTCTTATGCTGTCAAGTATGAAATCATTAACGTATTTTGTTGCGGCTTTCATGCATTCTTGCTCAAATTTTCGCAAGCCAAAATTTAATATGTCTTCTTTATTGTTGAATCCTAATTCTTTTTGAACTTGAAGCTCAACTGGCAGGCCCATGCAGTCAAAGCCTGGCTGAGACCTTTGGGCATGCCCGCTTAATGCGTAAAACCTCATGTAAATATCCTTTAAAACCCTGTTGAATGCATGGCCTATGTGCTGTTTTCCGTTAGCTCCTGGAGGGCCGTCAAAATATGAGAATCTTAGGTTGCTTTTCTTGTTCTTTTCCTTTAATTTTTCAAAGATTTTGCCTTTTTTCCAAAAACTTAAGATTTTTTTCTCGCTATCATCGTCAAGCATAAGTTATTATAAAAAAAGGTTTGATTAATAAAAGTTTTCATTGATTTAATGATGATTTCTTTTCACTTCCCTAAATGTTTATTAATGCGTGATTTATTTTTTTTTTGATGAAGGTAAGAAAAAGGGATGGAACAATTGCTGATTTTGAATCTTCAAAGGTTGTCGGCAGCCTGAAAAACTCCGGGGTAAGCGAGGAAGGCATAAAAAAAGTTCTTTCAAAAATAAAGGAAAAAAATTTTTCAATGATATCTACAGACAAGTTGTATTCATTGATTTATAAATTGGTTGAAAAATATGAAAACAAGTACAATGCCAGCATTTATTCATTGAAAAATGCGATTTTAAGGCTGGGTCCTGACGGCTATAATTTCGAGGATTTCATAGCAAAAATATTCCAGCTGTTGAAATATGATGTTAAAGTCAGGCAAGTTTATCCAAGCATGTGCATTAACCATGAATTGGATGTTGTGGGAAAAAATTTTTTCATAGAATGCAAATACCACAACAGCGGAGGAGTGACTACGGGCATAAAAGAAGTAATGTATTCGCATTCGCGCTTTCGTGATTTAAAGAATGCCAACAAAGAGAAAGGGTATGATTTCCAAAAATTCTGGGTTGCAAGCAACACAAAGTTTTCGCAGGACTGCATTGATTACGCTGAATATTGGAGTATTAATTTAATGGGTTGGAAATACAAGGGAGAGATGAGCTTGTCTTACCTTATTGACCAGAATAATTGGTATCCAATTACTTTGCTTCCAAGCGTTTCCAGAAGAATATTTGAAATACTTAAAAGGAATTCTGTTTTAATAATAACTGACCTTAAATTTAACGGGGATTCTAATTTGAAAAAAATGGGCTTGAATGACAAAGAAATAGCTGTTTTAAGGATGGATTATGACAATCTGATAAAGGCTTCTGAGAAAATTAAAAAAAAGAATGGGTTAAATCCATAAAAGGATTTAAAAATTATTGGCGCATTATTCATTGATTATGAAAATCAAAAAAAAATCCAAGGATTTAGGGGAAGTCGAGATTAAATACACTGAAGGCAAGAAAGTTAAGAATATGAAAGAAAAAATTTATCAGGGGCTTAATAAGCTTGCTGGAAAGATTAAGAAAGCTGCCAAGAAAGTGAAAGATTAATCTTTTTTTGCGTATTTTATTATTTTTTGCGCAACCTCAACGGCAGGTATTTTTGTGGTGTCTATTATTAAATCATAATTATCATTGTTTTCAATGTCTATTCCGTACAAGTCTTTGTATCTTTCTCTTTCCATTTTTCTTCTTAATTTGATTGATTCTGTTGCTTCAGCTAAATCTTTGAATTTCTCGTCGCTTCTGCTTTCAAGAATTATTCTTTTTGCGGCTTCCTCTGTTTTCACTCTTAGGCAAATTTTTATGCTTTCAGGCATGAAATGAAATCCCAGTCTTCCTTCAAGTATGAAATCATCCTCTATTTGCCCTAATTTTTTTTGGTAATCATCTATTCTTTTGTCTATTCTTTTGTCAGCCTTGGCTCTTTCGCCCAGTTCTTTCAATGATATTTGCATGTCTGCTGCTAATTTCCTGAACATCATGCCTGTGGAGTAATATTTGAGCTTTAATTCTTTGGCTGCGAGCTTGGCTACTGTGCTTTTTCCGCTTCCAACATCTCCGGTAATGGTTATTTTCACAGATTATATCTTTGATTTCGCGTCTTTTAATATTTTCTCATACTTTTCCTTGTCCTTGCCTGACAATACTTGAGTCAAGTAAGTGGTGTAGAAAACAAGCAGGTAATTCCTTAAGTCTTCAACATCAGTTATGACTTTTTCTTTAAGCGTGTTAAGCGATTTTAACTCCTTTTCTGATTCTTTTTCCAGTTTTGAGAAATCAGTTAAATCATTCAATGATTTAAGCATGTGGTCAACTTTTATTCTGTCAAATTCCTCTAAATCAACTGTTTTATCCTCCAACTCATCCAATTGGTTGTTGAATTTCTTAAAGGATTCAAGCATTTCTGAATAAGATTCTAATTTTTTTCCTTGAAGTTTTGATAAATTATCATTAACTATGTGCATTATTTGAACAACCTTGTTTACTTCAATCACTAATCCTTTATATCCTGAAAATATTTCATTTACTAAATCTGTTGAGAATTTGCAGAATTCTTTAACATCGTTAGGCTCTTTTAAATTGAGTTTTGACAATGCATTTATTTTTTTGTCCATTAAATCAAATGATTTGTTTATGTCTTTAAGCTCTTGCCAGAAATCTTTTTCCTTATAGCTTTGGGTTTTGAACAATTTTTCAAAAAATCCCACGTTTAATCCTTTTAATTCTTGATTATATTCCTTGAAATTAATGCTGAAAGAGTTTATCCATTCATTGGCTAATTTGTATGCCTCACTTGTTTTTTTTATGCTGTCTTTGAAATAATTTTTCACTACCTCTTCCAATTCTTTCAATAATTTATCAAGGTCTCCAAGCCTGTCCCTGTATTCTTTGTAATAGTCTTTTTCAGCCAATCCAACATCTTTCATCATGTTGTATAAATCTTTGTCAAGTTTTGCCTCGTCTTTTTGAAATTTCTTCATTTCATCAAAAAGCATTGTGAAAGCTTTTAATGACTGGTTAACCACTTTTAAATTTATTTCTTTTTGGCCTAATTGTTTTTGCAGTGCAATTAAATGAGTCATTAAATCAAGCAAAGGGCTTAATCCTTTAACCAATTCCCTGTAATCATCTGATAATTTCATGTATGCTTGGAAATCGTCTTGGAATGTCTTTTTTAATCCTGCAAAAGAATCAAGTATTTTGTCAACTTTGTCATCAGTATTATTTAATTTTTGGCCTATGTTTTTGCAGCTTTCTGGAAATTCGTTTATGTTTTCTTGTATTTTTTTAACTTCATTATTTATCACTGACACGTTTGAACGGATTCCTTCATGTATTTTTTCATAGCTTTTTATTAAATCATCGACCAATGACTTATTTTGCTGGATATTCTTTTTCTCAGCTAAAATTCTTATTTTATTGTTAAATTCAGTGATTGTTTTGGAAACATTTTTTGAAGATTCGGGGTAATGCTCATATAAATATTTTTTTATTTCAATTAATTTATTTTTCTTGTAATTATTTGCTTCATCTTTGCTTCCGTGGAATTGCCTTATCTGGGCTTCCAAGCCTTTATTGTAGGATAACAAGGATTTTATTCTTCCCAAAAGCATTTGCATTACTTTGCCCACATTCTTTAATTCCTTGGCTCCTTCGCAAGTCTTCCTTATCTGCTCTTGCGTTTTCTTTGCAACCAATAATCCTTCAGCGTTAATGTCTGCTTTTATTTCAACCTTTGACAGCTTGTCTATTGCTATTACTGCTTTGTCCGCTATTTGGGATATGCTGATTTCATTGTTAACTTGGTCTCCCCATAAACTGATTATTGAGCCGAACGCGTTGACTACCTCAATTATTAAATCCATCTGGTTCTTTATTATTCGGTCATGCGCTTTTTTTGCTTGGTCATTTTCTTTTTCTTTTTCCACAATATCATGATAAACCTTGGCTTTGTCTGACTCTTTTGCTTTGTATTTTTCAAGCCTTGAAATGTCGCTGTTATTGTCTTTTAAGAATTTGGTTATTTTTGAGTGATTGTTTAGTTTTTCTTTTATTTCTTTAACTGCTTTTATTCCGCTTTGGGCCAAGAATTTCTGCTCCAAAGCCTCCTGCTTTATTCTATTTATTCTTTTGCTTTGGTCTTCAACCAATACTCCTGCGCCTTTAAGTGAATTCAGCAGTTCTCCGCTTATTCCTTTCAATGCTTCAATAATGTCTATATTAACTTTTATTTTCTTTGATTCTTCGCCTTGGGTTCCTGTTATGTAATACTCTGTTTTTTCCGTGTCATTAATCTTTATTTTTCTTACTTCTTTTTCAACATCCACTAATGAGTCAATGATTTGAACTAATCCCAGTGATTTTTTCATGCTGAAGCCTTTTTTTAGCTCGTCTTTTCTTTTGTAAATTTTTTCCATTTCGTCTTTTAATTTGTTGCTTCTCTCATATTTGACTTCAATAGTCCCTCCTTCTTCTTCAGAATAAATGATGTGCCCTAATGCTGTGTAATAGCCTGCTACTTCCTTGAAAGTTTCCCTAAGCATTTCGTCAAGATTTTTTAAATTGCTTTCAACTTCAGCAATTATTTTGGTTTCAAGATTTTCAAGCTCATTAATTTTGCCTTTGTATTTTGTTTCAAACAATGTTGGCTGTTCAACAAATACTGCAAAAGCTGTGTTGAATGTCTGAAAAGCCCTTATGAAATTAATTGTTCCTTCCAATCCATTGTTTATTAATGCTACCTGCTCTTTGCTTACTTCAACAATTGATGGAACAATTATTCCCAGGTTTTTAGAAGCATTTTCCAAGTTCCTGTTAAAAGCAGTTAAATCAAGCTTGGATTTTTCACCGTCTTTTATTAATAACTTGTTTTCTCTTAATATTTCTGCAACTTCATTAATCATTTGCTGATTTTCAAGGATTCCGTTGCCCATAGTTAATTATTTAAAATAAACCCATTATTTTTAAAAGTTGCTTAGCTTGAAGATTAAGTCGTTTTTTCTTGCTGTTCCTTTGATTTTGATTGCTGCGCTTTGGCCTTTTACTGCTTTATTGACGCTTTTTTTGTTTATTTCTATTGATTCAATTTTTTGCTTTAAAAAAGTGGTTTTGCCTTCAATGATTATTTCATCATCAATGCTTAAATCATTGTGGTTTAGGTGAATTTCAGCCACTCCTAATCTTTTGTAGTAATTCTTGACTGTTCCTATTGGAATTTTTCTGGTTTTTGAGATGCTTCCATCTTTTTCATATTCAATATCTTTGCTTGTGGGCTTGCCTAAGTAAAATCCTGCGCTAAAGCCCCTGTTGTAAACTGTGCTTAATTCTTTTAGCCAAGAATTAATCTTTGGCTTGTCATAATTGTCTATGGCTTGCCTGTAAATTTTGACAACTGTTGAGATGTAATTGGCATCCTTCATTCTGCCCTCAATTTTCAAAGATTTAACTCCCGCTTTGATTATCTTGTCTAGGAATGTTATTGTGCATAAGTCTTTGGCGTTCATGAAGCGTTCATTGTCATAGATTAACTCGCCGTATTTATTCTTGACTGTCCATTCTTGCCTGCATGGCTGCATGCACTCGCCCCTGTCAGCGCTTTTATTGTAAATTGCTCCTGAGAGAAAGCATCTGCCTGAGATTGATGCGCACATTGCGCCGTGAATGAAAACTTCTAAGTCAATCTTGGAATTCTTGACAATTCTTGCCAAGTCTTTTAAGGATACTTCCCTTGCGAGAATTACTCTATCAGCTCCCAATTTTTTGTAAGTGTTTGCTGATTCGCTGTTTGATGCGCTTGCCTGCGTGCTTATGTGGAATTTCATTTTGTTTTTTTTTAATATTGGTATTAATCCTAAGTCTTGGATTATTATTGCGTCAATGCCGGCAACTTTGGCTTGCTTGATTATTTTTTCTGATTTTTTCAATTCATTTTCATATATTATTGAATTCAATGTTAAGTATGCTTTTGCTTTATTTGAATGGCAATGTTGGGCTATTTTTTTTAAGTCTTTTGATTTGAAATCTTTGGCGTTCATTCTCATGCTTAAAGAGTTTATTCCGAAATAAACAGCATTTGCTCCTGAGTCAATCCCTGCTTTCAGTGTTGCCCAGTCATGGCAGGGGGCTAATAATTCAATCATTAATGTTTATTCATTGCCTTGTTTTTTTAAAAGGTTTTTAAATCATTGGAGTTTTTTTATTTAGTTAATATGTTTTTGGCGGTTTTTGGTTTTTTATTCGGCATTTTTGGAATGGTTTATTTAAGCCCTAAAGTGACTAATTATTCTATTAAGCTGGGGCATGTTTTCAGGGTGTCTCCCTTGATTATTGGTTTAATGATTGCTGTTGGCGCGAATTTGCCCGAGTTTTCCAACTCCGTTATTTCTTCTTTTTTGGGTTTTGATAATGTTAATATTGGGAATTTGCTTGGCTCGTCTTTGGCTTTGGTTTCACTTAGCACTGGGGCTGTAATACTTTTCAGGGGAGGGTTTAATGTTGACAGGAAGAATATTTTGATTCTTTGCGCTTGCATGACTATTGTGTTGTTTCAGATTTTCACGATTTTTGAGAATGGGTTGATTTCGCGGATTAATGGATTCATTCTTGTTGGAAATTTTATTTTGATTTATTTCATTATTCATAACAGCATTATTAAGAAAGAGTACATTTTTCCTCCGCAGGATAAAATCTTTTTTTCGCAGATGAAATATAAATACTTTTTTTATATTATTTTAAGCCTTTTGGGAATTGTTTTAAGCGCTTATGTTTTTGTGAATTCTGTTGTTTCTTTGTCTGATTTTTTTGGGATTTCGTCTTTTGTTGTGAGCTTTTTTGTTGTGAGCATTGCGACCACTTTGCCTGAGTTTTTTATTGGAATTGATGCTGTTAAGAAGGGGGAGTATGAATTGTTTTTTGGCGACCAGTTCGGCGGAGTTATCAGCAATTTGACTTTGATTTTGGGCGTTTCCGCAATTATTAGCGCAAAAGTCATTGACAGCGCTGTTGTTATTGCTTCGTTGAATTATTTGATTTTGGCTGTTGTTCTTGTTTTTTTGATTATTCTTATTAACAAAAAGATTGACAGGAAAACTGCGTTATTAATGATTCTTATTTATTTGGGCTCATTCTTTTTCGTAAAATAGGTGGGTTTCGCATTTGCAGTCTGAGCATCCGAATCCTTTTATTTTTTCATGTTTTTTTGAAAATTTTTTTGCTATTTCGCATTCTTTTTCCTTTTTGCTTGAATAATATTTTTTTGCGCTTATTGCCTGTGAATTTGGGTGCGCGGTTAAAAAGTCTATGTGCCAGTGCATTTTTTTTGTTTTTAAGTAATGCCTTTTTATTCTTTTGTCTAGGTTGTTTTGCGCTGAGCCGGCATAATAGTAGAATCCTTTTTTAAAAAAAATTATTCCGAGCTTTCCGATTTTTATTTTTGAATCTTTTTTTAGCTCTATTTTTATTAAGTATGCTCCTTTGTTTTGAAGGGTTTTCATTATACTGTTACCTTGTGATTACTGTTTTAACAAATGGCTTTATTACTCTTGAGAAATGCTCCATTTGGGGCTGAAGGTAGCTTTTTTGGGTTTTATATTCTGAATCAAGGGTTTTTTTGTTTTTAAATGTTTGAAGTGCCAGCAATTTTGCGCCGTTTAAAAGGTATCCTATTTTTATTATGTCTTCTTCTTTAAGCAGCTTTGGGAGTATTGTTGTCCTGAATTCGTATTCAATGCCTGAGTTTTTTATTAATTCTATGCTTTTTTTTATGAGTGATTCGTCAATTTTAACGCTTGTTACTTTGGAGTATTCTTCTAACGGGGCTTTTACATCCATTGCAATGTAATCTATTAATTCTTCTTCCATTAACTTTCTTATCATTTCGGGGTTTGTGCCATTGGTGTCTAATTTAACCATTAATCCCATTTCTTTTATTTTTTTTATGAATTCAGGCAAATCTGCATGAAGAGTTGGCTCCCCCCCAGTTATTACCACTCCGTCTATCCAGTCTTTTTTTGATTCTATTTTTTTAAGGGTTTTTTCTTCTGACATGAAGGGCAATTCCGGCTCAACAAGTTCAGGATTATGGCAATAATGGCATCTGAAATTGCATCCTGCTGTGAATATGACCAGGGATATTTTTTTGGGGTAATCTATGAAACTGCTTTCCAGCACATCTTTTATTATAACCATTTTTTTACCTCTTCAATTTGGGGTGTTTGCGCCAAGAATTCTTCAACTACTTTATTTTCTTTTATTATTATAATGCTTGGGGTGCTTAAAACATTATGCATTAGGCTTTCTGCCAATCCTTGGGGGGTTTTTACATCGTAAAATTCGGCGTTTAATCCCTGCTTTATCAATTCTTCTCCCAATTTTTTTGCTTGGGGGCAATTTGGGCAATTATCCTGCGTAAATATTTTCACTTTCATGATTTTTTCTTAAATTCCTTGTTTTTTTATTGTTTCAGGGATTATTATTCGCTTGCAGATATTTTATAGTTTCCTTTTTTCCTGTCTTTTAATTCTGCTTTCTTGCTGTTATTCCAATCCTCTATTTTGCTGAAAAATCCCACCACTCTGCTTATTCCATAAACATTTGCGCTTCCGCAATGCTTGCATCTTGGGCAATTTTCTTCCATTTTTTTTTATCACCTGCCATATCCTTCGCTTATTTTTCCGCAATCTTTGCATATTGTGAATTCCGGGCTTATTGTTATTTGGGAGCTTTGCGTTTTCTCCCAAGTTTTTTTCACTAATGAGTATATTGCTTCTTTGCTTGGCCTGTATTCTCCTATGAATACATGGGTTATTGAGCCGCTTTCAATTAAACTGTTGAATTTTCCCTGCTTTTCTATTCTTTCAAATATGTCTATGTCTGCGTCTGCTTGGAAATGTATGCTATTGGTGTAATATATTTCAGAGCTGTTAATGTTTCCTTTTATAATTTCTTTGCTTTCCGGGTAATTTCTTAAATCCAGTTTTGCGAATCTTAGGCTGCATCCCTCTGCTGGAGTTTCTTCCAAGCTGAATTTTAAGCCGTGCTTTTTTTCATATTCTTTTATTCTTAAATACATGCTTGACACTATTTGCAGGCCTGTTTTATACGCTTCTTCTGTTTCATGAAGCGCTTTTCCTGTCAAGTATTTGACGCATTCATTTAATCCTATTAAACCGAAAATGTATGTGCTTTTTTCTATGTCAACATAGGGGCTTCCATCTTTTGATATTTTTCCTATTTGCCATAATGGCATTCCCGGAGCAGACATTAATTCTTTTGTGAATGCTTTTTTTTCAAGATGCGCTTTTAGTATTAAATCCATTATTTTGTGGATTTCTTTTATGCATGTTTCAATGTTTCCTTTTCCTGCTTTGTATGCGCATTGCGGAAGATTGGCTGTGACTACTTGGAATCCGCAAAACCTTATTCGTTCAGGGTGCTTTAATACTTCAGGGTCTTCAATTTTTTCTTTTAATCTGCAGCAAGCGGATAATGTTACTTGATCGCGGTCAAAAACAAAGTATGGGCTTCCGTTTTTTCCTGCTATTTCGCAGGCATGCATTAAAAGCTCTTTTTGGGCAGGTTCATCAAATGCTTCTTGGTTAACATGCAAATCGCATTTTGGGAATGGGAATACTTTGCCGTCAGCATCTCCTTCGCTCCAGACATCAAGCAGGGCTTTTGCAAATAATTGCGCTTCTTTTTCATAGTCTCCGTAATTTTTTCCAGTGTATTTTCCCCCTTTTCCTATTGCTGGCACATCTTTAAAATAGGATGGAATGCCTAAATGAATGTTAAAATCGCAAAAAATTGTTTGCCCTCCCCTGCTAAAAGAGCCTTGCGCGATTCCGAAAATAAGGGCTTGCGCTTCCTGCTTCATTTCAGCATAATTTTTTCCTTCCAATAGCGGGGCATAAAAAATGTTTAAATAGCTTAATCCCAGCGCTCCGGCATAATACGGCTGCATGCTTGCAATAAAAGTTATTATGTGCCCGGTTAGCACTGATGCGTGCTTTGCTGGCCCTGCAGTTGTGCTTAAAGTTAATTGGTCTTTTAATCCGTATTTTTTTATGAATTCCGGGCTGTGGGCTCCGCAGTAAACTCTTGTAATATAATCAAGGTTGTGAAGGTGAAGCGCTCCGTTTAAATGCGCGTCTGCCACTTCTTTGCTGAAAACATTATTTAGGGCGAATTGCTTTAGGACTGTTCCGGAAATTGCAAGATTTATTGCTTCAGGGTTGTTGTATTTAATGTTTGAATTGTCCTTGTTTTTGCTCATTATTATTTCCAATAAATTGTAAGAGGGCATTCCAAGTATTTCCTGGGTTTTTAAATGGTCATTAAAACCCCTTTGGAATAATTCGTTGTTAACCAATTCCCTTACAAGGTTCGTGCTTACAACTGAAAGCTGGGAAATGCATAATTTTTTTTCAACCTCTTTTGCTATGTCTCTTGCCTGCCACTTGCTAAGGGTTGTTTCTTTAAGCAATGCCTGGATTATTTTATCCCTGTTCCAATCATTTAATTCCTCGCTATTGCTTGTGACTTGAAGGTATAAGTCTGTTGTGTCTTGAGATTCTTGAACCACTTTTTTTACTTTAAGCTCTTTTACTTCGCTTTCAAAATTAGAAATATCGCTGTATTCTTTGAAAACGCTGGCAAACCTTATATACGCCACTGGGTCAGAGATTTTTAAATGCTTTAATATCAGCTCTCCAACATCTTTGCTTGAAATTTCAAAATCTTTTCTTGACAATAGCTCGTTTTCTATTGAATCAGCGATTTCTTCTATTTTTTCAATTGGAAGAGTTTTTTTGCTTCTTGCTTTTATTATTGAAGTAACTATCTTGTTTTTGTCAAAATCCTGCATTTGGCCGTTTTTTTTCAATAGCTTTATTTTTATTGGCTCAACGCTTTCATATGTTGTGAATCTTTTAAAGCAGCTAAGGCATTCTCTTCTTCTCCAATTAGTAGTGCTTGAAACTGTTCTTTTATCAACAACTTTTATTGATTCGCTTGAGCAATACGGACAATGCATAAAAACCACAACCCCTTGGCATTATTAAATAAGTTTATAACAATTTATGGATTATTTTTAAAGTAATGTATTATTTTGTATATATGTTTTTTTTTTAAAGATTTTTTTTTAAAATTAGCAATATGCTTGCTATTAATGATGAAGTGATTGCTAATTTTAATGCTTTTAAAAAAAATGCTTCGTTTAACGCATTTAAGCTTATCATGCTGGTTATTGCTGTCTTATTTTCTTGGAGTTCTAATTGCTCGTTTTCATCTAATTCTTCTATTTCTTGGCTTAAATCAATGATGTTAATGCTTTGGTTTTGCTCTTCTAACTCCAAAAATTCGCTGTCTGGCTCCTGAATTATTGGCTCATAAATTATGAATTCGCTTAAATGGCGTGTTTTTATAAATAAATTGTTTCCAATGCTAAAATAGTCTGTTTTTTTTAAAAAAGTAGTATTATTGGAAGAATCAATGTATGCAACGCTTTTATTGGCTCTTCCTGGAATCATTATTGTAAAAAAATCAGCTGAGAATAAATCGCAATCATTGCACCCTATTAAAAAGCGAAAATCAACGATTCCGTATTCAAATTCATTATTTTCAATTATTTTTGGCAAAATAAATTTTCCATTCCACTGCTTGTTTGAATAAAAATTTGATGGTATTTTCAAATCAATTATCCCTTTTGAGGTGTTGCAATAAATCATTAAGTCTTGCGCTAAAATTGCTGAATTATTTGATAATTTGCTTGAAAAATCAATGAATGACTCCTGAAATGAATTAAAGTGGAGTGTTTTAAAAAAATCGGAATAATCAAATGTTTGGTTAAACTTGATTAAAACGTTGTTTAAAACTGACACAAAAATTCTTTCGTGAAGAATTGTTGAATAATTCAATTTCCAGATAAAATCATAATAATTGGTTGAAGAGTCAAATATTGATTGATTAAATGAATTGTTAATAAAAAATGAATCATTGGTTTCTGAATTGAATATTTCTTCATTGTTTTTTAAAACAATTAAATTATGGGTTTTGTTTGCTGGCAAATTAACCTTTAATTCATATGCCGCTTCATGGTAAAAATTTAATTCATTTAAAAATTCATGGTTTTTTAAAAATATTATATGGGTTCCGTTGTGTTTTCCTTGGCTTTCAATCCTATTGCTTGGAATTGTTGTTATGGGCTTTGCAATTAAGTCAAGGCTTTTTTTAATGGTGAGGGAATTGCTTGAAAAATTGATGAATAATTTAACTTCTTGCTCGGAAAACATTGGATTAAAAACGAATCCTGAATCATTTATTATGCTTGGTTTTTGGGAGCTCCATGATAAATTAAAGCCGTCAATTTCCTTTAAAAAAATTAATTTTGAAAAAATGTTGTTTATTCCGGTATTGTTGCCTTTTATTAGCTCTTTTAATTTGTTTAATGATTCATTTGCTTCAATTTCAAAGGGGTAAAAGCCGTTTTTTAATATTCCTGGATAAAAGCAGTTTTCATCAATAACCAATTGATTTATTGCATCATAAGTTTTTCCATAAAAATTCAGCGAATTGTTAAATAGATCAAAATGATTGTTTTCCAAAAAAGATAGATTAAAAGTCGGCACAAGGATTTCAGAATATTCCCCATGATTTGAATAATCTGCTTTTAAATCGTTCAAAAAGCAATCTTTGTTTAATGAAATGCCTGTTTTAAAGTTCTTAAAATAATTGCCGTTTATCTCGGATTTGCCGTCGCTTATTTGAATTGCTTTTGAAGAATTGCCAAATGAATAAAATGAGGAATTAATTATTTTAGAGTTTCCCTGGACTTGGTAATAAAATATTTGCGCGCTGTTTGAATAAAATCCGCAATCTGAAAAAGAAGCATTTGCGCCTAAATTCTGCATAAAATTCTTTGATTTGAACAAAAAATTAAGATTTTCAAAAATCAATTCAATTTCATTTAAGGCGATTATTGAAAAATCTTTGTTGGTGTTTAATGAAAAATAATTGCCAAAACCCTTAATCTTCAAATCATTGGAAAAAATCAGCAAATCATCAAAGGAGATGTTCCCTTTTAATGCTATATTGTTTGTTTTTTGGGCAAGCTCGTTGAATTCTTCATGATTTTCTGCAAATTCAAAATAGTCGTTTTTGCTTAAATAATACTCTTTTTTAAAAAAATAATTTGAATCATAATTGAATTTTTTAAAAAAATCTTGGGGCGAAGTCAGAGAATTGTTAAAATAAAAAAAATCATCATGGAATGAATGGTTTAATTCCGTATTTATTTTTGCGGCGCATGAAACATTGAAAAAAACAATGTTTTCTAAAAAAATGCTTAAAGAATTGTTGAAATTAAAAATCATGCCATTAATGGAATTGTTCAAAAAAATGTTTTCCAAAATAATGCTTGAGGAATTGATTATTATTAAATCGTTTTTTATTGGATTTAAAATGATGTTCTTTAAGGTAACGTTTTCAGATAAGATGATGAATTGCCCTGTTATTGAATTGTTTTTTCCGTCAATTGTTATGTTCGGATGATTTATTATTAAGGAGTCATTGAATATTAAATCCTTGGTTAATTCATAATAGGTTTCGCTTTGTGAAAAATTGAAAGATTCGTTTACCTGGGCGCAAAAACCGCATGAAAATAATAATGAAAGAATCAGCAAAAAAACGGTTTTCATATTATGATTATTGGATAATTCATCCATTTAATAATATTATCTAAAGGCTTTTTTTTTATATTATTTCTATTAAATTTTTGTATTTTTCATCAACCATTCTTATGTTGAATTTGAAAAAATCCTGGATTAATTGCTCTTTCTCTTTGCTGCTAAAATATTCGAGGGCTTCTTTGAAAAAATGGTTGTCTTCAAACTCTGCATGCTCAATGTATAATTTTTTGAATTCTTCTAAAATTTTTATTAATTCATCTATTTGGGTTGTTCTTCCTTTAAAGTATTCTGCTGTTGTTTTTATTATTTTTTCGGTTAATTTTCTGCCAAGTTCATGCTGTTTTAGCAATAAATCCATTGAATCTTTGTGTTTTTGCGTTAAATTCTTTTTTTTTAGGCGTTCAAACATTATGTTTTCTTCTTTTCCGTGGTGGTAAACATCTATGTATGTCATGAAAAAATCCGTCAATAAATCTATGAAGCTTCCCTGCACTTCTTTGGTTTTTTTCATTTCCTCAATCTTTGTTTGAAGCTTTTTTAGCAAAGAATATATTATTTTGTGCTCATATAGCAGCATTTCATTGGCTTCCATGATTATTTTTATGATTTGTCCGTGAATTTTAAATCTTTTGAAGGTAAAAAAGAATAAATTATTTAAATGTTAAAATTTATCAGAATTGCTTAGTGTGGGTAAAAAAACTGAAAGAAATGCTTCGAAAGATGGTTTTGAAGCTGAAAAAAGGTTAATTGAACAATTAAGCCAGTACTGCGATGTTAATCAGGATTATTATATTCCAAGGGATTTGTTCATTAAAAAGGATGATGTTAAAGAGACTACTTTTTCAAGATCCAAAGTAATTAAATACAAAATTATTGATTTGTGCACTAGCTTAAAATTCTATGTGGGCTCTCTGCCTTTGACTGAGAATGATTGCAACTTAACTTTGGAAGCTAATGATAAATTATTGGCTAATTTTACAAGAAGATTCTTCGGCATTGATTATTACGAAAATGTTGCTATTCAAAGCAAGTTTTACACTGGAAAAGTTGACACTAGCCTCATAAAGCATGATGTGAATAATATTTTATTGACTCCTAAGATTAGTGAGAATTTAATGAAGTATTCAATTATTGAGTGCGACAATGTGCCTAAAAAATACGCTAAATATTTGAAGTATTATGGGGTTAAAATAATGAATCATAAAAAATTTAGCAAGGTTTTTGAGACTATTCTTGATTTGGGAAATAATTCAATAAGCTTTAATAATTATGTTGATAAAAAGCATGTTGCTAATAATCTTCCTTTGGGCTCTTTAGAGCTTGTAAGCTATGGCTTTGGAAAAATAATGTTCATTAACCACATAAAAATTGAAGATATTGAAAGGAATGCTTTGAAAAAAAAGATTGGCTCAGTTGATGAAAAGCTTGAAACTTTGATTAAGGGTTTTAATGCCCAGCTTACTTACCTTAACCCTGAATATTACATTTATTCTACTAAGAATGGAAAAATTGACAGGAAAGGCCTTGATTATTTAAAAGATGTCAATGCAAAGGAAAGCACTTATGATGATTTCATTAAAATAGTCAGTGCTGGAGAATTCTTTAAGAGTTTCAAAATGATTAATCCTGAAGCTTTTGCTATAAACGAGATTGTCAAAGGCAATGCTAAATGGGAAATGCTTAATAGGATTAAAAAAGGCTTAAGGGAAAAAGGAGTGAGAATAGCTTATAAAAAGAACTGGAACGCTATAAATAACTTCTTAAAATAACTCGTTTTTTTCATTCGCATCTTATTTGAACTGGGTATGATTCTAATTGTATGCAATTGTTTGAAGCGCATCTGTTGCAAGGGTTTCCTTGCCAGCAAATAGGGTAATCTGTGTCTTGGAATGAATAGCATTCCTTTCCTTCTGGGCAAAGGTTTAATGCATCGCAGCGGATTATTTCAAAATCATTGCTTAATGGAATAAGTGTTGTTTTTGTGCATCCTGCTAAAAGCACAATAACTGCCAAGAGCAATTCTTTTTTCATGGATAATTCATTGGTTTCATATTTTAAAAACATTATTTAAAAAAAAGAGTGTGGCCAAAAGCACCTGCAATGCTTTTGGCATTTTGAGTATTCATTAGGAATAAAATTGCCCTTTAAAAACTATTCGCACTGCTGGGTTGCTTGCAAAAACCTTATAAACTCTGAAATAAACGCTTTTTTTTTAATTGTTTTCAGCATAGCTCCAGTATGAGTCTTTGCCTATTATTACATGGTCAAGCAATGGAATATTAATTATTTCTGAGGCATTCATTAGGCATTCAGTGACTTCAATGTCGTCTTTTGAAGGCGAAGGGTCTCCTGAAGGGTGGTTATGGATGATTATTATTGATTTGGCGCCTTCTTTTATTGCTCCTCTGAAAACTTCTCTTGGATGAACTGGCGAAGCGTCAAGGATTCCTTTTGTTATGATTTCCTCTTTTAACACCTTGTTTTTTGTGTTAAGATAAATTGCTGAAAAAACTTCCTGCGCATATGTTGAGTATTTTTCTTTGACTAATTCGTAGACGTCTTTTGCCGAGCTTATTGAATAAACCTTTTTTTTCGTGGTGATGCACCTTCTTGACAGCTCAAAAAGCGCGACTAATTGGCAGGCTTTTGCGGTTTTTATCCCTTTAATCTGCATTAACTCGTTCAAGGATAATTCTGACAATTTTTCTATGCCATATTTTTTTATTAATTCATTGCTCATGTCAATTACGTTGTTGTTTTTTGTTCCTTTTTCAAATATTAAAGCCAATAATTCTGCGTTTGACAATGCTTCAGAGCCTTTGTGCATTAATCTTTCCCTTGGCCTGTTTTCTTTAGGCATTTGAGAAATTTTCACAAAAATATTCATTAGTTTATTTATTAATAAAATTAAGATAAGGCTTCCTTAAATAATAAAAAAAAAAAAGATTATTTTATTTTTTTTTTCTTGCAATTAATATGCCTATTCCGCCAACCACTATTTTAGTGATTGAATGCCATAATGGCTCTGTTGCTAAATCTATTCCTGGAATCAATGCTAGAATTCCCATGATCACTAATAATCCGCTAATAACATACAATGCAGTATTTATTTGCTTTTTATAAGTGAAGGGCACTATTATGGCTGCTGCTCCGATTAAAACTTTTAGCCATGCATGCCATGCTGGTTCTGTTCCAAGATTCAATATTCCTGTTATTTCAAGCAAACCCATTACAGCAATAATTGCTCCTAAAACAATCAATGCTGTTTTTTTTAGTTCTTTCATATTTTAGATAAGGCGGGGCTTATTTATAAACAATATTATTTGAACATCTTTATTTCTGTTTCGCATATGCTGAATAAGCCGTCTTTTAAGTAGGATAAGAATCTTTCTGGCGTGTATTTATAGTATGTTGTGTAGATAACGCTTTTTCCTTTTTGGCCAGTGGCTTTTCTTTTATTGTCTATTAGTCTCCATTTTTTCATTGCGCTCAACGGCTTGTAAAATAAGCTTGGCGATTCATTCCTGTTTATTTTTAATTCTTTTTCTATTTCGTTCAGGTCCACCCAGTCATTGCAGGTTTTTAATAATCGGACAATCTTGATTGCCCTTTCTTTTATTGTGTTGGCTTTTGGGTGGTTGCCATAGATGAGAAACATCACCTTTTCCATGCTTTCTATATATGGAATAATTGCTTATAAATGGAAAGATAACGCTTCCCCTATTCAATTAATAGATGGCAAGTTTTAAAATTATTTAAATAATTGATTATATTATGGTTTCAGTTATTGTCTACAAGACTATTTACGGCTCAACGAAGAAATATGCTGAGTGGCTGAAAAAAGAGTTGAAATGCTCTTCTTTTGAAATGGATTCGGTTAAAATTGATTCCTTGAAAAATTTCAATACAATTATTGTCATGAGCGGGACTTATGCTGCAAAGATGCCTCTTACTGGCTTTTTGAAAAATAATTGGAAGTTTTTGAAGGATAAAAAATTAGTGGCTGTTGCTGTTGGAGCTGCGCCCGAGAATAATTGGTGGAGCAGGGTTTCGTATTTTTTGATTCCGGGTTTCATAAAAAAGAAAATCAAGTATTTTAAATTGCCTGGGCCTTATAAGAATCAGGGAGAGAAGCCTAAGAAAGAA
>JAQTTT010000029.1 GCA_028710615.1 Candidatus Nanoarchaeia archaeon
TTTATAAAACATTTATAAAGGAATGAGTTTTTAAATAATGTTTATGGAGATTGAATTAAAAACTGTTAATATAACTAAGGATGTTAGCTACACTATTCAAAACGTGGTTGCGAGCGCGTCATTGTTCGTTGATGTGCCTTTGGAGAAATTGGCTACAAGGCTTTCAAATACTGAATATAATCCTGAGCAATTCCCAGGATTAGTGCTAAGGATGACGAGCCTTAAAATTACTGCTTTAGTTTTTTCAAGCGGAAAAATAGTGGTTACTGGCGTTAAAAGCGAAGCAGCAGTGCCTGATGCAGTGAAAGCAATACAGAAAGAGTTGGGCAAAGCAAATATTAAATGCACTAAGAAGCCTGAGATGAAGGTTGAGAACATGGTTGCTTCAGGAGACATAGGATTAAAGCTTAACTTGACAGAATTAGCGTTCAGCTTGCCCACAGCAGAGTACGAGCCAGAGCAATTCCCAGGATTAGTTTACAAAGTGCCTAATTGGCATATAACTTTCCTTTTGTTCAGCACTGGAAGAATAGTATGCACAGGAGCAAAGAATGAGAAAGAGATTGTAAAATCAATAAAGAATTTAAGAAAAACTTTGCTTGAAGCAAAAAAATCCAAGTAAAAAACCGTTTTAAATGCATTTTTTTTTATATATTATTCATTATTCATTATTAAGTATAATACACCTTTTTATATCTACGACTTTTTTGTAAAAAATCATGGAATTAGACCAAAATGAGGTAATGGAGAAGTTTTTTCAATTCATAAAAACAGAATGCTCCCAGGATTTAGGAAAACTCATAATAACCGGAAAAAAAAGCCTGATAATAGATTTCACGAAATTTGATGCATTTGAACCGGATATAGCTCAAGCATTGATAGATAATCCTTCAAAATACTTGGACATTTTTGAAGACGCATTAGTCCAGTTTGAGGAAGGATTGCGTGAAAAAGTTTTTGTAAGATTCATTAATCTGCCCATTAATTATTACATTAAAATAAGGGATATCAGAAGCAAGCATTTGGGAAAATTTCTTTACACAGAAGGCATAGTCAGGCAAGCCAGCGCAGTAAGGCCCACTTGCACATTAATAATTTATAAGTGCTCTAATTGCGAGCAAAAAATCAGCGTGATACAGGATGTGACTGAGATTAAGCAGCCAGACAGGTGCCCGAACTGCGGAGCAAGAAGGTTTGACATAATAAAAAATAAATTAGTTGACACTCAAAGATTAGTCTTGGAAGAATCCAGCGAGTCATTGGAAGGAGGGCAGCCAATGAGGTTAAACATTATTTTAAAAAATGATTTGGTTGAGCCCCAAATGGTTAAAAAAACCAATCCAGGAAGCAAGGTGAAAATCATAGGAGTAGTCAATGAATATGCAAAGAATATGCCTGGAACAAGCACTAAAAGCGTGATTTATGATATAATGCTTGAAGCGAACAATATTGAGAGCATAGAAAAAGAGTATGAGGAGATAGATGTAACCCAGGAAGATATTGAGCAAATAGAATTATTAAGCAAAGACCCTGATATTTATAACAAGCTTATAAGGTCAGTTTCGCCATCTATTAAAGGAAGAAGCCAAATAAAAGAGGCATTAGCTCTTCAAATGTTTGGAGGAGTGAGAAAAGAAAGAACTGATGGAACAAAAGGAAGGGGGGATATACATATATTATTGATAGGGGACCCTGGAACAGGAAAGAGCCAGTTAGTTAAAAGCATGAGCACAGTAGCGCCTAAAGCAAGGTTTGTAAGCGGCAAAGGAGCAACAGGAGCAGGATTAACAGCAACAGTAGTGAAAGATGAAATATTAAGGGGATGGGCTTTGGAAGCAGGAGCATTAGTGTTGGCTAATAAAGGAATATTATGCATTGATGAGATTGACAAGATGAGCCAAGAAGACAGAAGCGCAATGCACGAGGCAATGGAGCAGCAAACAGTCAGCATTTCTAAAGCAAATGTTCAGGCAGTGCTTAACTGCCAGACAAGCATTTTGGCAGCAGCCAATCCGAAACTTGGAAGGTTTGACGGATTCAAGCCCTTGCCTGAGCAAATAGACATGCCAATTACTTTGCTAAGCAGGTTTGATTTAATCTTTCCATTCAGGGATATGCCTGACAAGGAAAGCGACAAATCCCTTGCAGAATTCATACTTAAAAGCCATCAAAACATGGAAAATTATTCAGCAGAAATACCTGCAGAGTTATTAAGAAAATATGTTTCATATGCAAGGCAAAATGTTTCGCCCAAATTAAGCGATGAAGCAATAGAAGAAATTCAGAACTTTTTTGTCAATTTAAGAAACAAGGAAGTTGTATCAACGAGCGGGCCAAGGCCTGTTCCTTTAACTCCAAGGCAATTAGAGGCATTGGTCAGGATTAGCGAAGCCAGCGCTAAAGTAAGATTAAGCAAGCAAGTGACTCTTTTTGACGCAAAGAAAGCAATAAATTTAATGAAACTTTACCTGTCCCAATTGGGAATGGACCCTGAAACTCAGGAATTGGACATAGACAGGGTTATGAGCGGAACAACATCAAGCCAAAGAAGCAGGATTTATGAAGTAATGGAGATTATAAAAAGGCTGGAAAAAAGCTTTGGAAAAGACATACCTTTGGAAGAAATAATGAATGAAGTGAGAAATAAAGGAATTGATGAATTAAAAGCTGAGGAAATAATCGAAAAGATGATAAGGACTGGAGAATTATTTAAGCCAAGGCATGGAGTGATAAGGAGGATAAATAAATGAGCGAATTTGAAAGATTGACAGCGTATAAATCGGATTTAAAAACGCTTAATGAGGCGCCTTATACAAGCGTTCAAGGGGAATCAGATTACTTGTCATTAAAAAACCTGAAAATAAGCAGGGTAAGGGTGTTTGGAACAGTTGTAAGCAAAACAATAGCGCAGGATTTAACTTATGCGTTCCTGACAATTGATGACTCAACAGACACAATGTCAATAAGCAGCAGGAAAGATTTTAACACTGGAAAAACGAATATTGAATTATTTGAAAAAATAATGCCTGGAGACAATGTTGAAGTCATTGGCAGAATAAATGAATGGGAAGGCAAAAGAAAAATAAGCGCTGAAATGATAAAAAAAATAATTGACCCCAATCATTGGCTTTACCATAAATACGAATTGGCATTGTCTAAGGAGAAGATTGAAAGGATAAAAGAAAAAAAAGAGCAAGGCATAAGCACAGGGGTTGAAATAAAAAAAGACGAGAACCCCAATGACGCAATACTTAAAATAATAAAAGAGAATGATGTGGGAAAAGGCACAAGCCTGGCATTAATAAATAATTTATCGCGGCTTTCAAAAAAGCAGGTTGAAGAAAGCCTGAAAAATCTTTTAAATGACAGCGCAATATATGAACCAACAAAGCATAATTACAAAGTGCTTGATGAATGATTAAAGTGATTGACAATGAAATATGATGAATTGGCAAAACGGCTGAGAAAATTAATGCCTTATAAGGGCGAAGAAAAAACGAGGTTTGAAGTTCCAAAAGTCAAAGGAAGAATGCAGGGAAAAAAAACAATAATAAGCAACTTAAAGCAAATAGCCGATTTTCTTGACAGGGATGAAAAATTATTATTGTCTTTTTTGCTCAAGGAATTGGCAACAAAAGGAGTGATTGACGGCCAATACACTATTTTTAACGGGAATTTCAGCGCAGACAAAATAAACGAAAAAGTATCAAAATTCGTGAATGAGTTCGTGAATTGCAAAGAATGCAAAAAGCCTGACACGAAATTAACAAAAACGGACAGGGTAATGCAGATTACCTGCATGGCTTGCGGAGCAAAATACCCAATAAGGAAATGATTTCAGCAAAAATCCATAAAAACGGAAGGGAAATTTTGCTTGCAGCATGCGATTCAATTCTTTTGGGAAAAACCATTAATTTAGAAAACGGAGCAAAATTAAAGATTTCTGAATCATTTTACAAAGAAAAAGAAGTAAGCAAAAAAGAATTAATAGAGGATGCAAAGAATTGCACAACAGCGAATTTTTTAGGAAAAGAAACAATATCTGCGCTGATAGAATCAGGAACAATCAATAAAGAAAGCGTAATGGATTTAAACGGCATTCCGCACAGCCAATTATACAAAATGATTTAAAAAAAAAGCATTGGCAAACCTATTTAAAAAAAAACTGTTTACCCCACACCATGAAGCTTAATGCAATAATAGTGTGCAATCAGGCAAAGCCCTTAGATTACTTCATAGACCCTGATTTCATATCATATTTTCAGGACATGGATTTAAAGCAAAGGCTTATTGATTTGGAAGAATACCACATCCTGATTGAAACAAAAAAGGAAAGCGATATTTTTAGAACTCTTGAATCATGGAAAAATGAAAGCAGGGTTATGAGCCATGAGCAATTAAAAATATTCAATGAGTATTTTAAGGGATTAATAATCAAGGATTCAACCCTGAAATTAGTTGAGGATTTTAATGAAGCGTTTTCAAAAGAATTTTACCAAAGCCTTGAAGACCATATTTCAATATCTTTTCCAATGCCATCAAACGGGATGTCAATATTTTTCAAGGAAGCATACGATGTTACGCTAAAAAACGCGATATACATTGATAATTACGGAAGTTTTTGCATAAGCTTTAATTCAGCAAAAACGAAAAAAAATGATGAACTGTGCTCAATCGCGATTTATGAAGAAAAAAACGAAAAAAAAATAAGCATACCAAAAATTGATTCCACCAATTTAATATTGCATCTTTTTGAAAAAAAAATGGGGAATCACAATATTGATTTAATAAGGAGGGGTAAAATTTTCAAAGACAAAGAGTTAAAATCCCTTGTGTGCGAATTAATGAAAACTGACTTGGAATTCAAAGGCTATGGATTGAACAAAGTTGGAATATACGGCCATGTTCACAATAATTCAAAAAAAAATGCTCAAATGAATTTTATTCAAGAAGACATAGACAGCTTTGACATAAGCCAGCTTGACATGCTTGCCTCAACTGAAAAGCATTTTTTTGACGGAAAAATATGTGAAATAGTTCCGGACAATTTTGTAAAATTCCTAAACAATAATGATTTGGATTTATTCATGCAGCAGATAAGAATGCTTCATGATTCATTGTTTCAGGGAACATGCAAAGCATATAAAACCCCTGAAAGAACATTCATAGCCCATTTCATTAAAGACTGCAAAAATTATGCAATAATTGAAAAAAGCAGATTAATCACATTTGATAAAGGAAAAAGCAATGAAGAATCCCATTATAACAGATTCGGAGCAGTATGCTTGCTTGAAAACAGCGGAAAATCTTTGCAAGAAGTCATAAAATTCTGCGAAAAAAACATTAATTCTTTTGAAAAAAAAACGAGACACGCAATTACCAGGGCTCTTTTTTAACGCCGATTTTATAGCCTATAATATTTGAAACCCTGTGAATAATGGGAGTTAAAATTAATCCAATGATTGCAATCCACCAAGAATAAGGTGAAATGATTCTTGCAAAAATAAGCCCCCCAACCATGAAATCAATCATGTCAAGCAACCCAGCATTTTCGCCCCGTTTCATCCCCAATCTTCTTTTAATAAAACTGCCGCCTGAATCCCCAATCATTGCCCCTAAAGCAATAAAAGCGTACCCAAAAGGGCTGATATTAATCCATGAAAAATTAAAATAATAATAAGCGTATTTTAGCAAAATGCCTGTTAAAAATCCGACAAAACACGCAAAAACAACCCCTTCAATGGTTTTGCCATTCCCAAGCAAGCGGTTTTTTCCCCATTTTTTGCCAAAATCCAAAGGATGCTTTTTAAATTTTATTAAAAAAGTGGGCGCAGCATTTGCAAAATATACAGGCAAAAGCAATTGAAACGCTCCAATAATAATACTAATCATTAATTATTAAATTATCAGTTAGTTTTTTAAAAAGCCTATTATTCAAAAGATTTTATGAGAAAATTGGAAATGCTGAGAAAAGCTTTTCATAAAATAATAACGCCATTCATTTTATTTTTGGCAAGGATGAAAATAACGCCGAACATGGTAACCACGTCATCCCTTTTTTTTTTAGCAATAACCGTTTATTTTATAATTCAAAAAAACCTGTTTTTTGCAGCAATTTTTATGGGAATAACATCAGTTATTGACGCTCTTGACGGAGCCCTTGCAAAAAAAGTTGGAAGCACAAGATTCGGGGATTTTTATGATGCATTCATAGACAGATGGGTTGAAGTAATCACTTTTTTTGCAATAAGCTATTCTTATCCAGAGCTCTATGCATTATGCTTTCTCGCGCTCATCTTCTCATTAATGACGAGCTATGTTGCGGCAAGGGCTGAAGTGTGGACTATAGGGGTTAAAATCAAGTATGTTGGAAGCATTGGAAGCAGGGCAGGCAGGCTAATAACCCTCATACTTGCCATGCTCTTCAATCAATTAACCATTGGATTATATTTAATAATAATTTTTGCATCAATAACAATGATTTCAAGGACAATAGTCATAATGAAGAAATTAAAAAAAGCCTAATTGTTCTGAAAAACAAGCAAATCCTCAGTTGTCAGCTTCTTTTTATTTTTCAGCTTTTCAAAAACCTGATTTTCTTTTTCCTCAATCATTCGGCTAAATTCCTGCTTTTTATCCTTCAAATCATTTTTCTTTTTTTCTTTTTCAATCTTGTAATGCATGACCAATTTGCTTATTTCTTTTTTAATGCCATTGCCCTCTTTTTTAAGCATTTTTATCTCTTTTTGAATTTCATTCATTTGGCTGCTTAATTCATTGCTTTTATCGGCATTTTTTATCACTGATTCATGGAACTCGTTATGCTCCTTCCTTTTTGCTTCAAGCATCCTGACAAGAACCCTTATCCTTTTAATTGCGTCATTTTCTTTTTTTGCAGCATTAAGCTCTTTTTTTAATTCTTTTATTTCTTTAAGTATTTGCTCCTCTTTTTTTATGGGCAAAGCGTTAATCTGAAAAAACCATTCTTTTTTATGAATCAACCCAACCAAAGATTTAACATTTTTTGGAGCATCAGACTTTTTTATATTATTAAGCTCTGATAATTCATTTATTATGTCTTTCATGCCTTTGACGCAATCCTGCCTTTTTTGCTTGGATTTTTTAACCTCGGAATTTATGCTTATCCTGAGAGTTTCAATCTTCTTAAAATCATTTATTTTTTTCACTATTTCCTGCCTAATATTCAAGGATTTTTTTTTTAAATCATTCAGCATCTCAACAGCTCCCCTTCGCATTTTTTTTAAAACAAGGCGTTTAAACTATAACCTTTTTATATACTAAAAAGGTTTAAAAATCTAATGAAATTCAATTTTTTATCAGTGCTTTTATTGCTCATTTTAGCATATTTTGTAAGCCCCTTCTTTTCCACTATTTTCAGCAGCGCATTGCTTGCATACATAACTTTTCCATTATTTAAAAAAATTAACATTTTTATTAAAAATAAGGAAGTTTCAGCGTTTATTTCAACAATCATAGCATTAACATTTTTTTCAATAATTTTTTACTCATTTTTCATGCTTATCCAGTTTATGCTAAGCAATGTAAACCTTTTTTTTATAAACATTGATTTTGAAAACTTGATTGGAGCGGATGCTCAGCCAATATTTAATCCCTCATTGCTTTCAAATGATTCAGCGCTTCAGCCAAAGCAGCTTCTTGACACAATATTAATGGTGTTTTTGATTTTTTATTTCTTATCCGAATCCAGCAATGTTTTTGGAAAAATAATAAAGCAGCTCAGCAAAAACGATGAGATGAAATTAAAAGCCTTAAATGAGAAAATGGGGCTAATTCTTAAAAGCATTCTAAAAAATTTTTTAAAAGCAATGCTTTTTGGAGCAGCAGCATACATCTTGCTTTTAGCAATAAGCATGAATAATGCATTTGAATTATCAGTAATCATACTGGCATCATCTCTTATACCATCATTTAATGCAGGAATAATAATTTTTATTATTGCGGGATATGAATTGCTCAATCATTCCTTTCTCACAGCATTTTTGCTTTTGCTTATTGCAATAGCATTCACTCTTTTTCATCATTATTTTGATTCAATATTCAGGCTGAAAAAAGACATAAACCCCCTTGTTTTTTTTTCAGGAATAATGGTGGGAGCGTTTTCTTTCGGAGTGTTCGGATTCATTGCCGGGCCAGTTCTTGCAGGATTTATCCAAGCAGTTTTTGAAACTATATCTGAGTGATTAAAATCGCTTTTTTTGGGCAGGAATCCATTGCTTTTTTATTCAAGCCCATATTGCGAACTTTAAGCTTTACAGCATGCGCTTTTTTATCCATGATTCTCCAATTTTCAGGATGAATTTTTGCGCATAACCCGCAGCCATTGCATTTTTCCCTGTTGATTTTAATCTGAAACATTGATGTCATCATTAATAGATGGAAAAAAAGGATTATTAAATAATTTTCTTTTTTTTTTATTCAACAAGGTCTTTTGCTTTGTAGGCAATTATGGTGTTTGTTGTTTTTTTGACGAATAATCCTGCTGAGAAAACGATTATGTCTTTTTTTTCAATCAGCTTTTTTTGAATGCACAAATTAGTGATATTCTTAACCTCTTTTTTTGCGTATTCTTTTATTTCAGAGCAATGAATTGGAAGCACTCCATAGCTAATCATTAATTGGCAAGCAACGCTTTTATTGGGAGTGAAAGCAATTATGAAATTCTCGGGCCTGAATTTATTTATCATTCTCGCAGTGTAGCCGCTTCTTGTCAGGCAAATGATTTTTGCATTCAGTTTTTTTGAAACCAAATACGCATTATATGCTATCACTTCTTCCAACTTGATTGCGCTGCTTTCAAAAGCCCTCACTCCTGAAACATAATTTTTTTCAGTGTTAACGCATATTTTGCTCATTGCATTAACTGTTTGCTTCGGGTATTTTCCCATGCTTGTTTCTCCGCTAAGCATTAAGCAATCAGCTCCGTCAATTATTGCATTAGCAACATCGCTGGTTTCAGCCCGCGTAGGCGTGGGATTATTAATCATTGATTCCATCATTTGCGTTGCAACAATGACTGGCTTGCCGGAAAGATTGCACTTTTTAATCAATTCTTTCTGAATCATGGGCACTTTTTCGCTTTCAATCTCTATTCCTAAATCTCCTCGCGCAACCATGACTGCATCAGCGACCTTTAATATTTCATCAAAATTATCAACGCCTTCCTGGTCCTCAATTTTTGCAATAATTTTCACTTTTTCAGATTTAAGCTTTTTTTTGGCAAGCAAAACATCATCCTTGCTTCGCGTAAAAGACAAAGCAATGAACCCGGCATCATTTTTAACAGCGAATTTCAATCCCTGCAAATCCTTTT
>JAQTTT010000030.1 GCA_028710615.1 Candidatus Nanoarchaeia archaeon
TTTGCTCCATTGATTTTTTCTTAAATGATGGAAGCATCCAAAATCCATTATTAAATCAAAATAATTCTCTTTAAATGTTAAATTAAGCGCGCTTTGAACCTTGAAGTCTGCTTTGCTTTTTTCTTCTTGCCTTAAAATGTTGGCCAATTTTATTGCTGTTTTTGAAAAATCTATTCCAATAACCTTGAATCCGTTTTTTGCAAAAAGGATTGAATTCCTTCCTGCTCCGCATCCAATGTCCAAAACCTTTCCTTTGGCTATTGCTTTTTTCGCCCATTCTAATGCAATCATTCCTTCAATGCCCGGATTTTTTTTGAAATACGGCGCTTTTTGCGATTTCCAGTCCTTTATGCTCATCCACTTTTTTTCATTGAGCTCTTTGTCATTTGATTCAGGATTCATGTTTAATAATAATCTTTTTATAATCTTGGGAATTATTAATTTATTGTGAGAAAATTTTATTTGATTTTAGCATTGCTTTTAATTATTCCCGCATCTTTCTGCTTTGATTGCGAAAGCGTTAATCCAAAAAAAATGGGCTCATCCCTCACAAGATATTCTGTTTCAGGATTGATTGAATTAAACTTTGATGATTTCTCTTTTGAAAATGTGGAGTTTAATTTCAGGGGCGTTCCCCATGTCAATGTTTTACATCATGAATCCAATATGGCTCTTGACATTGATGAATATGGGAATCAAATTCTTGTTTTTGAAGCAAGCAATCCTTCGGAGAATTTGCTCTGGTATTACGAGGCTTCTCTTTCCTCTGTTGCAAAAAATGAAAAAATTGAAAATAATCCTCCTTTCCCTTATGCTGAAGAATTCCCTGATGAAATCAAAGATTATCTTGAATTCACCAGAACTGCGAATGAGGATGATGATATAAAGCTAATGGCAAGCGAATTGGTTACTGGAGTCAGCGATTATTTGACTGCTATTGGAAAAATTTCGCAATTCGTTGCTTATGGCTTATCTTATGATTTATCCTATGCTGGAGCCCTTTCTGATGCTTCAACAGTTTTCATGGAAAAACGGGGCGTTTGCGTTGAATTCTCGACTCTTGCAATAAGCATGCTTAGAAGCGTGGGCATCCCTGCAAGGTATGTTAGCGGGTATTCTTTCACTGATGCCGGAAGCAAGGAATGCTTTAATTTTGAATCCCATTCCTGGGCAGAGGCTTATGTGCCTGGCCATGGCTGGGTGAGCATTGATTTGACTTACAAAGAATTTTTTTGGATTAATTCAGGGCATGTGCCTTTGTATAAATCTCCTGATTTAATTGATATTTCTTCATTGCTTGTTGAGCGAAGGGGAGCAAGCAGCGCTGATTTTGTGAAAAGCAATGTTCATTCATTTGAAATAGAATTATTGCAAAGCGATGAATCAGGCTCCGATTTATCCCTCAGCGTTTCTGCGCCGCAAATTGTTGCGCAGGATTCTTATATTTTAATAAATGTTTCAATAAATAATCCCACAAATTATTGGATTGCTGACACTCTTGTTTCAGCCCCAATATGGACTGTTGACTTAATAAACACTAATCATGCCATTCCAATAATTATTCCTCCAATGCAATCATTAACTGAATATTTTATTTTTAAAGTGCCTGATTTGGGGTGCGAAAACTTTTCGTGTTACAGCGACGCAAATTTCATATTTTACTTTGGAGGGGGAGAGCAGGATTTTAAAACTGTGAGAATTGGCTCAGATTTTCAGCAAAAAGATTCTTTGGCAGATTTATTGCTTATTGCCGGAGAAGATGAGTCAATAATTGTTCATGATTTATCTGTCAGGAATATAAAATTTAACAGGGAAAAATTTTTAGCCCAGAATCCTGTTCTTTCTTTTTTGATAAAGAATGCGGGGAATTCAATTGCTGATGTTGATTTGACAATAGAATACGCGGGAATAAATATCACTGACAGAATAGAGAATCTTTTGATTAATGAGGAAAGATTGATTGAAAAAACCCTTGCTCTCCCAAGCGTTAATGGAGTGGTTCCTGTTAACTTGACTTTTGAGTCTCAAAACCAATTAATTGTCCATAATTCAAGTTTTATTGTTGTAAAAGAGCCTGATTATGACATTTCTTTAATTAAATCAGGAGAGCTTTCATATTCATTAATCATAGGCACTGATTCCCCTGTTATTGGAACTTTAAGGGTTAGCGTTAATGGAAGGCAGGCTGTTTTTTTGGAATTATCCAAAGAGAATTCAATACTTATTGAAAAAGAATATTTAAAAGACGGAAGAAATATTATTGAGTTCATTATTGATTATTCAGAAGATAATGAATATTATTTTAAGGTCATTAATGATTACATTGATTATTCTATGAGCATTTTTGAAAAAATCCGGCTTTTAATTGATTCAATTATCGGCTTTTTCAGGATAATATTCTCATTATAGAAAGCTTTAAATAGAATTCAATTTGTATAGAATTATTTATGGTTAGAATAGAAGAAGCCCATCACAGATTATTCAGCAACGTATTCATATGCAAGAAATGCAAAAGCAAAATAAGAAGCGACAGCAACAGGGTGAGGAATAAGATGGTAAAATGCAGGAAGTGCCAGGGAAAAGCTTTAAGGGCTGTCAGGCTCAAGAAGTAAATTCTTTTAAATAAGGAATAATTCAAGTATTAATTAATTAAAATGATTGATGAATACATTAATGAAAGAATAAAGAAGCTTGAAAAATTAAGGGATTTGGGAATTAACCCTTATCCTCAAATAGTCCTGAAAAGCAAGAAATCTTCAGAAGAATTAATAAAAAAATACGCAAAAATAGGGGAAAAGAAATCCAAAATTGCTGAAGAATTTGCCGGAAGAATAATTGGTTTTAGGAGCATGGGAAACATTGCTTTTGCTCATTTGCAGGATGAATATGGAAGGATTCAAGCAGTTTTTCAGTCAAAAGAGACGAAAAAATATGAGTTGCTTAAATTATTGGATGTTGGAGACATCTTAATTGTCAAAGGAAATTTTTTTAAAACCAAGAAAGGGGAAATCAGCATAAGCGCAAAAGAATTCACCCTTGCTTCAAAAAGCATCAGGCCTTTGCCTGAAAAGTTTCATGGATTAATTGATGAGGAATTAAAACTGAGAAAAAGGGAAGTTGATGCAATTATGAATCCTGAAATATTGGAAAAATTCAGGAAAAAATCAAAAATTGTTAAATTAATTAGGGAATTTTTGGATAATAACGGTTTTTTGGAGGTTCAAACTCCTGTGCTTCAGACAATTTATGGTGGGGCAAGCGCTGAGCCATTTATAACTTATCATAATGCTCAAGATATGAAACTGTATCTGAGAATTGCCCCTGAAATATATCTTAAAAGAATGATAACTGCTGGATTTGAAAAAATATATGAATTGGGAAATAAATACCGAAATGAAGGAATGGATAAAAGCCATTTGCAGGAAATAATTGATCTTGAGTTTTATTGGGCTTACCAAGATTATGAAGGATTGATGAAATTCACTGAAAAATTGATAAGCTATGTTTTGCTGAAATCAAATAATTCGCTAAAATTAAATTATCAGGGAATAACTCTTGATTTCACTCCACCATATAAAAGAATTACTTTTAGAGAACTATTAATTGAGCATACAGGAATTGACATAGATGTTTTCAAGGATTATGCCTCTTTGAAAAAAGAAATATTACGAAAAAAAATAAAAGGTGTTGACCCTAATGGTCCAAAACATTATGGCGCATTGCTGGATGAATTGTACAAAAGAACTGCAAGGCAAAAAATAATCCAGCCAACATTCATGACTGATTACCCTGTTGAAATGATTCCGTTAGCTAAAATGAAAGAGTCAGACTCTTCAAAAATCAGCAGTTTTCAATTGCTTGTTAACACTTGGGAAATAATTAAGGCTTATAACGAATTAAATAATCCATTGGATCAAAGAAAACGGTTTATTGAGCAGCAGGAATTCATGAAACTGGGAGACAAGGAAGCTCACCTTTTAGATGAAGAATTCTTGCAATCTCTAGAGTATGGAATGCCTCCTGTTGCAGGATGGGGATTAGGCCTTGCGAGATTTTGCATGATGATAATGGATGAAGCAAGCATTAGAGAAAGCGTGTTCTTCCCATTAATGAAACCTGAAAATTAAAAATTTAATAATTTTTTTATTTTTTTATATCTATTAATTATAATTTTTTCCATAACTATGGGCTTAACATGATCAAAAGGTAATTTTTCTGATAAACTTATTTCTTTGAAATATTTTTTCCAAAAAGGATAATTTTTATTTAAAAATTTTTTAATTTTTTTAAGAGTATCAAAAGAATTTTTATCTAAATTAAAAAAATTATTTTTATACAAATCATATACCATCATTCCTGAAAAATCATCACCCCTTAAAGTTAATCCTTCTATGAATTGATCAATTATAGAAATTATTTTTATAGTTACCCCTTTTTTGTTTAAAAATGTAGAATGTGACCAAGAAGCATATAATTTTTTTTTAATACATTCTTTTTCATTTTTTAACAAGATATGATCCCATATCCTTTGTAATCTCGACAATGTTATATTGGGCAATTCCATTTTATATCTTTCAAGAGGTGTATTTGGTGAAGGAAATAAAGGATTAATAAATAAATCAATTTTTATATCATCCCCCAAGTTTAATATACTATTTACAAACTTACTTATTTTTAATCTATCATTTTCTTTTTCATTTGGAAGATTTATTATATAAAATAAAGAAAAATTTTTTATTTTAAAAGTATGATACGCTTTTTTTATAATATTAAAAAAATCATCATCAACCATACTTCTTCTTTTTATAATTTTTCTTAGTCTATTTGAAGGACTATCTAAGTTTAAAATTAGTTCCCCCATGTTTTTTTTTATTTGTTCTAACATAAAATCACTATTTAAATGTGTTGCATTTATAGGATAAATTTCGGATTTGGCATTTTTTTTTTGAATAAATTTTAAAATCTTAATTATATCTGGATGACTACAAGAAGTAGCTGAACAAATAGAAATTTTTTTTACACCATTTTTAATTAAATAATTTATTGATGTTGATATTTTTTTATAAGAATTAAATCTATAATATTTTCCAGTATTATAAGAATATTGACAAAAATCACATCCATAGTCGCATCCCCTATCTATCATAACTGTTGCAACTTTTTTTACAAATCTTGAATCATGCAACCTAATAAAATTTTTTTCAATAATTGGAATTGTTTTATTTTTATATAAAGGTAAATAAAGTCCTTTAATATTTTTAGATTTTTTTAATAATTCTTTTTTATTTAAATTTTTAGAAAGTTCAACAAATTTTTTTATAGCTTTTTGAGAATCTCCTAGAAAAAAGATATCAACAAATTTTGAAAATGGCTCTGGATTAGATATTCCAATTCCACCCATAATTATTAATGGATCATTTTCAGTTCTATCACTTGATAAAATAGGTATTTTTGCAAGTTCCATCCATTTAAAAAAATTAGGTAATTGTAATGGATTTGAGATACTAATACCAATCATATTAAATTTATTTACTTCTATTTGCGATTCTAATGATTTCAAAATTTGATTTTTACTTTTTAGTTCATTTATAATTTTTTCAACGGGAATAAAACTTCTTTCTACAGAAACACCACTTATTTTATTAATAATATAATATAACAATTGTATGCCCATGTTTTCTATTAAAGAACTATAATCTGAAACAGAAACTAATAAAAAAGATTTTTTTTCATTAAAAACTTTTAAATTCATCCCCCTTTCATTTAACAATATTTTTTTTAAATATTTGATTTGATTCATTATTTAATCTGTTAGTAAATATTTTGTTTAATGATTTTAAATTTTGTGATTCTAAATAAAATGCTATATTTGGACCTTTATTTTTATCAAATAAAATATTATAAAACCAAATAAATAACTTTTTTTTAGAAATATTATATTTTGTGCTAATATTTTCTATTTTTTTTATAATTTCCATTTTTGTTCTTTTTTTAAAAAAAAATAATGAAAACTCTTTTGATAAACTAGAATCATATTTTAATAAAATTTTACTTTTATAAATTTTATTAAAATTTAATTTATACTCATTTAAATTATATTTTTCTATCCAATTTTTAATTAATTTTAATCTTTTTTTAGTATACTTATTTAATTCAAATAATTTTTCTGTTGATTTCAATAAACTATTATTTGAATTGGTTTTAATTAAATAACAAGCACTTGAAAAAGGTATTCTATTAGGAAATTTTTTGGGAATATTAAAAAGCATAGATAATTGATAACTTTTTAATAATCTATTTTTTTCTTTTTTATTTTTAATATTAACTAAACCAAAAAATAATTTTTCAGCCCTATCAAATTCATTAATTAAATGATATATTTGAGATAAATTAATATTTCTTTGTTTTTGGGGTCTTTTTGTATATAAATATCTAATAATTTCTGGCTCTAAAATTTCCATTAATTGGGAAATAGTTATAATATTTCCATGTCTAGTTGCCATTTTATGTTTATTAAATAAAAAATGTTCATAAAAAAATACCAAAGGTTTTTTTTCTTTGTAAACTTTTTTAATTATCTGTTTACTAATTGGCCAAGAACCTATAAGATGATCTTTTCCAAAAGGCTCTAAAATTGTATTAAAAATTAACATTTGGGCTGGCCATTCAAATTCCCAATCCATTTTTGTTTTTCCATTATTCCAATTTACAGTACCTTTATTTAAACAACCTTTAGCTAAATAATCTTTTGTTAAATATCTATTAGAACATAAATAATCAACAGTTTCAGAATTAATATCAAAATTAGTTATTTTACCTGTAATTTTTTTACAGTTTTCACAAATAACAAATATAGGTATATAATTATTAGGTTTACTTTTTTCTACAGATAAAATTATTTTTCTTGAAATTTGTATGTTTTCAAAAATGGATTTAATATATTTATTAAATTTACCTTGAATATACAAGTCATGAGTACTCACATATATGGTATCAGTTAATCCTAATTTTTTACACTCTTTTTCATAAAGATAACTGAAATGTTTAGTCATATTTTTACAACAATTATCTAAACTGGGAATAAAAAACAAAGGTTTACCAATATAATTATTATATTTAGTTAAAATTTTTTTATTATTCAAATGCCAATTTCCTTTTTTATCACAATATCCTTTAGGTAATTTTCTAAAAGGATCCATATCATCTCTTGTTTGTATATGGATGGCGGGATAATTACTATTTTTAATTAATAAATAAATAAAATAACTTCTAATATTATCATTAAAATTACCTATATGTTTTGTTCCTCCTGGACTTTCACCACATCTACAAACAACAGGTAAATTTCTAGATTTAGCAATATTAATTGCTTTTTTTGCATATTCTTCAAGGTAATACATATGGGCTAAAAAGGATTTGAACCTTTATAAATAAGTTAAACACCTTATTATTCTACCATGTTGAATTATTAGCCCAAACTACATATAATTAATTATTTATATTGTTTTTTATTTTAAAGGCTTTGCACAATAAATAAGGGTTGCACATTTAATATCTTAACTTGCACAATTAATCAAATATTATAACTAATTAATGTGCAAAGCCTATTTTAAAAGTAACTATTTAACTAAAATTTATAGAATTAATTAGTAAAAGACATAGTTTTTTAAACAATTAAAAACAAATGATGAGCAATGAATTATGAATTAATTTCCGCAATAATAGTTTATTCATTCCTTTTTTTTATAATATACAAAAACAGGAAAAAATTCCAGATAATGGATAAAATATTCATTGTATATAAATGGGATAAAGGCGTTGATTTTATTAAAAAATTTTCAAAGAAATATTTAATAGTTTTTTACACTATTGGAATACCCATTTGCCTTTTTTTCATGATATTCAGCGTCAAAATGATGTGGGAAGGCGCTTTAATGATTTTTTCAAGCCCTAACCCTGAGCCAACTGTTGCGCTTGCAATTCCTGGAGTAAAAATACCTGGCAGCCCAATATACATTCCTTTTTGGTATGGAATTATTGCTTTAATAACTGTTTTAGTTTCTCATGAATTAAGCCATGGAATATCCGCAACAATAGAAAAAATCAAGCTGAAATCAACAGGCGTTGGATTAATGGCAATACTGCCCCTTGCATTTGTTGAGCCTGAACAGAAAAGCTATAACTCTGCCAAAAAGATTTCAAGAATAAGAATGCTTATTGCAGGCTCTTTTGCAAATATCACACTTGCAGGAATATCAATATTATTAGTCACTTTCTTTTTTTACCCGTTAATTGATTCAACTGTAACTTATGATGGAGTGATTATTTCAAGCACTGTAAGCGAAGGCCCTGCAAGCCTTGCAGGAGTCTCAAATAATTCAAGAATGCTTGAAATAAACAATGAATCCTTTACGAATATTACCGGATTTCATCATGCGCTTTCATTGATTACTCCTGGAGAAGCTGTTTCATTGCTGACAAATGAATCATATTATGAATTCAATGCATCAAGCCATCCTGATAATGAATCAATGGCTTATCTTGGAGTTTTTGCTGAGCAGGAATGGAGATTCAAGGAAGAATTAAGCGCGTTGCCTTTATTTATTCTTAATATCCCTTTTATTTTGGCAAATATTTTCATGTGGATTGCAAACCTTAACTTGGCAATAGGAATCATTAATTTGTTTCCATTGTGGATTACTGACGGAGGAAAACTTTTAGTGGAAATTATTTCCCCATTATTTAAGGATCAAAAAAAATCAATGATTATTGCGCATTACATATTCATCATTTGCTTGTCTTTGCTATTATTTAATCTGCTTGGAGCTTATTTCATCAATGCAGTTAATTCAATTGCATTACAATAAGGTTTTTAAAGAAATGTTTTTATATTAAGAGCAAATAAAAAATAGGTTATAAATATGGTTAAAAAAAGCAATCTCGTTGATGATCCGGACATTAATTCTCTGATAAAAAACATTGCTGGCGAAGGGGGAATGCATGTGGTTTCTCATTTATTTAAGGTGAAAAAAGCGGATGAATTCGAGATTTCAAAAAAATTAAAAGAGGATGTGAATTTCATACGAAGCATAATGTACAAAATGTACACAAATAATTTGGTTAATTACACCCGAAGAAGGGATGCAGAGAAAGGTTGGTATATTTACACCTGGGAATTCGCGCCAAAAAAACTGTTTAATTCATTGATTGCATCAAGGCAGAAAGAATTGGAAAAATTATTCAGGAAAATAGAGGAAGAAAAAACGAGGGAGCAAATATTTCACTGCCCAACCTGCTCAATAAACATTGACTTTGACAAATCCTT
>JAQTTT010000031.1 GCA_028710615.1 Candidatus Nanoarchaeia archaeon
GTCATTTTGCCTTCAGGGTCAATGAATGTGATTTTTGAATGAGGGTTGCTTATGCTTGTTCTTTTTAAATATTCGAATATGCTTTTGTCTCCTGAACCGCGGTATAATCCCTCTAAAATTATTTCAACACGCGTTCCAGTGTCTTTTGAAAACTTTGCAAATGGCTCGTTTCTTACAATCTTTGCATCATTGTTTTTTATGTCTATTAATAATTCAACAATTTGGGCTGGCTTGTCTTTTGATGTTCTGCTGATTATTTTTGCGGGCTTGCCTGTTGTTAATTGCCCATAAAGTATTGATGCGCTTATTCCTATTCCCTGCTGCCCTCTTCCTTGCTTTAGCCTGTGAAACTTGCTTCCATACAATAATTTTGCAAAAACTTGGGGAATTATGCTTGCTGATATCCCGGGGCCGTTATCTTCAACTATGATTTTATAGGTTTCTCCTTGAATCAAATCAACTCTCACAAGTATGTCGGGAAGCTCAAAGCTTTTTTTTCTTTTTTTTAATTCAGACGCGTATTCTTCGCACGCATCCAAGCTATTATCAACTGCTTCTTTCACGCAAGTAAGCATTGCTTTTATCTTGCTGTCAAAACCCAATAAGTGCCTGTTTTTTTCAAAAAATTCTGCAATGCTTATGCTTTTATGCTTGTTTGCGAATTCATTCGCTATTGAATTATTTGCCATTCACATCATTGCCTCATTCATTTTTTTTCTCAGCTCTTTATCCAAATAATTGAACACTGTTGCATGCCTTGCCCCATTGAGAAGCATTTCAACTCCCTTGACTGCCAATTCAATCATTCCATGCTTGCCTATTATCCCAACAGTTTTTCCGTAAATAATGATGTATGTTTCAGTTTTTTTTTCAATTAATTCCTTGCTCGCCCCTTCCCTTCCAATAACTCTTCCCCTTAGCCTGTCAAAATCATTTTTTGACTTTGCAAAATCAGTTATGCTTATTAATTCAAAATCATATTCTTCATTTTTAAGCAATATGGCTATTTCCGGATTAAAGCCCCTTGCTATTGCTTTTATTGATTTTTCGCAATCCCACACTTTTAATGAATCATTCCCTTTTATTAAAACTAATCCTTCGCTGCTAATGTCTATTTTTACTTTAAATTCTTTTTCAAAAGCTTTTTTTACGCTTCCGTTTTTTCCTATTAAAACCGCAACCCTGTCCTGGGGCACTTTTATCTCTCTGCCTTGCTCCATAAAGAATTGAATTTTGTGTGATTTAAAAAGTTTTATTAAAAAAGCTTATTTCTTTTTTGCCTTTTTTATGAATTCTTCAAAAGAGATTGTTTTGCATTTTTTTTCAAAAAATTTGTTGATATTGTGCAAATCCTTTTTTAAAAAATTCATGGCATTTGGATGCTCTTTTAAAACGCTTTGCCCCATGTCAATAAAAACCGGCTTTTCATTGAAATGAAGAATATTAAACTCCGACAAATCCGCGTGTATGAGGTTGGATTTATAAAGCTTAATCATCCCTTTAATTATTTCATCATAATATTGCGCATAATTTTCAAGCTTAACATCTTTAAGCAATGGGGAAGCCAAGCCATTCTCTCCAATGAATTCCATCACTAAAACGTTTTGATTAAAAGCCAAAGGCTTGGGCACTCGGACTCCTGACTCAAACGCTTTTGACAAATTCCTGAATTCTTTCTTTGCCCATAAATAAATTATTTCGTGCTTTTTTTTGCTCACCCTGTTAAACCTCGGGTCTCCAAGTATGTATGGCGACATTTTGTCAAAGCTTGAAGTGTACATTCTGAAGATTTTTACAGCAACGAATCCTTTTTTTGCGCTTGCGCGAAAAACATTGGCTTCTTTTCCAGTGCTTATGCAGGATTCTAATTCTTCAAAATACTCTTTTCTCAGCTTTTCAAGCACTTTTAACGTTCTTGCGTCAAACACTTCATTGTAAACCTTAAAAATTTCCTTAGGCATTTCATATAATTTATATTTTCAGGGTTTATTAATATTTTTTAAGCGTTTTTTCAAGATTTTTCCCGGTTTTAATCAAATAAAAATATTGCTCTGTCAGCGATTTTTCAAGGAATGAATCAATGCCTTTTCTCAATGCTTCCTGGTGAAATCTTGAAACGCAGTCATGGCAATGAAATCCTGCCACCACCAATTTTTCAACAGGCATCAATGATTCAAGCAATTCTGATTCAAGGGGGTAAACCTTTTTTTTAATGTCTGAAAAATTTATTTTAACATCCAAAAAATTGTCAGTTTCATGGAAATTAAAAATTTCTGACAAAGAAGCCCCTTCATCTCCCATTAAGCTGTTGCTGAAATGCGCATAAATAATTTTATAATTTTTTTGCCTGAAATATTTGTCAATTAAATCATTTATTTCTTGGCATTTAATCAAATAATCTTTTTTTTGCCCGGCATCCATATAAAAAGATTCATCCATTATTGCATAGTCAACATATTCTTTTATTGGATACAAATACAGGAATGATTTCATGAATTAATTTTTGGAATTTTTGTCTTTAAAAAACTATTTTAAAATTCTTCCAAATCTTTTAAGAATCCTTTTTTTCTCAGCCACTCAACCTGCCCTCTTCTGTAAGTATAAATAATGTCCCCTTTATCCTCATCATATTCCCAGGGCTCAACAATGACTGCATCCCCATTCTTAACCCACATGCTTCTTCTAAGCCTTCCTGGAACCCTGCAAAGCCTGGTTTTTCCGTCAAAGCATCGCACATACATTTTTCTTAAGCCCAATAATTGCTCAACAACGCCCAAGACTTCTTTTCCCCTCGGGGTTCTGACTCTCATAATTTCATCAGAACCTGATGAGCTCTGGAATTCATCATTCTCCTGCTCGAATTCTTCATTGAATTCTTCATCAAACTCGTCAGCCATGCTTTAATACAGAAAAAGTTGAGCTTTTAAAAGCTTTTATTTGCTTATTCGCAATCATTGTAAAAAATGGAGTATTCATTTTTAAAAAATGAGTTGTGCTCAATAATTAAAAGCTCGTGAAGCTCAAGAGTTTCCTCATGGTAGTAATAATAATCCGGCCAAACAACCAATAAATCATTAACGTAATCGCATCCAATGTTTCGCAAAACCATTGTTTGATTGTTTAAGCTCGCAACTTGCACGCAATTGCATAAAGACTTATATTTTTCTTCTTCAAACAATTTTTGAACGCTTTCTTGCGAAGCCATGAATCCTCCGTAAATCAAAAACAAAATTATCAATGAAAGAACTATGAAGAAAATCATTAATATGTACTCATTAACTTTTGAAGCCATTTGTTTAAAAAAAAAATAGTGGGGGAGGATTTATTTATGTTGCTATTGTGACTATGTCCTTGTCTTTGAGCTCATGCTTTAATCCCAGCTTTTGTCCTGGGAATTTCGCGCTCTTTCCCCACACTTGGGAGTATTTAAAATATTGAATAAAATCTTTGTGGATTTTCAGGGCCAAATCATACACTGTGTCTCCTTTATGCATTATTATCGGCTCATTCAAATCAGCCTCTTTTCCTTTAGGCTTTAAATAAACCCTTATTATCCTTGTTTTTTCAAAAATCTCTTCTCTTAATTTTTCCAGTCCTTTATTTTTTTCAGCGCTGATAAATATTGCATCTGGAAACTTTTTTTTAAGCTCATCTGCTTCTTTTTTGTTCAATTCATCGCATTTGTTGATTGCAAGCAGTGATTGGCAATAATGCCTGTTTCCCAAAAGCGCGTCCATGAAGTCCTCTGCGCTTGCATCCTCCCTTATTATTATTTCAGCATTCACTATTCCGACGTTTCGCATAATGCTCTCTATTATTTCAGGGCTTATCTTTGTCAATTCATAAGTGGATTGAATATTCAGCCCTCCTTTCGGGGTTTTTTTAAACAAAACTTTAGGCGGCTTTTTGTCAAGCCTTATTCCTGCATTGAATAATTCCTGCTTTATTATGCTTAATTTGTCTGTTTTTTTTGCATCCAAAATAATCACTATTAAATCAGCATTTCTTGCAGCTCCCAAAACTTCGCTCCCCCTCCCTTTTCCTTTGCTTGCATCATGTATTATTCCGGGCAAATCAATTATTTGCAATTGAGCATCCTTGTATTTCATCATTCCGGGAATTGCGTAAAGCGTTGTGAATTCATACGCGGCAACCTCTGATTTAACATTTGTCAATTTATTTATTAAAGTGCTTTTTCCCACGCTCGGAAAGCCCACTAAAGCTATTGTTGCATTGCCTGATTTTTTAATGAAATAGCCTCCTCCAGTGGCTCCGCCTTGGCTTTTTTTTTTCTCAGCCAAGGCTTTTAATTTCGCTATTTTTCCGTAAAGAATCCCTATATGGTGCTCTGTTGCCTTGTTTTTCTGGGTTCTTGATATCTCATTTTCTATTTCAGTTATTTGCTCTTCAATTGAAGCCATTCTTAAAAATATTATATGATGGATAAATTTTTAAAATCATCAGTTCATTAATTTAAATGTATGGCTAAAAAAGTTTTTAATAAAAGGATTCACCGAGTCAGAAGAAAGCTTGAAAGAAGAAAGCTTAAAGAAGTTGACAAAAAATCCGTTTTGAAAAAAATAAAGGAAAAAATTGAAAAAATTTCTAAAAAATCAAATTGATTTTTTCTAGTTCTAGTAATTAAGCTTTAGCGACTGCATTGATTCATTGAAATCAGCCATTAATTCTTCAAGCTTGAGCCTTCCAAGCTCAGTAATTGTATAAATTTTTTTGAATCTTCCGCATTCAATTGTTGAAGAGCTCATAATGCATTCCTCTTTTTCCAAACCCGACAATACTGGATAAAGGGTTCCGCATGAAGGCTTCCATTTATACTGTTTTTCAAGCTCTTTTAGCAGCGCGTATCCATGGAATGAGTGCTTTGATAATATAACCAAGACAAGCAATTTCAGGTTTCCTTTTAAAAAATCGCTCATGAATTTTTATATACTTGCTTTTGATTTAAATATGTTTTCACTTGACAGTGATGTATGGCGCGCCAATTGCTGGGTGGACTGTTTTTATAAGCCCATCTTTGTTGATGATTGAAATCATTTCTTTTATTTGCTCAAAATCTTTTTTTAGCTCAGCAGACAATAGAATAAAGCTGACTTCCCTGTTTTTTTTAAGCAATGAAACCAGAAATTGAAAGCTTTTGTCTTTTTTTGATGAATTTTCTTTTTCCACTCCTTTTCCCTCAAATTATTTAATACTCTGAAGAATATAAATAAATTGCTTTTTTAAGCATTTAAAGGATGAATTTGATGAAAAACGTGATTGAAGCTGTGCTGAAAAAAAAAGAGCTTAAGGGGATTGATGAAAGCATTGCATTAAAAGAGATTGAAAGGAATCTGACAAGCAAAACATTTGAGCTCATAAAAAAAGAGAGGTTTAAATCTGCTGAATTCAAGGATTTTATAAAAAAAGTCAGGGCAAGCCTTAGAAGGCAGTTCGGCGCATTCAATAATCCAAAAATTGACAGAAAAGAATTGATTAAAAAAAAAGCCTATGGTGAAATTTTGATGAGCCATTTGAGCAGCAAAGAAAGAATGCCTTATTACAAAGAAGTTTATGATAAAATTTTTTCAATTATTGGAAAGCCGGATTCAATCATTGATTTGGGCTGCGGGTTTAATCCTTTAAGCATTGAGTTCATGGATTATTCGCCTAAAAAATATTTGGCTTTGGATATTAACGCTGATGATTTGAAAATAATTCAGGAGTATTTCAGGCAAAAAAAGATTAACGGCGAAGCAAAGGTTTTTGACGCAACAGAGCTGAAAAACTATGATTTTAATGAAAATTTTGATGCATGCTTTGCCTTCAAAGTCTTTGAAATCTTTGAAAAAACGAAAAGCCACAGGTTGACTGAAGACATTGTTTTAAGGATTCCTTCAAAAAAAATTGCTGCAAGCTTTAGCACAAAAACATTGAGCAATGCTCCAATGAAAAGGAAAAGAAGGATTTGGTTTGAAATAATGGCTAAAAGATTGGGATTCAGGGTTGATTATTTCATGATTCCAAATGAAATATTTTATGTTTTGATTAAATGAGGGTTTTAATCTTAAAATGCTTGAAGAATTAATGAATGCTGGAATGTATTTTTATTGGGCAAAACAATAAGTTTTTTAAAATAATTAGTCATTGATTAGTTTATGTGCTGAGGCACTTATGATGCCCTCGGCAAGAGGTGGAATAAAACATGAAAATAGTTATTAGCGACCCTAAAACAGGCAAAAGCTTTCAAAAAGAGCTTGATAAATCTGTTGAGCAAAGCTTTTACAGCAAAAAAATCGGCGAAACTTTTAATGGAGAATTGATTGATTTGCAGGGATACAGCTTCAAGATTACTGGCGGAAGCGACAAAGCAGGTTTTCCAATGAGGGCTGATTTAAGGGGGGAAAAAAGGAAAAAAATTCTTTTAACAAAAAGCATTGGCTTAAGAAGCACTGAGAAAGGGTACAGGAAAAAGAAAAGCGTTAGAGGAAACACTGTTGGAGAAGATACTGCGCAAATAAACACTGTAATAGTCAAGAGCGGAAGCGCCAAATTAGAAGAAGTTTTCAAAAAGGAAGAAAAAGAAGAAAAGAAATAATGCTTTAAGATTCAATGTTTTTTATTTTATTTTTAATACAAAGATTTTTTAAAAGGCATAAGTTATTTTAATTAGAACATGAAAAAAGATGATTTATTGCCTAAAGTTACGATTGGAATGGTGGGTCACATTGACCATGGAAAAACCACTTTGCTTCAGAAATTGACTGGGAAATGGGCTGACACTCATAGCGAAGAAATGAAAAGGGGCATTACTATTAAGCTTGGTTATGCAAGCTGCACTATTTATAAATGCCCAAAGTGCAAGGATTTTAGCGCTTACTCAATATCTAAAAAGTGCATGACGCATTCATCTGACAATGAAGTTTTAAGGACTATTAGTTTTGTTGATGCTCCTGGGCATGAAGCATTAATGGCAACTATGCTTTCAGGAGCAAGCATGATTCATGGCGCAATACTTGTTATTGCTGCGAATGAGCCTTGCCCCCAGCAGCAAACAAAGGACCATTTAAATGCTTTGGAGATTACGGGCATAAAAAAAATCATTATTGTTCAAAACAAAGCGGATTTGGTGAATGATGCTGAGCTTGAAAAAAATTATGAGCAAATTAAGGCATTCATTAAGGGCACTGTTGCTGAGAATGCGCCGATTATTCCTTTAAGCGGGCAGTCTGGCGCCAATGTTGATGCTCTTTTAATGGCTATTGAAGAATTTATTCCAAGCCCAAAAATAAACAAGACTGATGCTCCAATAATGCTTGTTGCAAGAAGCTTTGATATTAACAAGCCGGGAAAAGAAATAAGCGAGTTGAATGGGACTATTATTGGGGGCTCTTTAAAGCAGGGGGTTTTAAAAAAAAATGATGAAATAATTATTCTTCCGGGTTTCAAGGAAAAGAATGAATGGATTCCTATTAATGCGCGGGTTGAGTCAATAAATTATTCGAATTCAATTGTTGATGAAGTTTTTCCTGGAGGAAGCTTTGGAATATCAACTTCTATTGACCCTTATTTTGGAAAAAATGACAAACTTTCAGGAAGCGTTGCTTGCTTGAAAAAAAAGCCTTTAAATGTTTTTTTCTCCCTTGAATTCAATTATTCCATGAGCGATGAATCGGATTTGAAGCTTAATGAATTATTGCTTTTAAATATTTGGGCGGCAAAAACAACGGGCATTATAAAAAGCGTTAAAAAAGGCGTTGCGAGCGTTGATTTGTCTTTGCCTGTTGCGTGCATGAAAAATGAGAGAATCGCGATTTCAAGAAAAGCTGGGAATCGGTGGAAGCTGGCTGGCTGGGGTGAAATCATATAAAAATATTGCTTGACACAAATTTTTTAATGCTTCAAATAAGCGAAAAAATTGATTTATTAAAAAGCATTGATTTGGAATTCGGGGGCAAAAACGAGTTTATTATTATTAAAGACGGGCTTATGGAGCTTTCAAAGCTTGAAAAAAAAGGGGTGTCCAATGCAAAGGTGGCAGTAGAAAACATTTTAAAGCAAGAAATTAAGATTTTAGATATAAGCGGTCCAAAAGATGTTGATGATAAAATAATATCTTCAGCAATAATCCTTAAAGCTGCTGTGGCAACGCTTGACAAAGGCTTAATATTGAAAGCTAAAAGCAAAGGATTAAAAATTATTGGATACAATAAAAGTAAAAAGAAGGTAGTGATGAATTAATGTATAAAGTATTGACTGTAATGGACAGGGTGAGAGTTGACCCTTCAAATTTCAAGGATAATGTCAATGAAAGCATTGAGATTGAAATAATGAGGAATTATGAAAACAAGCTTGATGAAAACAAGTTTTTATTGTCTTTGGTTGAGGTTTTAAGCATTGGCGAGGGATTGATTATTCCTGGGGATGGCGCAATATATTATGAGACAACTTTTAAATTGCTTATTTACGAGCCCCTTATAAAAGAGATTGTTGAAGGCGAAGTTTCTGAAATAACTGAATACGGAGCTTTTGTTAAAATCGGCCCAATTGAAGGATTTATTCATATGAGCCAAGTAATGGATGATTTTGTGAGCTTTTCGAAAACAAAAAGCTTGCTTGGAAAAGAGAGCAAAAAATCCTTAAATATTGGGGATTATGTGAGGGCAAGAGTTATTGCAGTGAGCATGAAGAATTTAAAAGATGCGAAAATAGGATTAACCATGAGGCAGGCAGGGCTTGGAAAAATTGAATGGATTGCTGAGCAAAACAAGGCTGAAGCCAAAGCTGAAAAAAAGGCTGATAAAAAATGACTGACTATGCGTGCAAGAATTGCTATAAAATAATTAATTCAAAAAGCTGTTCCGCGTGCCAAGGCGCGCAAGCAAGCAAGAATTGGAAAGGCGTTGCAATAATACTTAATAATGATAAAAGCGTTATTGCAAAGAAATTAAAGATTGAATCAAACGGGGTTTTCGCTTTAAGGGTGAGATGAAAAATATGAATATTAAATTAATTGGGAAAAAAGAGGATAAATTGGCTGGAAAAACTGTTTATGAGCTTGAGCTAAAATATGACGGGTTGTCAACCCCAAGCAGGAAGCAGGCTTTGGAGCTTGCAAGCAAAGAAATCGGGGTTAAAAAAGAGTTAATGGTTATTAAAAAAATAAAAAATTTTTACGGCAAAAGCTTTTCCTTGCTGACTATTCATGCATACCCTAAAAGGGATGATTTGGAAAAAAATGAGCCCAAGCATTTGATTAAAAGAATTTCCGGAAAAGAAGATGAGGCTGCGGGAGCAAGTTCT
>JAQTTT010000032.1 GCA_028710615.1 Candidatus Nanoarchaeia archaeon
ATCTATTATGTGGTATTCGTCGCCTTTTTTTTCCAGGCGGTCAATGTAGCCTATTAATTCTTTTCCTTTAATAATTATTCTTACTTCCTGCTCTATTCCTATTATTTCCCCTTCATTGAATGGATGGCATTTTTCATAGTAATTTTTCAGGAATCTTAGCGCGGATTCAAAATAGTTTTCTTTTTTCATTCCTTCTTTTATTATCTGGATTTCGTCATCCCAGGAATTTTTCCATTTATTTATCAGGCTTTCTTGAACTTCATCAAAGCCGGGAATTCTTTTTTCCATTACTGATTCATATAATTCCTGCAGAACCTCATGGACTATTCCTCCCATGAATGCTTCAATCGTTTTTTTAAGCTCTGGAGTTATTTTGTCAATGTATCTCATCTTAAATTTCAGGGGGCATTGATTAAATGTTGAGATTGATGAGTGCGAGTAAATCATGATTACTTATTGAATATTTTTCATTATAAAAAATTATTGATTATGCTTCCTTAATTAGCTGAATTCTATTGCAAAATAGTCTATGAAGTTGTTGTAGTCTTTTGTTAAATCAGCGCTTGAATAATGGCTTAATATTTTTCCTGAAATTTTTTTGCTTTTCATCAGGGATAATAGGTGAATTAGCACGATTATTGAGTTCATTCCGCAAATATTCATTTTATGCTTTTTTTTGATTTTTAATGCGCTTTTAGCGTTTAATTTGCATATTTTTTGAGCAACGGAATTGTCAAGCTTTTTTATTTTTTCATTTAATTCTTTTCCTCTGGCTGAAAAAGGTATGTAGCCGTATTTTAATCCCACGTGGCTGAAATTCGTTGATGCTATGAATAGCGTTCTTTTGCCTGATTTCATCCATGCATTATGCAATCCTTTTGCTGTTTTTTCCAATTCCTTGTTTTCAGGAATTGAGTTTATCAGTATTGGCACTATTTTGGGCATATTTTCCTTGTAATAATATTGAAGAAATGGAAGCTGGACTTCTATGCTGTATTCATCAGAGTGGTTGAATTCGTCTGGGGTGAATATTTTTTCTTTAAGCAATAATTCATTGAATTCTTCGTCAATTTCCGCCTCTCCAAAGGGCGTTATGAATGCTCCTTTAGGGAAAATTGATGCTGTGCATCCGAAGTTGTCATGGTCTGGCCCTATTATCACTATTGTTTCATAGTCAGTGTTTTCAAAGATTTTTTTGTATGCATGCGCTGCGCAGTATCCTGATTTTTCGTAATTGTTGTGGGGCATTACAAAGGCTTTTGATTCATCTGTTTTTTTCCCTTCAGGCTCAAATCCTGGCCCGAATTTCTTGTCCAAGAATAATTTTTTTATTTGCGTTTTAAGCTCTTGGGTTGAGGCTTTGTAATAAACGCCGTTCGCTATTGGCTTCCTATAAATTTTCATCTGTGAAGTCTTCAAGCGTGAAGTTGTATTCTTCATCGCTTTTTATTATTCCTTTTAGCTTTAAGTACTCCCTTCCAAGCAGATAATACACTAATGGCAGGCTTTTTTTGCTTTTATTATTGCATGGTATTGCGAAGTCAACGTATTCTGTTGAATTATTTGTGCCTAATAATCCTATTACTGGTATGTTTGAGAGTATTGCCCCTTTTATTGCCTGCTTGTCATGCCATGGGTCTGCAACTATCATTATTTTCGGCTCAGTGAAGAAGCTGAATTCAGGGTTGGTTATTGTTCCTGGCAAATACCTTCCTGTAATGCATCTCATGCCTGTTATTTCTGCCAATTTCTTCACTGGCTTATGCCCTGTTTCCCTTCTGCATACAAGGATTATTTCTCCTGGCTCATAATCTGACAAAAGCTTTGCCGCCAATAATATTTTTTCATTTATTTTTTCTATATCCATTATTTTCAGCCCGTTCTGCTTTGTTTTAAAGATGAATTCTTCAATGCTTTTGTTCTTGAATTTTGTTCCTATGTGTATTCCTGCTTTAAGATACAAGTCAAGTGGAACTAATAATTGCGATTGTATGTTCTCCTTTACTTCTGATTCATCCTTTTTTGGTTTTGCCTGTTTTTTTATTGCCATGATTTATTTTTAATCCTTTTTTATTGTTATGGGTATTGCGTCTTTTTTCAATTCCATTCTTGCAATGTTTATGGGGTTATATTCTCCTTTTGGCACGCTTATAAGTATGGGGGCATCCATGCTTATTTGAAGCGCTCTTGCGCTTATTATTCTTGCCCGCTCGTATTTATTGTATTGCTCCATTTTTTTCCTTAAAACCTCATTTTATTTTGCTTATAACATCAACTATTTTATCTTTGATTTTAAAACTTTTCGCTAAGCATTCTTCTATTTCTTTTATTGTGAATGCTCCGCTTCCGCCTTTTTGCAAAGCATTTATTTCATTGCTGCTCGTTGTTACCGTAAGCCTTGCCTCGCTTGCCTCTTGCTCTTCCTTATCAGCGTCTGCGAATATTTTATCCCCTATCTTGAAAAAAGTTGTTGGTATCGGCGTTTTAATGAATGGCACTTTTTGCTCGCTCCATTCTCCGTGGATTATTTTTCCTTCTTCATCAACTTTCGGCATTCTTGCAAGCTTAAGCGCAGCTATTGCCGCTATTCCGCAAGCGTCTATTAAGTTGCCGTCATTGTTTAAGATGTAAAAGTCCACCAATACATTCCATGCTTTTTCTCCTGGAGCAATGCAGAGTTTTTCAAAATCTATTGCTCCGCTTTCCCTTATTCCCCTGTCAACAACTCTTGACAATTCTATTGCATCTTCGCCTGGCCTTCCTGGCTCGAATTCATTGTCAGCTATTGCATTCATTTCGCCTGAGCATATGAGGTTTCCTTGGTTTGGAGTGTCTGGGTAAGGCGTTCCTATTTCCATTTTAACTCCTGCAATTACTATTGTTTTGCCAAGCATTACTTTTGCGCTTCCTTCAGCATTCTTGCTTACATTGGCTTCAATTATCAGGTTCCTGAAATCATCAAGTCCCCTGCTTCCATAATTTCTCTTGTTGTCTTTAGCCAATTCAAGTATAAATTTTTTTGAATCTTCGTTCATTTTTACATTCACTCTCCTTTAAGCAATTTTTTTGCAAGCTTTATTGATTCAGCTGCTAATTTTTTGCTTATTAATCCTTGATTCGCATGATTTTGAATTAATTCTTCGTTGATTATTTCTTTTTTATCATTTGCGAAACTGATTGTTAAATCCAGGCAAACCATTTCAGCTTTTCTTGAATGAATCTCTATTGGAGTTGTTATTAAATAATACTCTGCTTTCTTTTCGTCATTTGCTGAGTATAGCTCGTTTTTTGAATAGAGCTCATTCTCTTTAAGGGCTGTTATTAAATAATCCCCTTTTTCTGAGGACATGTTTATTCCCGGAATTATTGAGCCGTTTCTCAGAAACTTTTTTATTTTCAATGAATCATTGGATTTTTCAATTATTTTTCCCTTTGAAAAATTGGTTATTCCTGTGACTTTATGCTCATTGATTATGTATAAGTCCTCTTCTTTGGCTGATTTGCTTTCAACAAAATTTTTCATTGTTTTGTTGATTTTTTCCTCATTAATCTTTTCTTTAAGTAGGTTCTCTGAGAAATCAACTATGTTTGAAAAAGAATCAGTTTTTAATGAGTGGTGATTTTTCAGCGTTGGCTTTACTTCACTTCGCAATTTATCCATTTCTTCTTTAAGGCTTTTGTCAAATCTTGCGTAGCAAGTCATCATTCCTTTTCTTAAAACTTTTATTTCTTTGCCTTTTTCAAATTCTGCTTTAAGCTTGTCATAATCCTTGTACAAATCTTTTATTTGCTTTGAAAGCTCTGCATCTTTTTTGTCGCAAGCGCTTGACTTGTAAAGAACTCCCCAGCCTTCCATGCAGTTTTCTTCAGCTATTCTTGTAAGCCGTTCAATGGATTCTTTGTCATTCACGCTGCTTGAAATTTTTGTGAAACCTTTCTGTATTAAAACCATGTCTTCGCCGAATAAATGAATCTTTGTTGACAAAACCATGTGGTCTTTTTGCTCATTTTTAAGCTGAACCAATATTTTTTCGCCTTCCTTTACAAATCCCCAGTAATCTTTTAACGGAAGCATTCCTATTTTTTTAAGACCTAAATCAACATGGATGTTTTTTGTGTCAGGGTCTAATTTCATTATTTTTCCAAGGTACAAATCTCCTGAGTTTTCAATCTGGAATATTGCGTTGTCATATTTTTCAAGCAATTTTTTTATTTTCTCTGTTTGCTCCCCTTTTATCACGATTCCGCTTTTGTCAGCGAAGTCATGGATTGTTGTGTCATATTTGTCCAAAAATTTTATTTTTGGAAAGCTGTTTTTTATATTGTCGCTTGGCTCAGATACTTCCAATTTATTTTTTGTCAGCATCCTCGTAATTGCGCTGCTGTATATTCCTCTTACTTTTATTCCTGTCATTTTTTCATTTCACCTTTTTCGTATTTGCCGGCTATTGTTTCTTTCATTTGATTGTGTATTTTTTTGCATGCAACTGTTCCCATTTTTATGGCTTCAATCAAATCCTCTTTTGATATTTTTCCGTCAAGCTGAAGAAGCGTTATTTCATCATGGCTTGGGAGATAAGCTATTGGTATATCCGTTGCTCCTCCGCCTTCATGAACATCTTCTTCTGCTTTTGTTAAATCAACGCAGATTAAATCATCTATTTTTCCGCAAGCAACTGCTGGCATTAAACCCCTCATCTCTATGCCTGCATCAGCCAATGCCAGGCTTGCAGCTATTATGGCAGCGCATCTTGAGCCTGCATCTGCCTGCACTATTTCCATGAATATTTCAATCATGCTTCTTGGATATTTTTCAACAAAAATGCTTCGCTCTAAAGCGTTTTTTATGACTAATCCCAATTCAGTGCTTCTTCTGCTTGGACCTGGCCTTGCCCTGTCAGTCACGCTAAAGCTCACTAAATCATAATAGCATTTTATCAAAAGCCTGTCTTTTTCTTCCTCATGCTTTGGCCTTGCTTTTTTCGGCCCATAAACTCCTGCTATTACAATTGTGTCTCCAACCTTAACCCTTGAGCTTCCCTGGCAATTTGGAAGCACGCCTATTGACATCTCCATAGGCCTTGTCTCATCAGGTTTTCGCTTGTCAAATCTTCCGCTTTTTTTATAGCTCATTTTTTATTCACCTTTTTTTTAAGCATATCATCAATGTCTTTAGTCAGTCCTTCCATGTGGCCTTGGGAATCAACAGTTTCAATTGCTTCCTTTGCTTTTTTTATGTCAATTGCTTTTCCGCTTATCCATGCCACGCCGTTCATTCCAACAAAAATTTTTGTGCCGGTTTTTTCCTGTATTAAATCAATCATTGAATCATTTTTTCCAAGAATTCTCGCAAATTTGCTTGGATTAAAATACGCCAACACTCCGCCTTCAAGCTTTCTTAAGCCGTTCTCTTTCATTGTTAAGTCAATTTTCAGGGTGTCTGACACTTTCTGTATCTTTGAAAAAATCACGTCCCCATAATTAAAGTAATGGGTCATTCCGTATCTTTCAGTGTCCAAGTATTGGTTGCTTGCCTCCCTTATATGAAGCCCTGCTTCATAGGGGCAGTTAAGGTCTACGAAATACCAATTCGGGGAATTGACATCAATTATCTTTCCAATAATGTAGTCCCCTTCATAGGGCATGTAGACTCCTTTTAAATTTATCAGCCTTATATTGTTTTCTTTAACGCTTGCTTTTGAAACAATGCTTGCGCATAATTCTTTTCCTTTAATATAAGTTCCTTCAATTTTTTCATAAGCTTCCTGAATTTCCTGTTCATTGTCAAAGGATGCTATTGCTTCTCCTGGGCTTATTATTTGCCCATTTTTTATTAAAACTTTCATTTAAAAATTTTCACCTCTAAAATTCAATATTTGCTTCTCCATGGGAGAAGTCGTTTGTTTTTTTTATGAATTCATCCATGATTCCTCCTGGAATCGTCACTTCATAAGTGCATGAGCCGTCATTGTTCCAATTCGTGCTTTTGATTTTTCCGTATTTTGCAAGCACGCTTGAAATTTTTCCAGCGTATTTCGAGCTTACAGTGATTTTCATGTTTTTTTCTTCAAAGCTTATTGGAATCATTGCTCTGATTGCGTCAATAACCAAATCTGTCTGCTCTTTTGCGCTTTTAAACGGGTCAAAATTAATTGACGCCTGCTCTAAAGCCAATTCTATCCTTTGGGCAGGTATTGGCATCTTGGTTCTTGCATCCACCCCGTTTCTGCAGATAAAATCAATCACTTCCTTTTTTTTCTGCTCAATCAGGCTTTTTTTATACTCAGTTGTAAACTGCATGTTTCCTTTAAGGAGTATTTCTTTTGCAATTTCATAAACATCTTCTGTTCCAAAATTATCCATTAAATCCGCTGCCCTTTCACCAGTTCTTGCATTTGAAAATATTGCTTCATACTCCAAAGCTGCGGATATGTCAGAAATGCTTCCTTTTTTATATTCTATTGCTTCCAAAGGATTTATTAAAACTTCAAAAGTTAATCCATTTTTTTTTAAAGTCGCATAATGCCGATTGCTTTTTTTCTGCTCAAAAACTTGTCTCATAATTTTTTTGTTTTCTTAACATCTACTTGCGCGAATTTCTTATCATTAGAATCTATGCGGGCTGATTCCAGCCGTTCTATATCAAACTTATTTGACAATCCTTCTTTTAATGCATTAATTGCAAGTTTAAGCGCATCGTCAAAAGGCATATCATCCCTGTAATTCTTGTTTAAATAATTTGTTATTACCCTGCTGTTTTCGCCTATTGCAACAGCTTTCATTTCAAAGAATATTCCGCTTACTTCAGTCATGTACAAGCGCGGCCTTTCATCAATTCCTGCAACCAATAAGCTTACTCCAAAAGGCCTCATTCCGCCGTATTGCGTGAATGCCTGCTTTTGATTGCAAATATCTTTAACTAAGCTTTTTACATCAATCTCTTCATCATAAGTGTTTCTGTGGTTTTGGGCAACTACTTGCGCCCTTTCAACCAAAACTCTGCCATCGCTTGGCAATCCGCTTATTGCTGCGCATATGTGCTCATCTATTTGCATTATTTTTTCAACGCTTGAAGGGATTACCAGCTTTTCAAGAATCCTCTTGTCAACAACCAATAGCACTCCTCCTTTATATAGCACTCCAACTGCAGAAGTTCCCTGATTAACAGTTTCTTTTGCGTATTCAACCTGCAATAATCTGCCGTCTGGAGAAAACACTGTTATAGCTCTGTCATAGCCCATTGCATCCGGAATTGACATATTTTATTTTTTCACCTTGCTTAAGTTTCCGCTTGTTTTAAGCGTGTTTATTAACACGTTCTTATCGTTTATTTTTCTTATCATTGAGAGTATTAAAATCATTTCGTTTTTGCGATTATGGTCAACCCTCAATGCGTTTTCGCTTACTAATTGAAATCCGAGCCGGCTTAAGCCGTCTTCGCCCAAGAATTCAAGAGCTTTATTACATATACTACTTTTTATTTCATCTTTAAAAACCTTTTGCTCGCTAATGATTTCAAAAGAAATATACCTTTTCTTTGCCCTTGAGCTTGGCTTGTTCATGGCAAATTTTTATTCAAGCATTCAATAAAAAAGTGTTGATTAATCAAAAAAAAGCAGGTTTTTTAAATAGAGCTTCTTGTTTATACTTATTGAAATGGACTTAAATGGCGCAAAGGAATATTTTGTCAAAGCAATAAATGAAAAACTTGACGGCGAAGAGCTTGATTTAATGATTCATTCTGCCCAAAAAATAGTTTATGAGCTTGCAATTGATTGCATTGAATCAAAACTTGGCGAGAATTATAATGTTAATAATTTAAGCGTTATTGCCCAAAAAATTTCTGATTTAAAAAGCGATTTTATCAAGTTAAATGCCAAAAAATCAGGGGAATACAAAAAAAGGTGGGATAAAGATGAAAATTCCGAGCTTTTAATCCTTGAAAATAAGCTTAAAAAAGGGATGGAGATATCAGAGTATAATAAAGAAAAAGAGGGGATAAAGAGGTATTTCAGTTCGCGCGAAGCGAATAAGCCGGATTTTTCAAGGCAGATGAATGAATTGGAAATTGTTTTATCCCGCGAAAAATCATCTTTTAATGAAAAATCTGGGGAAGAAAAAATTGAAGCATACATTAAATACATTGATTTAATTGCAGAATCAATGGAAAAATACAAATTCCTTATTGATGTTGCATTCCGTTTCAGCGAAACGCTTGCGCAAAGGTTATTCAACAAAATGTCTGAATATTATGATAAAATTAAAATTTTGAAATAAATATTTTATTAAAGCTTGTTTTTGCCCTGCTGAAATTGTCAATTCCAAAGTATTGCGCCCAAGCTTTTATCTGCTCTCCGTTGAACAGTTCATACTCATTCTCGGCTAAGCTTGCAAACAATACTGGCACGTCAAACTTGACTGCTTTTTTCATGTTTTCTTTCATCCTCCTTATGATGAGCGCTCTTTTGGGGGGCGCGCTTTTCAATAAAAGGCTTAAATTAAAAACTATTGCAATCTTTTTTTTTCCCATTTCTTTTGCAATTGAATCATCAATCCCTGATTTTATGAAATGCAAAGAATCTTTGCCATGAATGTTTTCAGAATTTATTATTCCATAAGGCAGAGCCATATTCACTGCTGTTTTCAAGTCTTGCTCAGTTTTGGGGCTGAAAAAAACCAGGTCCGTTTTTTTAAAATCCAATTTTTCTTTTATTTTCGCGCTTGACGAAAATATTTTCAGCCTTTTTTTCAGGGATTCGTCAACATTGAACAAAACGCATGAATCAAACATGGATAATAATTAATGCCCTTTATTTTTATATTCTTTGCATTAGCGCCAAATTGAATGCGAGCAATCTTCCTTTTTCTTTTATTGTTTTCTTTTTGATTATTTTGAAATGCTTTCCGAAAATTTTCTGCAAATCTTTTTGGCTGAAATACCTGTTGTATGCCTTGTTTCTAATGCTGTAATCTTTTCCTTTTGAATAATTGCCTGTTTCTTTTGATTCCTTGCTAAAGCAGTATATAATGAAATGCGCTTTGGGCTTTAAAGCCCTTAAAACCTGCATTTCATATTTGCTCCATTGATTTTTTCTTAAATGATGGAAGCATCCAAAATCCATTATTAAATCAAAATAATTCTCTTTAAATGTTAAATTAAGCGCGCTTTGAACCTTGAAGTCTGCTTTGCTTTTTTCTTCT
>JAQTTT010000033.1 GCA_028710615.1 Candidatus Nanoarchaeia archaeon
CCAGAAGAGAATTGAACTCTTAGCCTCCGCTTTACGAAAGCGGCGCTCTGACCGTTGAGCTACTGGAGCAATTTAATGATAAATATTTAAAAATTTTGTATTTTAAAAAATTGGCATTCATTAAAAATCTTTTAAAAACATTGGCGATTAATTAAAAAGCATGAATGATGCAAACAAATCTTATCCTTTGAATACTGCTGGAAGAATAATGACTTCAAAGGTGCCTGTTGCCTTAAAAAATGAAAAAGCAAAAGAAGTTATTTTAAGAATCAGAAAAAACAAGGAAGATTTTGACACTGTTAACTATGTTTATATTATTGAATCTGAGAGGCTTTTAGGAATAGTTTCAATAAAAAAATTGTTGTTTTCAAAAGACGATTCATTAATGAAGGATTTAATGAGGATTAATTATTCTTATGTGCTGCCTGAAACAAGAGAAGATGATGTTGCAGACTTAATCATTAAAAAGAACATCAAGGCAATTCCTGTGATAAAAAAATGCGCTTTTTTGGGCGTTGTTCCAAGCGACAAAATACTGTCTGTTTTAAAAAAAGATTTTTCAAAAAATATTCTTGGATTATCCGGTGTGCATGACAATGTTTTGGAATATAAAAGCGCTTCAGAAATCCCTTTTATGAAATCAATTAAATTAAGGCTTCCTTGGCTGGTTATAGGATTATTGGGCATAACTTTTGCTGCAGGATTCATAAATTTATTTGAAGAAATGCTTTCAGAGCACTTAATCATCGCGTTTTTCATACCTGCAATAGTTTATATGAGCGGAGCAATAGCGAGCCAGCACCAAACGCTTTTAACAAGGGATTTGGCAATGATGGAGGAGCAAATTGATTTTAAAAAATATTTTTTAAATGTGGGCGCTGTTGGATTATTTCTGGGATTAATGATAGGTTTTTTAATATTTTTCCTGATTTCGTTTTTTTGGCATAATGCCTTAATGGCACTGATAATTGCTTTATCAATGGCATTGACTCTATTTGTAAGCAGTTTGCTCTCAGTAACTATTACTTACGGCATTAGCTTGATGAAAGCAGACCCTGCAAACGGAAGCGGGCCTTTTGCAGCAATAGTCTCGGATGTGTCATCAATAATAATTTATTTCATAATAGTCTATGCATTAATCAGCATGTAATTCACATTTCTTTTACTGTTTCAATTCCAAGCAAATGCATGCTTTTCTCCATAACATTGACAAAAGCTTTTGACAAAAGCAATCTGGCAGATTTTTGCTTGGCATTTTCAGCATTCAATATGGGGCATTTTTCGTAAAAAGAATTGAACGCTTTTGCCATTGAATACGCTTGAGAGCATAAAATGTGCGGAGACATGGCTTCATAGCTTTTTTTAACAGCATCAGGGAATGAAAACAATGATTTTATCAATTCTTTTTCCTCAAAAGATTCAAAGGTTTTTGCGTCAAAATCAATGCTTTTTTTGCTTGACTTCGTGATTATTTTTTTTGCTCTCACTATTGAGTAAAGAATGTACGGGCCCGTGTTTCCTTCAAAGCTGATTGATTCTTCAGGATTAAAAACAGTGTCTTTAGAGCTCGTGGTTTTAAGAATGTGGTATTTGATTGCTGAAAGAGCTATTTTTTCAATTTCTTTTTTGCTGATTTTTGATTTTCGTTTCTTAACCTCTTTTAGCGCGAGAATATTGATTTCATCAATCAAATTGTCAACATCAACTATTTTGCCCTCCCTGCTTTTCATTTTGCCGGAAGGCAGAGAAATGTATCCAGTGCCAATATGCTTTAATTTTTCTGCTGATTTTAAGCCCAATTTTTCAAGAATTTCAAACAATTGCCCAAAATAATGATTTTGCTCATTGCTTGTCATATAAATTGACTGCTCAAATGAAAAATCCTTTTCTTTCAATTTAGCCAAAGCCAAATCCTGCGTAATATACAATGATGTTGAATTTTTTCTAAGCAAATATTTTTTAGAGCCGTCATTCATTTCGCAATAAATTGCGCCGTCATCCTCTTTTTTGAAAACTCCCTGCTTATGGCCATTCAAAACAATGTCTTTCCCATTTGCATAAAAATCGCTTTCATGATAGATTTTATCATACTTGTCTATGCCTATCTTGGCAAAGGTTTCATTGAATCCTTTGTAAGCCCACGCGTTCATCTTTTTCCATAAAGCCATGACTTTTTTATCGCCATTTTCCCAGTCAATCAGCATTTGCTCAGCCTCTTTGATTAATCCTTCATTTTTTTTTGAATTAAACATCACATAATAATCCCCAACAAAATGGTCAGGCTTTTTATTCGGTTTTTTGCCTTTTCCCCATTTTTTGTAAGCAACCATTGATTGGCAAATGTGAATTCCCCTGTCATTGTAGACATTTAATCTTTTAACATTGAATCCCTGAGATTCAATTATTCTTGACAAAGAAGTCCCTAACAAAATTTGAAGCAAATGCCCCAAATGAAAGGGCTTATTCGTGTTTGGGTTTGGAAACTCAATTAAAACATTTTTATTTGACTTTTTTAGCAAGCCATAATTTTTTATCAAAGCCTCTTTTATTGTTTTTTTTGCCAATTTCTCGTAATCAATGAAAAAATTAATGTACGGGCCAAAAGCTTTGGCTTTTAAAAAAATAGTTTTTGACAAATCAATAGTGCTCATGAGATTAATTGCAGTAATATTGGGATTCTCTTTTTTTTCTTTGCTTAGCTTAAAAGCTATATTAGTGGATAAATCCCCCATTTCAGGATTTGGAGGAACGCTGATATCTTTGTCCTCTATGCTTAAAAGCTTTTTTAGCTGCTCCACTGCTGCTTGCATGAATTAAACAATACGCAGCGCTCATTTAAATACATTACAAAATAATTTATAAATGAGTGGCTATTTATTAAATGAATATGGCAAGCGAATCAGAAATAATTGAAAAAATAAAAAAATTCAAAGAGCAAGGAAGCCCTGAATTTAAAAAATACATGGATTTTTACAAAGAAAAATTTCCTGAATTCTATAAATCAAAGCTTATGATTCTGGATGATAAAATCGAAAGCTCTGCAGTCAAAGCTATTAATCCGGACAATAAAGAATTGGAAAAAGAATTTTTTAAAGGCGGTAAAATCTTGGGAGAAACTCCTATTTTTAATATAAATAACGGAAAAAAGGAAAAAAATGGGGAAAGCATTAAAATGTCTTATGATGAATCCATTTTTAAAGGCGGGGAAGAAGAAACTGTCACCACCAAAAGAAAAAGCAATAAAAAAATAATAATCGCAATAATTGCTGTTTTAATCGTGGCGATTGGCGGAGTCGCAGCCTATTTATTGCTAATATGAAAGAATATAAGCCTAAAAAAAGGGTAATGCTGTATTGGTTCATTAAATACGGCTTTTTTTTCTTGTTCGCCTCTTTTTTAATGACTGCAACATTCCTGAGATTCAATACATTCTATTTCTCTTTAATGAATTTTTTCTTAAACATGTCAATAATTATATTATTCTTTTCAGTATTATTCCTTCCGTATAAATGGAAAACAACGAATTACTTTTTGCTTAAAAAGCATTTATACATTAAAGAAGCTGACTGCTCAAGCAGAATAAGCTACAAAGAAATAAAAAAAGTCGGGCAGTGCGAAACATTGTTTGAAAAATTGTTGGGAATAACGAATATTTACATTGAAACAATAAACAGCAAAAATTATTACTTAAGCGGAATAAGAAATAATGCGGTTGCGACAGAGCTAATAAGCCACATATCTTCAAATTAATCTTTGCAGCTGCCGGGATTCGAACCCGGGTCTTAAGCTTGGGAAGCTCATATCCTGCCCCTGAACCACAGCTGCTCAATATAATAGGTAATAATTGATTATTAAATAATTATTCCTTTAGCAATAATTTTAAATAAGAGAACTATAAAATAATTGATGGAAATAACTGTCACTGACCAAAACTTTAAAGAGGAAGTTCTTGAAAAATCAAAAAAAATCCCGGTATTAGTGGATTTCTGGGCAACATGGTGCCCGCCATGCAATATGCTAAGCCCAATAATTGAAGAAATTGCCAAAGAAATGGATAAAAAATTAGTAGTTGCCAAGGCTGATACTGAAAATTGCCATAAAACTGCATCAGAATACGGCGTAATGTCAATTCCTTCGCTTAAAATCTTCAAAAACGGCAAAATCATAGCTCAAATGATGGGTTATGTTCCAAAATCCGCCTTAGTTGACTGGATTAATGAATCAATTTAATTTCTTCTTTTTTCTTTTTTATTTCCAATAATTCAAAAATTAAAGAAATAATCATAAAAGCTGCAGCAATTAATCCAATGGTTCCAGGGTAATAATTATCAATTATGAATGCTCCGATTATTGGCGCAATAATCATTGAAATGCTTGACAAAGAATCAAACACTCCCATTATTTTTCCGCGCTCATCATCTTTTGCCTTATTGCTTATGCTGCTAAGCATTGAAGGCCTGCTCAAAGCTCCTCCTATTGAAAAAAAGAAAAAAGATATAAACAGAGCTGCAACTGAATTCACGAAATAAATATTAACTAATCCGGTTATAAGCATTAATAATCCCGCAATTGTTAAAGAATCTTGGCTGAATTTATTTGCAAGCCTTGGAAATATTAATGCTTGGAAAATGATTCTAACGCTTCCTATAAACATGAAGAGCAAGCCTATAGTGTCAGGCCCTATCTTTAACTGGGATTCTGAAAACAAGGCCATTGAAGAGGTTAGCATGCTAAATGAAAAGATGAAAAAGAAGAATTCAAAAAAAATGCTTTTCAAAACAGGGTTTTTTAATCCTTGCACAAAGTCTTTAACAGGAAAGAAATCTTTGGATTTAATTTCAACATTTTTTGAAACTTTGACTGTTTCTTTTAAAAAAATAATTGTCAAAGCCAGCGTTATTAATGATATGAAGAATGCCAAGAATGCAGGGATTGAATAATCAATGGTTGCCAAGAATCCTCCAATTGCTGGCCCAATAAACATTCCTAAGCTGAAGATTATTCCAGAATAGCCGTAAATTTTAAGCCTTTCCTTGCCTTTGGTGATATCTGAGATGTAAGCATTGGTTAAAGTCATGTTGCTACCCAATAATCCGTCAATCACTCTTGATAAAAATATCATAAATACTGAATTCGCGAAACCCAATATTAAAAATCCTGTTGCTGTTGCCAATTGGCTCATAATGATTAATGGTTTTCTTCCGAATTTGTCGCTTAATTTGCCTATAATGGGCGCTGAAAAGAACTGAAAAAAAGAGAATGTTGCAATGATTAATCCTACGTAAATAGAGCTTACTCCAAAGCTTTTGACATAATACGGCAAAAAAGGCAATATTAGGCTCCAGCCCAAATGCTCTGTGAACATTATTGAAAAAATAGTCAATAATTCCTTCCTATGCTCCATTACCTATTATTTGAGATATTTATTTAAAAAATCTTTGAATAAAGGGCTTGCCCAAAATGCAAAAATTTAATCTCCATCCATGAAAAGAAATGCAGGAATTGTCAGGCAAAGCAAATTTTTTTAAAACCAAACAACTCCTTTAATATTATTCAACATTTGTTCCGAGTAGTCTAGCTTGGTAGGATAGCAGGTTGTGGCCCTGCTGGCCCGGATTCAAATTCCGGCTCGGAACCCATTTTTATTCATTCTCAGCTAGTTTTGGATAAACATTTTCAAAAAAATCAAAACATAATTCTTCTACTTCTTTTATTTTTTCTGATGATAAATACTCTGAATCCTTTAACCATTCTTCTTCTCTTATTCTTAATAATTTAAATGGAATTAAATTATCAAATTGGAAAGCAAATACTGAAGATGATTCAAATTTATCACATGATGGAATCATGTTTTTATTAAATGATAAAAAATAACAAGTATCTAAAACTAAATCTATTAATTTTGCTATCCTTAATTCATTTCCATGCGTATTTGTTATATATTTCATATTAATATGAACTGAACCAAAAGTAGGATCTTCAGTGTGGGTTCCAGTCATATAACATCTATACATAAAACGTGGAGAAAATTCAAATAATTTATTTTTACTTTTTCCTTGTTTTATAATTAATTCTTTAGCAGCTTCAAAATCTTTTTTTATTATATCTTTAACATTAATTCCATATATTTGCTTACCATCATTAAAATAATTCATCACTAATCTATCTGAGTAAGTTTTTGGAAAATCCTTTGGTGAATGAACCTTAAACCAAAATTGATGTCCCAATTTATTTAAATTCATACTTATTTTTCTTAATTTTATTAAATCTGAAAGTTCAACATCCAATTTCTTAAAATAAACAATAACATCAATATCACTCCAGTCTTTTAGAAAATCTTGTCTTGAAACTGAACCAACTAAATAAATACCTATCTCATCTTTATTGAAATTAACCTCAAATTCCTTTCTTATTTCTTTTTTTAGAGAATTAAATATATTATTTGAATTAATCATATTTAAACATCTTGTAGATTCAAAGCCTAAATTTTTTAACTCTTTTATTTGATTAATATTATTCCATATAAAAGTATCATGTTCTTCACTAATTTTAATTTTTGGCTTTTCTTCAAATTCTGCTAAAAACATTGTTGATTCAACCAATTTTCCTGAATTAATTTTTGGCCTATAAGTTATACCTACAAATGAAACATCAGATTCAGTTAATTTTAAGCCTGTTTCTTCTTCTAATTCTCTTAAGCCTGCCTTTAAGGGTTCTTCTCTTTCTTCAACTTTACCTGCGGGAAATTCAATAAAAATTGAATTTGTTTCAATACCAGAACGTTGTAATAATAAATATTCATCTTTACATTTTACTGCAACTACCACATTACCTACTTTTTTCATTAAACCACCTTAATTCATATTCAGCTTTCTCCTGATTAACGGAAGAATGAATAATATTTTGAAAGCATTTATACTTTTTAAAATAATCATGTATACCTAACTCTTTTCTAATTGTTCCTTCTTTTGCTAAATTAGGAATATAATAACCAACAAGATTATTTAGATTAGAAATCGCAGATTCACCATTAACTATAAATCCAACAATAGGCCCACAAGTCATATAATTCACATAATCATTCCAGAAACTTTGGCCTAAATTATGTCCATAAATATATTCAACATCAAATTTAGTAAGAGTTAATTTTTTTTTATTATCAATAATTAAATTACATTTTAAAATCTTAGAAAAAATAATCTGATCAAGATTTCTATCAACAGCATCTGGTTTTAAAAGTCCAAATGTGGATTCAATCATAGTTTTTAACTATAATTTTTCATTTTTAAATATTGGCAATTAATTTTTATCCATTGGTTAGATTTATTAATCATCATTTTATCCTTAAAATATAATTGAATATATAATGGATTATATATTCAATCAAAAGATTTCACTAAAGTAAGGAATCTGCAAAATTTATACGATTCCGGCTCGGAACCCATTTTTATTCATTCAATTCAAATTTTTTATATTCTTGAACAGTCATGCCTGACCATGCCTTTGTTATCTCATTGGTTAAAATTCCAAAATCTGATTGCTTTTCAATCCCTGAATTTCTCCATTCATCAGTCAATTCCTTTCTTACTTCAATAGTTTTCAATCTTTGGTTTATCCATTCTTTTGAATATCCTTTTTGCAAATAAGTCTGCATTGCCCGATTTATTGCCAATTCAGGGTCTTGAGTTTCATTAATTCGCTCATTTCCCACTTTTGCCAGCCATATTTTGAAGGGCTCAGCTTTTTTGGAAGGAATTGATTGAATTAACCTTAAAATTTGCTCAGTTGTTGCAACATCAGTAAGATAATATTTTCCATCTGAAGACCGCAATTTCAGTTGTCCGATTTTTTCGGACAACTCGCTTCCCTCTGCTTTTAATTTAGATTTAATATCATTCCAATATTTTCTTGGACGATCGCTTTCAGTCAATACAGCAACAACATCTATTATTGAAAAATACCATTCTTCCTGGTTTTCATACCATTTTGCCCTTATTTTGGCATTATTGAATAACTTTATGGAATCAATCATTTTTGCCATTAATAATTTTAATCACAGCCCATTAAATAATTATTGGATAATGCTTCCCTAATTTATTTCCGGCAATTGCCAATATAATGAATTGCAGCCCTGCTGGCCCGGATTAAAATTCCTGCTCGGAGCCATTCTTTTCTTGCATTTTCCTTTTGATTATTAAAACAGCATGTTTTTATTTTGCGAAGATAAACTTAAATGAATGGATTTGAAGACTATTTTCGGAATAATGTTCATAATTTTTTCTTTAATTTCTTTATCAAGATCAAACATTGTCCCAACAGCATCATATTTCCTGATAGCCATTTTTATCTTTTTGCCAAAAAGTATTATCAATTTATCCGGCAAAAAAAAAGCAATCATCATAGCAATATTATGCATAATTATAGGAATATACAATAATATCCAGAATGGAACAGAAACTTATGAATATTATAATCTTACTGAATCATTTTCCCTCCCAAGCAATCCTGAATATAATATTTCAATTACAAGGATAGTAAATCAGCCAAATATAACCACTGCAAATATGACTTATATAACTGACGGCTTCTTTCTTTTAATCTACGCAAATCTTTCATCTGTAAACAAAACAATAGCACCAATGTTTGTATTGGTGAATTCTGAAGGGCAAAATTATAATACGTTCAATCTTAATGACAGTTTAATAGAACAGAATGACTCCTTTAATGATGAATTATTTGCAATATATAACTTAGCCCTTAATACAACCAAGCTTAGCCTCATTTTTACTGAGACTACTTTAACACATTTTAATATAATTAATCTCGGAATCTAATTATGTGCGCTTAATAGAAAATCATTTATTTCATTATTAACAGAATTTAATAATTTATAGAATTCATTATTTGATTCCATTATTTTTTTCCATAATCATTAATCCCTGATTATTTATTATTATTAATATAAATTTTATGTAATATGTAATAAGCATTTTTATTAACCAA
>JAQTTT010000034.1 GCA_028710615.1 Candidatus Nanoarchaeia archaeon
ATCTCACGCTTTCCTCAAATAAACCAGCTAATAATGAAGGAATTAAAAGCATTGCCCAAAAACCCCATGCAAGAGGGATCATTTCAAGCAAAGGAAGCCTTAAAACAAAAGCAGCAAACCAGCCCAAAGCTCCAAGAGCAAAAGCCAAATGCTTCCTGTAATCAGTGCGCGCAAAATACCCGAGGATTATCAAAAAAGGGATGATTGAAAGATATATTGCAAGCTTTCCAGAATCATCCTTTAAGGGAATAATAATTTCATTGCCGCATTCATTGCTGTCTTCAGTGAATATTCCATTTTCATAATTTCCGCAGCACCCTTTTATTGAAAGAAAAATGATGTCTTCCTCGCTTAAAGAGGTTGCATTATAACTCCATAATTCATAAAGCTCATTTTTCAATAAATTGCCCCAATCAGTTGATTCATTAAAAGATTGAATAATTATTGAAGATTCATTGATTTTTATTTTTGCAGAAGAATCATTCAAAGCATAATAGGAGAAAGACATGTCATCATCAAAGAAATTATACCTTGATTCAATCAAAAGCATTGCGTAAACAGTCTCTAAATTGTTTTCCGCCTGTATTGTGACAGCGCTTGAGTAGCAAGAAAAGCAGGCAGGCAATAATAATAAAATACTTAATAAAAGCCATTTTTTCATGAAAAAAAGTAATTGCCCTCGTTTTAAAAAAATTTGCAGCTGCCGGGGATTGAACCCGGGTCTCAAGCTTGGCAAGCTCGTATTCTGCCACTATACCACAGCTGCGAATAAATTAAATAATAAATTTTAAGGTTTTTAAACTTTTATTTGGACTTGCTGGGATTCGAACCCAGGGCCTTCACGTTGCGAACGTGACGCTCTAACTGCTGAGCTACAAGCCCTATTAATTAAATAGTTGAAATCTTGGATTATAAAAAAATTGCCAATCAATAATAATTTTAAATGCTTGATGAGATTAATTAACTATATGATTCTGGGCATAAAAGCAAGGGAATTATTGGACAGCAGGGGAAACCCCACAATTGAAGCAGAAGTCAAGACCAAGAAGGGAGTTTTTAAGGCAATGGTTCCAAGCGGAGCAAGCAAAGGCGCCTACGAAGCAGTTGAATTAAGAGACAATGATTTAACCAGGCTTAATGGAAAAGGAGTGTTAAAAGCAGTTAATAATGTTAATTCAATAATAAGCAAAGAAATCAAAGGAATGGATGAGACTGACCAAAGAGCAATAGATAATATAATGATTAAATTAGACGGCACCGCTAATAAGTCAAATTTAGGAGCAAACGCAATATTAAGCGTTAGCATGGCAGTTTCAAGGGCAGGAGCATCAGCGAATAATCAGGAATTGTATGAATATATTAAGGAATTGTCAAAAACAAAAAAAAACAGGTTGCCAACGCCCTCGCTCAACATAATTAATGGAGGAGCGCATGCTGGCAATGAATTAGGATTTCAGGAATTCATGATATATCCAAAAAAAGCAAAAAGCTTCAAGCAAGCAATGATTCAGTCATGCGAAGTTTATCATGAATTAAAATCAATGCTTATTAAAAATTACGGATTAAGCGCAATTAATGTGGGAGATGAAGGGGGTTTTGCTCCGCAAATAAGCACTGCAAACCAGGCGCTTGATTTAATAAACAGCTCAATAATCTCAAAAAAATTGCAAGGATTAATGGATATTAATCTTGATTGCGCAGCGAATGAAATGCTTTTTAACGGAAAATACAATTTAAATTTCAAATCAAAAAAAGCATTAATGATGAGCGCTGATGAATTGCTTGATTACTATGAAGAATTGGCTGGCAAATACCCAATATATTCAATAGAAGACCCTTTTTCAGAGGATGACTGGAAATCATTTTCAGAAATCACAAAAAGAATGGGAAAAAAAGTTCAAATAGTGGGCGATGACTTATTAGTCACTAACGCCGAAAGAATAAAAAAAGCAATAAATCTCAAATCCTGCAATTGCCTTTTATTAAAAATCAACCAGATAGGCACAATAACTGAATCAATAAAATCAGCCAAGATTGCAAGGGCTGGCGGCCTTAAAATAATGGTTAGCCACAGAAGCGGAGAAACAGAGGACGACTACATTGCTGATTTCGCAGCAGGAATAAGCTCTGAGCAAATCAAGTCAGGAGCTCCAAGCAGAAGCGAAAGAACAAGCAAATACAACAGATTAATCAGGATTGAAGAATTGTCAGGCTACGAATTATGAAAACTATTCTATTAATAAGGGATGGCTGGGGATACAGGAAATCAAAGGATAAAAACGCGATAGCAAAAGCAAAACCTGAATTTCACAATCATTTGATTAAAAATTATCCCAACACTTTGCTGAAAGCAAGCGGACAAGCAGTGGGATTGCCTAAAGGATTCCAAGGAAACAGTGAAGTAGGGCATTTAACAATTGGCTCAGGCAGAATAATACTTCAATCCCTTGAAAAAATAAACCATTCAATAAAGTCAAAAGAATTCTTCAACAACAAGGAATTATTAAGCGCCATTGAGAATGCAAAAAAGCAGAACTCAACATTGCACATCATGGGCTTGTTTCAAACCCAAGGAGTTCACAGCCATACAGACCACTTAAAAGCATTGATTAAAATGGCAAAAACCAACAAAGTCAAAAAATTATTAATCCACTGCTTCACTGACGGAAGGGATGCTCCAGTAAATGAAGGATTAAAGCATTTGAAAGAAATAATGAAATTGCTAAAAAAAGAAAAAATAGGAGCCATAGCTTCAATTACAGGAAGATACTATGCAATGGACAGGGATAAAAGATGGGAAAGAACAAAAAAAGCATATGACTGCATAAATTCCGGAATAGCTCCTGAATTCACTAATCCAATAAAAGCATTAAAAGAAAAATATTTTTCAGGCGAAACTGATGAATTCATAAAGCCGGTTAAAATGCAGGGATATGCCGGATTAAATGAAAACGATTCAATCATTTTTTTCAATTACAGGACTGACAGGCCAAGGCAGTTAACGCAGGCAATAGTTGAGCCCGGATTCGCAGGATTTGAAAGGGATTATAAAAAATTATTATTTGTAGGCATGACTAATTATTATTATTCTCAAAATTTTTTAAGCGCATTCAAATATTCTGAGCCCAAAAAATTATTGGGAGAAATTGTTTCAAGCACAGGATTAAGGCAATTAAGAATCAGCGAAACAGAAAAATATGCGCACGTAACATTTTTTTTCAACGGCCAAAAAGAAACGCCGGAAATAGGCGAAGACAGGATTTTAATTCCAAGCCCCAAAGTCGCAACTTATGATTTGCAGCCAGAGATGAGCGCCGCATTAATAGCAGAAGAATTGGTAAAAAATGTTAAGGAAAAAAATTATGATTTAATAGTTGCGAATTTAGTCAATTGCGACATGGTGGGGCATACAGGCATAACTTCCGCAATAATTAAGGCTGTGAAAGCAGTTGACCAGGCTGTTGAGAAAATTGTCAAAGCGGGTTTGGAAAAGAATTACGCAATACTCATCATTGCTGACCACGGCAATGCAGAGGACCAAAGGATTGAATGGAAAACCAGCCACACAATCAACCCAGTTCCATGCATTTTAGCGTCAAATAATATGAAAAAAATCAAATTAAAAAAAGGAATGGGATTAAAAGACGTTGCGCCAACAATACTTAAATTATTAAACATTAAGCAGCCCAAAGAAATGACAGGCACCCCATTATTTTAAAAAATATCAGTTCTGACAAGGCATGCATTATCCAAGGATTCAGAGATTAATTCAAAGAATTCGCTTGGAATGCTTATTTCATGTGTTGAATAAAAAATGCTTTTATTCTCAGGCTTTTTTTGCTCATCAGTTAAAGGCAATACGTTAAATTCGTACTTTTTTTTATCAACCACTAAATCGCATGAATAAGGCTTTAAAAAAACCAGATTATCGCACAATTCTTTGGACAAGTAAGCAAAAGGGCTGAAAGCTTCAATAAAAGAATAATGCTCAGTAACTTCGCACAACGCCCAATGCTTTCCTAAAATCATCAAAATATTTAATAAAAGAGCTTATTAAAATACTTTATGGATAAAGAGGTTTACAGAAAAAAAAGGTATTCAATTGTCGGGAATCATAGTGCAGTAAAAATTTGCAACTGGACAAGGAATTCATTAACAGGCAAAGGGGTTTGCTACAAAGAAAAGTTTTACGGAATAAAAAGCCACAGATGCCTTCAAATGACTCCCGCTGTTGCCTGGTGCCAGCACGCATGCGTTTTCTGCTGGAGGCCCACAGAATTCACAGTCTCTGACTCAATGAAAAAAGTGATTATTGATGAGCCCCAAAAAATAATAAAAGACGCAATCAATGCGCAGAGAAAATTATTAATAGGATTCAAAGGAAACGATAAAGTTGATAAAAAAATGCTAGAAGAAGCATTCAACCCCAACCAGGCAGCAATCAGCTTGGCAGGCGAGCCAACCCTTTACCCTAAAATCGGAGAATTAATAAAAGAATTTCACAGCCAAGGATTCACTACATTCTTGGTCACCAATGGATTGAATACTAATGCAATAAAAAACCTAAAAATCCTGCCCACCCAATTATATGTGACATTGCCCGCAAGCAACCCCAAAGATTACGCAAAAATCACGAAAAGCAATTTTGGCGAAAAAGGCTTTGATAAATTATTAGAAACAATAAAAGCATTAAAGCAATTGAAAACCAGAAGAGTAATAAGATTAACATTAGTTAAAGGATTAAATCTTAAAAACGCCAAAGAATACGCCAAGATCATAAAATTGGGCGAGCCTGACTTCGTTGAAGCCAAAGCTTACATGCATGTAGGCTCAAGCGTTGAAAGATTAAAAAGGGAAAACATGCCCACCCACAAGGAAATAAAAGATTTTTCGCAAGAATTAGCCAAAGAATTAGGATGGAAAGTTATTAATGAGCACGAAGCCAGCAGAGTATGCTTAATTGGAAAAAACAATGGGCTTGCCCGGATTTGAACCGGGGACATCCGCCACGTCAAGGCGGCGTCATAGCCGCTAAACCACAAGCCCGCACATTAAATAATAACTGATTTTCTGCCATTTTTAAGCATATCTAATGATTTTTAAATGTTTAATTTTTACCAAAAAATATGCAAAAACTAAGCCTTGAAGAATTATACACAAACGGAAGCGCTGAAATAATTGTTGGAAAAAAATTCTTAAATATAGTGAGTGCGGAATACACTCATTTCAACCTATTCATGCTAAAATGCCAAGGATTCAAGAGCATGAAATATTATGTTATTGAAAGCAGAAAAAGAGCCAACATATTAGTCAGAAAGCTTAACAATTATGTGCTGGGCGTGAAAAAGCTCTGCTTTAAAGGCAACTTTTATCACCCTTATTTTGAAATAATCATTGACGAGGAAAACTTCCTTGAATCAGGCATTGAAGGAGAGCTGGGAATAGCAAGAGTTGAGCCTAAAAATGACCTTGAAATAACAATCAAAGAGCCTCGATATTTATATTAAATCCTGAATAAATCAGCGCTTAAATACTTCTCTCCCCTGTCAGGAAAAATGACAACAACGTTTCCTGAATCAATTTTTTCGCAAAGCTTTATTGCTGCAAGCATTGCTGCTCCGCTTGACATTCCCGCAAAAATTCCCTCCTCTTTTGCAATCCTCCTTGCAGTTTCAAAAGCTTTCTCGCTTTCAATCATTATTGTCTCATCAATCATTGATTCATCATACAATCCAGGAACCAAGGCCTCTTTCATATTCTTCAAGCCCTGAATATAATGCCCTTTTATGGGATGGGCGCTGACAATTTTAATATCCGGATTTTTTTCCTTTAAATATTTTCCAACACCCATTATTGTGCCGCTCGTGCCCAAAGCGCAAACCAAGTAATCAATCTTTCCATCCATTTGCTCCCAAATCTCTTTTCCAGTGCTTGCATAATGCGCCAGCTTATTGTATTTATTTGAGAATTGGTCAGTAGTGAAATATTTGCCTGGATTTTTTTCCATCAGCTCTTTTAATTTCATTCTTGCTCCATCAGTTCCCAACTCTTTAGGGGTCAAAGTTATTTTTGAGCCAAAAGCCTGAATCATTTTCTGCCTCTCAATGCTTACAGCTCCGCTCATAATAATCTCCACTTTATAGCCTTTAACAGCGCCAATCATTGACAAAGAAATGCCTGTGTTTCCGCTCGTAGCCTCAATAATTGTCTTATCTTTTGTTAATTTTCCCTCAATTTCAGCCTGCTCAACCATTTTAAGAGCAATCCTGTCTTTAATGCTTCCAGTTGGATTGCTTCCTTCAAATTTGGCGAAAACGCTTACCTTAGAATTATTAATCAATTTATTAATCCTTATTAAAGGAGTATTCCCAATAGCGTGAAGCACGCTTTCTGAAACATTCATAATATTTTCAATTTTTCAAGCTCAACGCTTTTTACTGGAAAAATTTTATGAAGGCTTTTTTTAACATTAAGGGCAATTGAATTGTTTATTGCTCCCACAATTAAAGCATCCTTCTTTGATTCCTTGATTGTTTTAAGCAAATAATCCTTAAGCGTTTTTCTCATAATGCTCTTTGCAGTTGATATGCAATGCCCATAAGTTATTACGCAAAAGCTTGCATCAATTTTAAAGCCGTCAGATGAGCTTCCTGAAGCTTTGGCGCTTACTTTGCTGTTCTTTTTTGATTTTCTAAGCAAATAAGCAGAATTAACCTCCAAAGCTTTTACCTCTGTTTGGGCAATGCTTGTTTTAACTGAAGTGATTTTCAGCTTAAGATTAATGTGCTTTTTCATGGGGCTTGAAATTGCATCGCCCAATGAAACATTAATTGTCCTTCCAATCAAATCCTCAGGAGCTTCGCAAAAACCCTGCGAAAAAATTCCTCCATTTAAATTTGCGGGCAAAGAAATGTCAAACCATTTCTTTTTTTTTCCGATTTTTTTTAAAACTTTTTTGCCTGCCATGACTCACTCAACCAATAATTTTGCCTTTTCAATGCTATAAACCCATGAATGCTCCAAAACTTTTTTTGACTTATAATACTTAACCAATCTTTTAATCTTGCTTTCAATCAACCTGAATCCATGGTCTGAACCAACATCCTTTTTATTTTTCTCCAAATGCTTTTTTGCCTTAACAGCCCTTTTTAAAAGATTGAACAAATCCTCAGGCAATTCCTGCTTTTGAGTTTTTTTAAGAACAGCATTAAGCTTTTTTTTAGCCAAATCTTTCACGCTTGGAATTCCATAAGAATCCCTTAAAACCCTTCCAACTTTCGCGCTTCTTGCGCCAGTTTTTCCGATTTTTTCAACCAATTTCTCAATCTCATCAGCCGAATAATTAACCCATTGCTTCGCGCTGCTAACCAAAGGCTTTGAGCTTTTGCTCTTGCCCCGCGCTCTTGAATGCATTCTTGCCATAATGATAGATACCAAGAATTATCCATTTAAAAAACTTATTGTTTAATTTCAGAGCATTTAGCTTAAAAATGAATAATTTTTTAAAAGATTTTTTTTAATAAACAATACATGAAAAACACGTGCTTTATCTGCGCAATGAGCTCTGAATTGGCAGAATTGGATAATTTGCTTGGAACTGAAAAAACGAAATATTATGAAATCAGCACAGGAACAGAAATCAGTGAAACCCAAGCAATTTTTATTCCATCCAAAAAAGTGGGGAGTTCAGCAATGTATGCATGCACTAAAAAAGGAAAATCTTCCCTGGCAGTTATAAGCGAATACAAAAACAATAACGCAATAATAAACACTGCAATAGGGCTTGAAAACGCGTTCTTTTCAGCGCAATTGCTTGACTTAAAAAAATACGATTTATTTGTAAACATAGGCACAGCAGGAGCGATTGACAAGGATTTAAAATTAGGGGAAATTTTGTCAGTGGACACAGTTTCAATCATTGATAACGGCAGGATTCATTATTTTAAGCTCAATAATTTTAATAATTCATTTAAAAAAGGGGGCGTGCTTTCCTGCAAAAACTTTGCAAGCCCTCAGGAAAAAAGATATTATTCAGAATTATTTGACTCGCAAGAAATGAACATGAAAGCAGTTGACATGGAATTAGCCTCATTAAAGCAAATCGTTCCCCACATAATGAGCTTTAAAATCATAAGCGATGAATTCTGCGAAGATTATGATTCTTTCTGCAAAAAATTTCCGAAATTCATGAGAACAAAATACCCTGAATCAGCAAAAAAAATTTTCAGGGAAATAGAACAGCAAAATTTTTAACGCAATTTTCACTATAAACACTTAATGATTGAAGTTTATCCGAAAATTCATTTAATCCAAGGATTTTGCAATTCATATTACGTGGATGACAAAAAAAAGATTTTAATTGATGCAGGAGCTGATTTAAAAAAACCCGTTGATTTATTGATTTTAACGCACCTTCATCCAGACCACGCGTTTTATGCTCAAAAAATCAAGCAAAGAACGGGTTGCAAAATAATGGCTTTAAAAGGAAAAGATGATTTATCCCTTTTATTCAAGCATTTTCCTTCATGGAGCGGAAAAAAAATGAATTTTTTTAAAATAGACGAAGAATTAAAGCAAGAAGAAAAAATAATAACAGGGAATTACGCTTTTGAAGTGCTGAGCGCTCCGGGGCACACAAAAGGAAGCATTTGCTTATATGAAAAAAACCATAAAATATTATTCAGCGGAGACGCAGTATTTGGAAACGGATTCATCGGAAGAACGGATTTGCCCGGAGGAAGCGAAGAAGAAATGAAAAAAACGCTCAGTAAATTGGAAAA
>JAQTTT010000035.1 GCA_028710615.1 Candidatus Nanoarchaeia archaeon
TTGCTGCAAAGGATTCAATGATTTTAAGGCTTGGATAAAAGTAAAGGTTTTAAAAACTGCGAAATTAGTGGTTATAAGTATATGAGCCTTAGTCCTGAAAAAGCGTATGAATTGAGAAAAATTATCAAGAGGCTGGAAAAAGCAAGAGCTTCAGCAACTGAGCTCGTAAGCCTTTACATTCCTGCAGGATTTGATATTAATACTGCTAAGTCTCAGCTTACCAGTGAATTAAGCTTAAGCAGCAATATTAAATCAAAGCAAACAAGAAAGGCTGTTTTGGCAAGCATTGAGAAAGCCAGTGCTGAGCTTAAAAAATATGTTAAAACTCCTGACAATGGGTTGATTGTTTTTACTGGGGATTTGGAGCAGAATCCAAATAAAATGAATGTTGATAGCTTTGTTTTGGATGAGTTGCCTATGCCTTTAAGCATAAGGATTTACAGGACTGAAAACAGGTTCATTCTTGAGCCTCTAAAAGACATGATTGAGGAAAAAAATGTTTTTGCTTTGATTTGCATGGATAATAATGATGCAGCCATAGCTGTTGTTAAAGGCAGCTCAATGAAAACCTTGGCCGTGCTGGATAGCATGGTTCCTGGAAAAATGCGCGCCGGAGGCCAGAGCGCAGCAAGGTTTTCGCGAGTGCGCGTTGGATTAATGGAGGCATGGTATGAAGAGGTTGCAAAAAAGGCTAATGAAGTTTTGCTTCCTATAAAAGAATTGAAAGGCATAATTGTCGGAGGTCCGAGCCAGGCAAAGAATAGTTTCTTGGATGAGCCTGCATTGAGCGGGGAGCTGAAAAAAAAGGTTTTGGGCGCTTTGGATATTGGCTATGCTGGAGAGGATGGATTGAAAGAGTTGCTTGATAAAAGCGAGGAAATTTTATCGCAAGAAAGCATTATTATTGAAAGGAAAATAATTCAGGAATTTTTCGGCAGGTTGGCTAAGGATGACAAGGTTGCTTATGGAAAAAAAGAGGTTGTTGAAGCTATTAATTTGGGGGCTGCGCAAAAAGTTTTGATAATTGAATCAATGCCTGAGGAATTGATTGATGAAATAATTGAGCTTTCAAAAAATTTCAATACAGAGGTTGTGCTGGTTTCTGAGCAAACTCCTGAAGGCGAGCAATTAAAGATGATGGGGGGGATTGGAGCTTTTTTGAGGTATAACCTTTCTTAATTTTTTAGTATTTTTTTAAGCTCATCAACGTATTCAAAGGCTTTTTCTTCATCAATTATTATTGTTATGTCATCTTGGCTTGTGAAAAAGCCGTGAAGATTGATGTTTTTTTCAGCAAGAACTGATGTTATGTATGTTATTATTCCCGAAACATTGTCTATTTTTGAGCAGTCCATAACTATGCATGCAACCCTTTTTTGAAATGATATGATATTTCCTTCAAAAGCATTCATTATGTAATCCTGCTTGTTCTCATTCGCAAGCAATGAAATGTATCTTTCTCCAACAACCCCCCTTATATGGTTGCTGGATTTTATGAATTCAGTTTTTATATTGTCATAAATTTCTGTTGATGCGCTGTTTCTTTTTATTTGAAAAAGAACTAAGTCTGTTGTTGCCCCTATTTTGCTTGCTTTTAGTATGGATTTTACTTTTTGCTCCCTTAAAAATTTTTTAATTGTTTTTTGTATGCTCATTTTTTTAGCACCCGAATTCCTTTTTTAGATGAGCCGCCATTTTATATGTGTGCTTTTCATCCAATATTATGACATAATCCGTGTATGAGGATATTAATTCATATATTGGAATGTTTTCATCCGAAAAAAGAGAGGAAACATAAGCAATCACTCCTGGAGTGCTGTTTGCTTCTTTAGGGCATTTGACAAATATTGCCCCTGATTTGTCATTAATGTCCTGTATTTGGCTTGAAAAAAAGTTTTTTGCCTGATTGAGAAATTTTTCATGAAGTATGAGGGTTATTGTTGTTTTTCCCATTGAGCTTACTATAGCGTCATTTTTGTCTTTTAAATCCTTTATGAATTCAATAAATTTGTTTGCTGAATCAAGATTTTTATACAATGAAATGCACACTATGTCTGTGTGGGCGCTTAAGGCGGAATTTTTTAAAAGCTCAATCACTTTTCCATTTTTTAAATATTTTTCATTTTTTTCAGCATTCATTGGATATTCTGATGATTTCCCCTATTATAAATTTTTTTTAAAAGTTTTTAAAAAATGAACTGCTTTGTTTTTTTATGGGTATTGTATCAATAAGGTCTGCTGAAAATCTTTTAAAAAAAGCCGGATGCAAAAGAATAAGCGTTGAATCTTGCGAAGTTTTAAGGAATTATTTGGAAAATGTTGCGCTTAAGTTGGGGCAAAAGGCGTGGATTTACTCAAAGCATGCTAAAAGAAGAACTTTGCTAAAAGAAGATGTTTTGCTTGCAATAGATTCCTTAAAATAAAAAAAGGTTTAAAAACAGCAATAATAAAGGTAAAATTATGATTGAGCAAAAAAGATGGGATGTTTCTTTTGAAGAAGAAATCATTGATGAATGGCACAGAAAAAAATTATATGAATTTGACAAAAATTCAAAAAAAAAGGTTTTCTCAATTGACACTCCTCCCCCATACATTAATGCGCCGATTCACATAGGGCATGCTTACACTTTTTGCCAAATGGATATGATAGCAAGGCATAAAAGAATGAAAGGATATGAAGTTTTGTTTCCTTTGGGTTTGGATTGCAATGGATTGCCAATTGAGCTTCAGGCAGAAAAAAAATACAATATTAATATTAGGGAGGTTGGTAGGGAATTCTTCATCAATAAGTGCAAAGAAATGCTTGATGAAGCAAGCAATGTTTCAAGCAGCGGATTGAAAAGAATGGGCATAAGCTTTAACAGCTTTGAAGAATCTAAAAAAGTTGGAGCCAAATATTTGACTGACAGCGATTTTTACAGAAGCATTACCCAAAAAACTTTCAAGCAAATATGGGATATGGGATTGGTTTATGAGGATGACAAGCCAACCAATTATTGCCCTGTTTGCCAGACAACTATTGCAAACAGCGAGATAGATTATAAGGAAGGAAAGGCTTTTTTGAATGACTTAATTTTTAAAATTAAAGAGACTAAAAAAGAAATAATTATCAGCACAACTCGGCCTGAATTATTAAGCAGCTGCAGGGCAGTGATTTATAATCCTCTTGACAAAAGATATGATTCATTGAAAGGAATGCATGCAATTGTTCCTATATTCAATAAAGAAGTAAAAATCATTCCCCATAAAAGCGCTGACATGGATTTTGGCTCTGGATTAGTGATGGTTTGCAGTTTTGGAGACACTTCAGATATAAGGCTTTTTATTGAGCTTGGATTGGCACCAATATATTCAATTGACAAATTTGGAAAAATGACTGATAAGGCTGGAAAATACGCTGGATTAAAGGTAACGGAAGCAAGGGCAAAAATTATTGAAGATTTAAAGGGTGCAAAATTATTAAAATCTCAAAAAGAGATTGTTCACAAATATCCTATTTGCGACAGAAGCAAAACGCCTGTTGAATTCATAGCTTTAAAGGAATATTATGTCAAGCAATTGGAATTTGTTGAGCACATAAGAAAAATTTCTGATAAAATGGAATTTTTTTCAAAGGAAAACAAGCAATTATTGATTGATTGGTTTGGCTCAATCAGCATTGATTGGCCTGTTTCAAGAACAAGATATTATGCAACAGAGATTCCAATTTGGAGCTGCAAAAAATGCGGATATAAGTATGTAAATGATACTGGAAAATATTTAAGGCCTTGGATTGACCCCTGCCCTTTGAAAAAATGCCCTGAATGCAAAAGCAATGATTGGCTGGGTGAAACAAGAATATTTGACACATGGTTTGATTCTTCAATAAGCAACATGTTTATTTTGGGTTATGAATATGATAATGGCTTTTTTAGCAAAAATTATCCTTGCAATTTAAGGCCTCAGGGAAAGGAAATAGTGAGAACATGGCTTTATTATACTTTGCTTAGGAATTATCAATTGACTAAAAAGCCTGCTTTTAAGCATGTTTGGATTCATAAGCATGTTGTTGATGATAAAGGGTATAAAATGAGCAAAAGCAAGGGTAATGGAATTGACCCAATGGATTTGGTTAAAGAATTTGGAAGCGAAAATATAAGGATTTGGAGTGTTTTGGAAGGGGATATTACTAAAGGGGATATTAGGTGCAGCCCTGAAAGAATAAAGGGAACAAGCAATTTTAATTCAAAATTATGGAATATTGCAAGATTTATCAGCGGATTTAAAAAAGCAAAAAAGCCTGCAAAATTAAGCCCTTCTGATAAATGGATAATGCATGAATTAAATTCTGTTATTAAAAAAGCGGATAAATTATATGATTCTTATGATTTTAATTCTGGAATAAAAATCATAAGGGAATTTATGTTTAATTCTTATGCAAGCAATTATTTGGAAATGGTTAAAAAAAGGGCTTATTCAAATGATTCAAGCGCTTTGTACACTATTTATGAAAGCTTTGAAAAGCTGATTCTTTTGCTTGCTCCAATTATTCCCATTGTTTCTGAAAAAATATACAAAGAGTTGTTTGGCAAAAAAACAAGCATTCATTTAAGCCCATTTCCAACAGCCGGGGATTATGAATTGTCAAAATTCACCAAAAAAATATTGGAGTTTAATTCAAAGGTTTGGGCCCAAAAAAAAGAGGAAAATAAAAGCCTGAAAGATTTGATAAAAATAAGAATTCCAAAAGATTTGGAAATTTTTTCAAAAGACCTAAAAATAATGCACAATATTGAATGATTTTGTTTTTAAAAAATAAGGCATAATATTTTTTTTTTTTAAATGCTTTTTTTGAAAATTAAATTATTGTTTTAGAATAAACTTTTTAAAGGAATGATTGATTTGAATATTTTATGAGCAGTGAAGTCAGGCCTATTGATTTGCATGATGTAAAGGTTGGAAGATACATAATAATTGATGGAGTTCCTTGCGTTGTAAAAAATATTACCAGCAGCGCTCCTGGAAAGCATGGGCATGCAAAATTCAGGATAGAGGGGGAAGGGGTTTTTGATGGAAAAAAAAGGATTGTTGCTATGAGCGGGCATGGAAGGGTTGAATCCCCTGTTATTGACAAAAAAAACGCTCAAGTATTAAGCATTTCTGGAAACAAGGTTCAGGTTATGGATATGGAAACTTACGAGACTTTTGAGCTTGACATGCCTTTGGACCCTGAAGTTGCAAAAAAAGTAAGGGAAGGGGAAAGCATAATTTTTTGGGAAGTAATGGGAATAAAGCAGATAAAGTAATGTTTTTAAACAGATATTTTTAAAATAATCAATTATGGGTTTTGATTTTAATTCATTTATTGCGCAGTTTAGCGTGGCATTCATAATCCTTATTTTCATCACTAGTGCTAATTTATATGAAATAAACGGGTTGATTGATGGAATTAAAATTGAGTCATCCCAAATGGTTAAATTATTGGTTAATGTTTTGTTGTTTGTTTTTATTTCAAGCATTTTTTTGATTTCAGGATTGAAAAAAAATGTTTTGAAAATTATCAATGCTCCTTTTGAATATTCTTTGAAATTGATTGAGACTTTTATGAAATAATCAGTTTTTGTCCCCATACTTTGATTCTTCATATATTTCTTTTAGTTCAGAAGAATAATCTATTTTGTCAATTATTTTGTTTGACACTATTTCAATTGAATTTGAAAAATCATTGAATTGCGTTTTTCCGTAAATAATCACTTCTTTTCCAATAACAGTATTCATTGAATGCTCTATTGGATAAGAATTATCCTCATGCTTGTCTGCTATTTCAACAGCTTGCTTCGTTGAAATCCCAAGGATTTTCTCGGCGTCAAATCCAAAGCTCGTGCACCTAATGTTGCTTGTTCCGTCATCCAATACATATGAAATAAACATTTTTTTTTCAGGAATTATCCTTCCATGCTCTTTGCACATGAATATTCCATCCTCTGCTTTTGCTGATTTTTTGCATTCCGGGCACACTGTAAAAAAGCAATTTTTTTTGAATAACTGGACTATTATTCCAAAAACTTTGATATCTGAATCTTTTTTTATTTCAGCCAAATCAATTTTTTCGCAAGGGACTTTGTTGGCTGAGATTTTAATGCTTGAAAAATCCTCTTCTTCCGGGTTTATCCTTACTTTGCTTCTAAAGCTTATATGAACCTCTATTTTTCCAAATTTATTCTCTTTTATATATGCATTTATTATTTTAATGCAGTCTCCCTGCTTAATGTTTTTAAAAAGGCTTATTGAATCATTCCAAAAAACCACTCTTGCAAATCCAGTTCCATCATTAAGAGACAATGCGCCAACTTCCTGCTCTTTTCCTTCCCTTTGAAAAGAAGAAATTGGATAAATATCTGTTACTTTTCCTGCAATGCTTACATTTTTCATTATTGGCAAAAGTTTTTTTATTTCAACGCTTTCCTGAGATAAATCTGATTCATTAATATCCACCCCTAATTCTCCGGCTATTATGTTTGCTGCTCCTTCTTGGCTTATTAAGTTGTCAAGCTCCAAAATTTTGTCTTTTATCTTTGATTCAAGGATTTCTTTAGAAACTCCTTTTTCTTTTATTATTTTGCTGATTATTTGCTCATATTCCATTGCTCTTTACAAAAAACCCCTTCTTTTTAAACCTTTTATATTGTTTTTTAATGGTTTAAAACTATTTATTTGCAATATTGCAAAAATATAAAAATATTAAACAAATAAATCCTTTATTATGAAAGGAAGGCCTGTTGGAAGCATTATTAGGAATAGGATTGCTGTAATTTTAAAAAATATGAACATTGGATATGGTTATGAAATTTATAAAATATACAAGAATATTTTTGGAAATATTCATATAAGAACTATTTATTATAACCTTAAAAAAGGGATTGAAAAAGAAGAAATAATTCTTTTAAGGATTGAAAAAGAAATGGGAAAATATTCTTGGGGTAATGAAGTGGAAAAAATATATTATATTGTTGGTCCTTATGCAAATATTTCTTTGCCTTATAAAGAAATTGAATTAATAAAAAATTCATTGAAAAATTATGAAAAAAAAGACATTAATATGGATTGGGGTGGTGAAATAAAAATATTGGCTGATTCATTAAAAAAAGACATTGATAATTATACAAAAAAATTCAATGTTTTGTCAAATCAAGGCAAAAAAATGGATAAATTAAAAATAAATAAAAGAATTGAAAAATTGAAAGATTATGCCAATTCAAAAATATCAAAAGATAAATTAAATGATTTTTTGAAGGATATTAACCCTCTCCCCCCTTAATTTCATATGGAATAATTATTATTTTGAAAAATATAAAAAAATGAAACACTCCTTAATTTCATATGGAAATTGGGTTTAAAGCTTTTTTTATAAAAAATATTTTAAAAAAAATGAAAAAAGGCTTTAAATTGTTCTTTAATATTAATTTACTATATAGTAAATAAATAATAATAAATAATAAATTTCCATATGAAAGTGTGCTGTTTGATTATTATTTTCTATAAGAAATAAAGGTGTATGTGTGTATCTTTTTACAGAAATATTTATAAGGTGTCTTTCATTTGGAACTTATAATGGTTCAAAAGTCAGCGTTTGATTTTTTTGAGGAGTATCTTGAAAGAAAGTCCCTTTTTAAGAATGCTGATGCTCTTACATTAAAATTCACTCCTGAAAGCATTTCTTATAGGGATCAAGAGGTTAATCTTATTGCTCAAATTCTTGCTCCTTCCCTTAAAAATATTAAGCCTTCAAACATATTTATTTATGGAAAGCCAGGGACTGGAAAAACATTGGTTGTAAAAAATGTGATTAATAGTATGGAGCACATTTCTTCTAAAAGGAATATTCCTTTAAAATCAATTTATTTGAATTGCAAGCTTCAAAATGTTGCTGATACAGAATACAGGATTCTTGCTCAATTGGCAAGGGAGTTTGGGAAAGATATTCCTTCAACAGGCCTTCCTACAAATGAGGTTTATGCTGAATTTAATTCAGCGCTTGAGGCCTCAAAAAATCTTGTAATATTGATTCTTGATGAAATTGATGTTTTGGTTAATAAATGCGGAGATAATATTTTATATAATCTTACAAGGATTAATGAGAGCTTGAAAAATTCAAGCATAACAATTGTTGGGATAAGCAATGACATTAATTTTAAGAATAATTTGGAGCCAAGGGTTAAAAGCAGTTTAGGAGAGGAGGAAATTATTTTTTCTCCTTATGATGCTGTTCAGCTTAAAGAAATTCTTGATCAAAGGGCTATTTTGGCTTTTAATGACAATTCTTTTGATGAGCTTGTTATTGCAAAGTGCGCTGCTTATGCTGCTCAGCAGCATGGCGATGCAAGAAGGGCGATTGCTCTTTTAAGGGTTTCAGGCGAATTGGCTGAAAGGAGCAACAAAACATTGACTGAAGAATTTGTTGATTTGGCTGAAAAGCAGCTTGAAAAAGATACAGTTATGGAGGTTATTAAAAATTTGACTCTTCAGTCAAAAATGGTTTTTTATGCAACTTTATTAATTATTAAAAACAGGGTTACTCCAGTGTTTACTGGAGAAATTTTTGAATCTTACAGGAAGTTATGCGTAAAAAATGGCATAGATTGCCTTACTCAAAGAAGGCTTAGTGATTTGATTGG
>JAQTTT010000036.1 GCA_028710615.1 Candidatus Nanoarchaeia archaeon
TGCAGGAAATATTCAAAAACATTGAGCACAGAAAACTCACTGATTTGGCAGGAAAAAAATACGACGATTTGTTGAAAAAAGCGAATATTTTCAACAAAGAAATGGAAAAGAAATTAAAGAAAAAAATCAATTAAGTTTTGAAAGCATTTCAGGAGTAAAGTAATATGCTAATTCATTTTGTTTAATTTTTTGAGGAGTTATTTTTCTTTCTCTTGCAAATTCAACCAATCCATCTGATAAATTGGTTGATGTTTTGAAAATTTCAGGAGAAATTCCAAAACTTAAAGTTGAATATGAAAACTCTGCATTTGAGTTATTCATTAAAGGCCTTGAGCATTCTTCAGAGGTTATTTTATCAAGCCCTGAAACTAAGCAAAGCAATTTTTTATCCAAGTATTCAGTCATATTAAATCCTGATGTTAAAGGCTTGGCTTTAATTTCTGCTACATTTAAAAAATCATTAATCCATAAAGCATCACTTGCTTTGCTTTTCCTCACTAACATTATTTTTTCTTCAAGAGCTTTATACTGAGCTGGAACAAGGTTTTTTAATGAATTCACTGCATTTACAAAATAAGCCCCACTTATTGACATTACTTCTGAAACATTTTTCATCATCCTTATATGAAAATCTATTTTAGGCAAATAAGATGATGCTTGCCCGTTTCCGAACTTGAAATGAAACCTTGAATAATTTCCGAAATCTTTTATTAACTTTAATTGCTGAAAATTCCTGTTAGTTTTTTCAAAAACTTCATCAATGTACTCGTTAGTTTTGGCTTCATCAACTTTTTTGTTTGAATCATATTTAATGAATTCAGAAGTCTTTTCAATTATTTTTTTATAGTCTAATCCCTTGAATTGCCCTGTTTTTTCATCCCTTATATATAAAAATTTTCCTGTATCATTGTCAACAAAATACTTTAAAGTTGCAAAAGGAGTCAAATATTGATTAATATTATCAATTGTAGCTTCTGTTTCTGTGCTGGTTTGATTGTAAAAGGGAGATAATTCTTTTTCAAGATCTGAGTAAATATTGTCATTATTCATACTCTTTTTAAGAAGAAAATTTATTTAAAAACGTTTTCATCACTGAATAGTGTTGTAAGACTTACCCACATATGGCACACTTTTAATTTATAATTAACTAATGCTTTCTTTCATGGAAAGAGATATTTTAAAGCTAAAAAAATGGTGTATAAACAAGAAATTTCAGGGATGGAAAGTTGCCAATATTTGCGCTCATGCCCAAATACCAAGAAGAACTTTTTATAATTGGTTAAATAATTATAAAACTGAAGGAATAAGAGGATTAGAAAATAAATCAAGAAAACCAAAAATTATCCATACAACTTCTCAAGAATTAATCAACCAAGTTATAAACATTAGAAAAAAACATGGATGGTGTTCTGAAATGATTGAAGCATATTTAAAAAATAATAATATTAGAATTGGATATTCAACAATTTACAGAATAATAAAATCAAATGGATTAATAAATTATAATCTCAAACGCAAGCAAAGAACTTACATCCGCTGGGAAAAAAACACAATAACAGCCTCTGGCAAACAGATATAAGCCATTTAAAAAGAAAATCCATAATAGCATATATTGATGATCATTCAAAGTTTTGCACAGGAATAAACCTATATTCAAAAGCAACAACAGAAAATTGCATAGAATTATTAAAACAAGCAATAAGCAAATACCAAAAACCAAAATAAATACTAACAGACCACGGAAGCCAATATTACGCAATGAGAAAAGGAGAATCGCAATTCGACCAATATTGCAAAGAACAAGGAATAGAGCACATAATGAGCGGAATAGGAAAACCAACAACACAAGGAAAAGTAGAAAGATTCTTCCAAACCATAAAAACAACAATGAACAGAATTCCAGACATACAAGAAGCAGCAAATTATTACAATTTTATCAAACCCCACACAAGCCTAAAATATAAAACACCAGCAGAAATATACCTCACAAAATAATGTGCCAAATGTTGTGAGCTGTTACAATCACTGAATAGTGTTATTAATTTAATAGACATTTTACACTGCGGTTTATTTAATTAAATATGAAATCAACTGAATTTTAATCAAATGTTTTGAAAGATTTTGAATTAAACAAATTATCCATTAATGAAATCATTAAAAAACAGGGTATTTGTAAAAAAAAACTTTCTACAATTGGCTAAATATGTTTAACCAATTCGGATTTGATGGATTAGTGCTAAAAAGCATCAACCAAAAAATATTAAAGAGTGTAAAAACTATGTTGACCTACAAATATGAATTTGTAGACAAAGTTTTAGATATCTCTCCTAAAGCTATTAAAAGATAATTATTTAAAATCAAACATTTAGACTAATTATTCGTGGGTAAGATTATTTCTGGCAAGAAAATAAAAATTCCTAGAAATGAGAATATAGATTCTTATGATAAGACTCCTATAGGTAAAATAATTGAAGACTTTGAGAAATTAAAAAAAACTATAACTGATGAGGCAGAAAAAGAGGCGGAGCCCAAATATACCCCTGAAGATTATAAAAAACCGGTTTTTCCATTATACTGTCCTAACTGCGGAAAAGGAATGTTTACTTTGAGTGAAGAATGCATTAGATGCGAGAACAAAATTGACTACTCCCAATATGACAAAGACTTCCTTGGCTCAATATCTGAAACTGAAGAATTATTTTTTTTCCCGGGAACTCCCGAATCATTCACACATGATTTAACAAACGACTTAATAATCCTGTACTATTTAAGCACTCCAGATTCAAACTATCTTGACATTGCAAACAATATACTATCCGCAAAAAATAACATGACTGCCTTGGGTGACCCTTTCGGATTCAGCAGTCATTTAGAACGCATACTAAATGGATTAAATTTCAACCCGGATAATAAATCATTAACAAAAAACTTGAGTCCTGAGTTTTCGAGCAATATGACTAAGATAACTGTCAACTTGCTAAATCAGATGCAAAAATATTTAGAAACAAAATCTATCGGAAATTATAATTATTTAAAAATCAACAACTATTTATTTAAACAAATAATAGACAAATCAATATTTGGTGAAGAATAATGTCTGAATTAAGAATGTTAACAAAGCAGGAAGCGTGTTTTACAATAGAATCCTTTGTTAAGACTGTAAGTACGGCTATCGACAGTTTAATGCTGAATAAACAGTTAAAAGATGTTAATTACTATCTTAACCTGCTTGAAAATCACAGCCAAAGAATAGACATCGGACTTCATAATGACATATCTAATTTAAAACTAAATGTTAACAGTGATTACAAATACCTAAGTGCTCTGGACAATAACGCGGTTAACAGAATAACTGGGTGGTATAATAATTTCTTAATAAAAACACATCAATGTATAATACAATTACCTTTGGAAAAACAGGCAGATTATAAAGAAATCATAAAAATAATAGACGAAAAAACAAAAGTTCTGGAATCAAGCATTACAAAACTAATAGAAAACAAATTTGACGGTTTAGAGCAGCGTATGGGAAATCCTCAGCCAGTAAATAACCAAGCAGCTGCTGAACAATACTATAAAAACGGAATCTTAAAAAAACAGCAAGGCCAGCTAGCGCAGGCAATACATGATTTTAATGAAGCAATAAACCTTAAACCAACATTTTTTCAAGCTTACCTGGAACGAGGAGACGCTAAACTAAAAATGAACATTGTTTTTGAAGCATTAAAAGACTTTGATGAGGTAACTAGATTAAACCCTTCGGATGAACGCGTTTACGAAACAAAGATAAAAATAAAGAAGAAATTAATTGACAGTAATCCTGAGCTAATTAATGGATTAATATTCGACTTAACTCATTTGTTAAATCTAAATCCGAAGTCTGATAATTTTACACTAAGAGCTGAATTGAACCTAAAGCTGAATAATTTTAATCAAGCCTATGAAGATGCTAAGAAATCAAAGTCAAAAGGAGGCTATAACACATTAAATGATAAAATAATATATAAATCACTAATTGGACTAAATATCAGAAATGATGAATTTATTAAATCTTTAAATAATGTAATAAACAATGGACAGTATGATGCCGAAGGATTATATGAAATTTGCTTATATAAATATAATAAAGAGGTAGAAAACGCATTAAAGACAGGGTATTTTAACAATATTTCTGAATTAGAGAAATTTTTTAATGCTGGATTAGAGAAATTTTTTAATGGGCTTAAAAACACACCAAAAGATGCTAGAATAGATCCTTTATTTAATGATTTAATGAACAGAATGAAAGCATTTTCAATGATTCCAGATTCTAAGCATAACGAGTATTCTCTAAAATATATAATTCAGGTTAGTGCCTCTGATGAAGTGCTGAATTTAATAAGCATGCAATTTAAAAAATTAATTCAAAAATGTGATAGCCTTCTGGAACTTGAAAATCTTGAGAGAGAGATTAAATTAATAAGCCAAAATAATAGCAAATTTTCCAAATTCGCTCAACCTCTAATTATGCTAATCAACACTAGAGCACCACTTTTCTGGGGTCGTGTTGATAGTACGGAGCATTTACCTCCGCAAATCAACTTCGGATCAATGGAGGCGAAAAAAGCTAATTTGGATAAAATTTTAAAGTCTTTAGGAATTGATGATCTCCCTCCAGAGATGAAAAAGAATATTTTGGATGAACAAAACCCTTTCTCCAAGTCTTCCCTCCCAGACTTTAATTTAAAAGAGAAAACTGGCTTAGTGCACAAATTAAAAAGAAAAATAACTTTTGGTTTTTAATATTTTATTCGCTGAATACTTTTCGTGTTATTCCTATTATTAGGTTAACAATGTCGTTTGCGTTGTTTATTATTGAGCATTTTGCGTTCAAGTGCTCTTCTGCAAGCCTCATGAAAGCCCCATTATACCCTCCGATTGAGATATAATCAAGGGATGAGCCAAAATCAAGCTTTTCTCTGAATAATTCAATAATGCTATTCTCATTGCTTATACAACCATCTGTTACAAGAATAGTATGAAACGGTCCCCTTGCAGAATCAAAAATATGCTTAATACTATTATAATTTATTGTTGTTCCTCCCCATTGCGGACTAAAAAGAAATTGTTTTCTTTTATCTTCCAGAGCATAGTAATCAAACCACCCGCTGGTAATTGTTTGATTTGAAAATTGTGTGAAATTAAAATGCATATCTCCAGCTTTGCCAATTTCCTCAAGGTAATAAAGGCTGGCGTAAATCGCAGTTAACAAAAGGTCGTAAGGGTTTCCTTGCATGCTTCCTGATGTGTCAAACAAGTAAAGTATGTCAGGAAAATCAAAATCCGCCTTGTTTCGGATAACAATCGGCTCTTTCTTAACACACTGCTGAAACTTCCATACCCCTGCCTCATTAGGCTTAAGATTAACCAAATCAATATTTGACAAGTCGCCAGTCCAAGGCTCCTCTCCAACACATATTATATCTAATTTGTCTAATTCATCCAAGTTAAATTCTATGTTATACTCTTTTGCCTTTGACCAATAAAGAGTATCACTAAATTCAATAGAGTTAATTAAAGCAGTTAAAGCAGTAGTGTTTCCATTGCGCTCGATTATTAAACGCTTGATTAACTTATTAAACTCTTTATCATTCTTGAAACGCTCAATGAAATCATTGCTCTTAACAAGATTCTCAAGCTCGCTGGGGCTGTTTTTAATGAACGATGCAATTAATTTAGTAAACTCGTAAGCTTTAATCAAGAACTTTGACTCATCATAAAGATTAATCAGCGCCCTGCTAAGCATCTGATTATCTGCAAAATCTAACTGATTAAAACCTGTAAAAATCATCAAACCTTTGCTAATTAATAATTCATCAAGCGAAGGATAATAATCTCTCATGATATTCCTCTTAGAATTATTAGGCTGTATTATATTCATATTAATCGCAGAGAATAATGCGTAATCTTCAGGTAGTTTAAATCCCTTCTTCTGGGCAAGGTAGCCTTCAAATATGTAAAATATTGACTGCCCATTATTAAAAAAATCTTTTTTTAACTCAAGACTACAAGTAGCATTAGCAATAATATCAGTAAACATGTTAGCAATTGAGAACTTATTATTAATTAGATTTTGGGCATGGGGAGACTCGCTTATCGCTTTCGAAATGCCGCTTAGAATATCTGCAAAGTTATTGTTGCTCCGAGGACAGTACTTGTAATGCCCTATTTCATGAGTAGTGACTGCCTTTGCAACATCATCCGTAAGAGAGCTCGTGTCAAAATAGGTTTTAATTCTTGAATTTTTAATTAATTCCTCAATCTTTTCATCGTAATTGTTTAAGTTAATGTTAATCTTCCAGTCATCAACGCTTATGCATGCAGTGATTAAATGGTCTGTTTCTTCATCCCTAATATTATAATCCGAGTCTAAAGACCATCCATTCTTGGACAAGTATTCTTTCAAATTTGACACATTTAACTTATTCATCTTCAAGGAATTCCTCAAGGAAATTTAATATGTCATTACCAAGCCTCTTTTTCTTAAACGCAGCAACCCTTGCCTTGCTTGCATTATCCTCACTCTTTATCAATCCGGATATCTCATTAGACTCAATTATTTCGCTTTTTATGAAATTGCAAATATCTTGGCAAGCGTAAATCTTATTGCCTTGATAATGGTCTCCAACCCATTTAGGATTCATCTCAGTCTTTCCAGCAAGCACGAAAGGCGCCGCAATAAGCATGTCATCTAGTGTTACAACAGGCACCCTATTTGAAAAATCAACACTAATATTATTCTTGGCGCAATAATCTATTACTTTAACCTCCTTCATGAAGGTAATAGCTCTTGCAAAAGAAATTATTGATGAAAATGCTCTCTTCGAAGGCTTGTAAAAGTTCCTGCAGAAATCATTATGGTCTTTAGCATACTCGCAACCGTTGCATAATTTAACAAGCTGAGCAGGAGGTATAGAGCGTTTGGATTCAGTATTTGATTTAACGCACTTATTAATCCAATTAAGGTACTCTAAAAACAAGTAACTATCAACATCCAAACTAATCGAATCCAAACTCTTAAATATATTTGTTATAGTATCTAAATAGCCTCTTTGAGAATTAATCAAATTCCTGTTGGGCTTAGTGCTTAACATCTTAATCAAGTCGCCAGTCAAGTCACCATTACTATTATAATCATAGTTATCAATGAATAATTCAACGCTGAAACGGTTCCTTAGCGCTAAATCAACATCTGAGACTCCGCTGTACTGCGCACCTTCATTTAAAGTAGCCATGATAAAGCAGTAAAAATCATTATTATTCTTCAAGCCGACATCGAAATTAACACCATACAAATTAACTTTTTTTTCAAGCATTGCTAAAAAGAAATTCTGAAGAATTGAAGGAGTTCTGTTTAATTCATTAAGTATTATGCACGGTTTTTTTAATAGAGGATCGGGTTTAATATATTCCTCCTTGCTTTCAGCTTCAAGCATTTTCCGGTAAGCAGGGTCGACAAAATCCATCTGGCTAACATTAGGATTAATTGTCTTTTCACCAAAATCTCCTCCGAATAATGAATGAGCCATGATATCAGACAAGTACGACTTCCCGCTTCCGCTTGAACCAATAATTGCGATAGGACTGCCCGTTAACGCAGCAGTTGCAATAATATCATCAAGTGTGAAATCAACTTTAATGTTCACCTCTTTGTTAACGGGAACGCTAGGATAGCATAGAACTACAGAACTATTAAAATAATTCTGGCTAATTACTGCCTTATAATTATTCATCATGCTTGCTGCATCAATTAAGTATTTAAACGCCTCATTAACCCCCATATCCAATTTAATAGCATAAATGCACTTATTTTTATACTTTTTGATAGTAAAGGCAAGCCCATCACTGAATAGTGGCAATTATGCTGCTTGCGCGTTTTTTACAATCTCAGTTGACCAATTAAGCAGAGTTGGAAAAAGATTGCTCCTATAAAATTGGGGCAAAACATAATCTTTTCCCAATATTTCATCAATTTGGCTTTCTGAATAATTTGTTCTGCGCAATGAATCAGCAGCTGCGTTATTAAGGCTGACTTTTTCATCTTCATATTTTTTAATTGCCTTAGTAAGGCTAAAAGGATTAATTAAATTAATTGGATTAAGCAAGCTAAAGCTTTTTTTAAGGGATTTGGCCCTTTTAATGCGCTCATTCTTGGCTTTAGAAGAAGCAGAAAAAAGAGATGAAACGTGCTGTGCAAGCCGGTAAAGAGCCACTTCATCGCTCACATTTTCTCCCTTAAAATCATTAATGCTTAAACCATCATAATCCTTTGAATGTTTTTCAATATGCTCAAGAAGCGCTTTTTTTGATTCTTTTTCAAGCTTTTCAATTTCA
>JAQTTT010000037.1:0-1895 GCA_028710615.1 Candidatus Nanoarchaeia archaeon
TAATAATTCAGATTCACGTATTTTCCGTTTAAAACAAATGCTTGAACCTTTTTTTTGCCATCAATCATTCTTTGCAAAACATCTGCTATTTCTATTTCATTCCTTAATTTTGATGGGGGCGTTGATTTGATGAAATCAAAAATGGACTTGTTGAAAATCCATGTTCCCACTCCCATGATTTTTTCATTGATTTTTTCGGGCTTTTCAACAATTTTTAAGACGTTTTTTCCTTCCATTTCCACAATATAATTTTTTTTTATGATGTCTGTGTTTTCTTCATGCATTATTCCGCAAACAGCATCAGAGTTATTTTCTTTATGAAAAGCAATCATATCCTCATGGTTTGTGCCTATGTAAACTTCATCGCCTAAAACCACCATGAAATCGTTTTCAATGAATTCTTCTGCTTGCAGGATTGCGTGAGCAATTCCTTTAAGCTCTTTTTGCTCAACATACCTTATTGGAATGCCTAAAATGCTTTCTCCCATGGAAGATTTTATTTTTTCTTTCATGTAATTTACGATTAAAATTATTTCTTCAAAATTAAATGATTTGAATCTTTCAATTAAGCTTTCTAAAACCGTTTTTCCATTGATTTTTATCAGCGTTTTCGGGGTTTCAAGGGTTATTGGCTTTAGGCGCGTTCCTTTGCCTGCGCAGGGAATTATGAGTTTCATTTTGATTTCCGCCATTCAATTATTTTGCCTATCTCTTTTTCAAAATTTCCTTTTGGAGCAAAGCCTAATTTGTTTTGTATTTTTGAAATATCCGCGGTTATGTTCCTTATTTCTCCGTTAGGCACTGGTCCGTGCTGTATTTCTCCCCCAATTTTTTCTTGAATCATTTTTGCAATGGCTGATATTTTCATGCTTTTGCCGCTTCCAACATTAAAAACTTCGTTGCTTATGCTTGACTCAGCGGCTAAATAGTTTGCTTGCGCAACATCTTTAACCCATACAAAATCCCTTGTTTGCTCGCCGTCTCCGTAAATTATCATAGGCTTATTGTTCAATACGTTGTTGATAAATGTTGTAGTAACTCCAACGTATTCTGAGGGTGTTTGCCTTTGGCCATAAGTGTTAAAATATCGTAAGCAAACTGTTTTTAGCCCATATTCTTTTTCAAAAAGCTTGGCGTATTCTTCTCCCCTTAATTTGCTGTAGCCATAAAAAGAGTTTGGAATCGTCAAATCCTGCTCTTTTGCAATCACATTTTGCGGGTGACCGTAAACTGCCATTGATGATGCATAAATTAATTTTTTCACTCCTGAATTAACTGCTGATTCAAAAACATTCAAGGTTCCTATGCAATTGGAATTCACTTCATGCCTTAATTTTTCAAAAGAGCCTCTTATTGAAACAAACGCTGCATTGTGAAAAACAGTATCGCATCCTTTCATTGCGTTTTCAAGCGCTTCTTTATTCAAAATGTCTCCTTTAATGAATTCAGCTTCTTTTGGAATATTATCCTCTTTTCCAACGCTTAAATTGTCAAAAACAACTGCTTTTTTTCCATTGCTTAATATTTCTTCGCATATGTGGCTTCCGATAAATCCTGCTCCCCCGGTTATAAGCGCTTTTTTAAACATTAATTTAAAAGAAAAGTTGCTTGTTTTTTAAATGTTGCTTAATAATAAAGCTTTTTAATAAGCACGAATTATTTTTTTTAAAAAATGAAGCAAAAGCCCGTTATTAGCGTAATAATTCCTGCGTATAATGAGGAGGATTCAATAGAAAAAACTCTCATAAGCTTAAAAAACCAGAAAACCAAAGTGCCTTATGAAATAATTGTGTGCGACAACAACAGCACTGACAAAACCTTCAAAATTGCTAAAAAAATTGCTGATAAAACTGTGAAAGAAAAAAAGCAGGGAGGGGCTTATGCTAGAAACACTG
>JAQTTT010000037.1:1995-8174 GCA_028710615.1 Candidatus Nanoarchaeia archaeon
AAAGTGCCTTATGAAATAATTGTGTGCGACAACAACAGCACTGACAAAACCTTCAAAATTGCTAAAAAAATTGCTGACAAAGCAGTGAAAGAAAAAAAGCAGGGCAGCATGTTTGCAAGAAACACTGGAGTCAGGCACTCTGTTGGAAAATACTTGGTTCACACTGATGCAGACACAATCTTTCCTAACAATTTCATACAAGAGGCATGCAGAATTTTCAAAACAAATAAATACGTTGGATTCACTTGCGGAAACTGGAATTATTGCGAGGACAAAAAATTTTCCATGAAATTGAAATCTTGGCTGTGGGGGGCATTGTATTCATTATTTTTAAGGATTCAAAGCCTTAGGAATGTTGTAACTTTGCCTGGCTGGTGCATATGCACTCCAAGAAGAATATTTGAAAAAGTGAAGGGCTTTGAGGAAAGAAAAGATTATTTTGAAGACTTATTATACAGCTATAAAATAGATTACTTGGGAAATTTCAAATATTTTTTTAATATTAAGGTAAAATCTTCATCAAGAAGGTTTAATGAGGGAATAATGAAATTCATTAGGCATTATTCTAAAAGGAATGCAAAGCTAAGGGATTTGTTTATATTATTAACGCGGAAAAAATATTCTAAGCCGTTTAAAGCATAATTCATTATTTCTTTGAAACTTTTTCTTCTTTAAGCAAAAATTTTGCCATTAAAAATATCACTAATGCAATTACTATAAAATTTAATAAATTTCCTGCAAAAGAGCCGATTTTAATGATTATTGGGCCAAGCATAAGGGTTGATTCCTGCCAAGCTCCTCCTGGAATGAATGGAGTCAGCAAAGGCATTATTATGTCATTTGAAATGGAGTTTACTAAATCTTTTATCACTCCACCCATTATGAAGGCTATTGCTAATCCTAAGATTTTGTATTCTTTTAAAAAATCCCTGAATTCATCAATCAATTTCATATAATGAATTAATAACCTGATTTTTTATAAATTAAGCACTTTTTAGGGCGCGCTTTTTGCATGCAATTACGCAGGCTCCGCAATCAATGCACTTGTTTTTGTCTATTTTTAATATTTTTTTTCTGGTTATTGCATTTGCTGGGCAAGCTTCTACACAGCCATTAGCACAAGTTTTTGAGCCGCAAGAGCAGCCAGTGCATGAGCCGTTTTTCCAGCAGCACTTCTCATAATCAACAACAATCATGAAATAAGAAAATAATTCCTTGTTTTAAATACTTATTTGAAAGAATAATTATTTTAATCCATGAACTGTTGCTTTTTCTTTTTTTTAACTGATAATTCCAAATCCTAAAGATACTTAAAGAGCCTGTTAACTTAATATTATTAACAGAGGTGTATATGAATGTCATTTGAAAGAAAACAGTTCGGCGGACCAAGAGAAATGCATAAAGCAATATGTGCTGAATGCAATAAAGAAACAGAAGTCCCTTTTAAGCCAACTGAAGGAAAGCCAGTATATTGCAGAGACTGCTATCAGAAAAAGAATCCTAGAAGATAAATTATTCTAAAAAAAAAATTAGCAATTTTAAACATATTATTTATTATTATTTTTTTATTTATTCTTGTGTTATGTAATATCCTATTAAAAGTTTTTTATCCAGGATTCCGGTAACTGTTACTGTTTCGCCTTCAGCTGGCAAGGATTCTGAAGAGATGAAAATTGTGTCATTATAAGAGTCTTTGATTACGAATCCTGAAATCTCGCCCAATATTATCCTTTCAGCAACAACTCCCCTGACACTGACAGTTTCTCCGATTAATTCATCAGTTTTAATATCATTTATGCTCTGCACTGCAACGCACCCGCTGAATAATACAACGCTTAAAAGCAATAAGGCTTGAGCAATTTTCATACTTTTAACTAATTTGATGGGAGTTTAAATAAGTGTTTTTTTTCAAAAAAATTAGTCTGATTTTAAAACTATTGGGAGAATCTAATAAAGCATCAAAAGAAGTTAAAAAAGGAATTATAAATAATTTCTTATTTTTGCTCTAATCTTTTCCTCTTCTCTTCCACTAATTTATAATTTTCTTTGCTTGTTATTGGCTTGCCTATTCTTTTTTCAGCGTCTATTCTTGCATTGCCTGCGACTTCTCCGCCGCTTTTCGCGTCTGTCTTGAGTTCAGGCATGCCTACTGAATCTTTGACTTTGGTTATTTCAGTTGTCACTCTTTCCCCTAGCATTGAAAAGATTAATTCCAAGTCATTCATGTGATCCCTTAAATTTTCTTTGCCCAATCCTTTGAATTCCTTGTACTCTGACGGAGTCATTCCGAAAGCTGCCTTGGATATCTCTGCAGTGAGTATTGAGAAGTCTACTCCTTTTTTGGCTCCTCTTTTGCTCCATTCATCTGTTAGTTCATCCCTGATTATTATTCCCCTGATTCTTTTCTCAATCCAATCTTCAGAATAGCCTTTTTGCCTGTATAATTCCCTCATTCTTTTCTGCACTAGTTCAGGGTTTTCTATCTCTTGCACTCTTTCATATCCTACTTGGCTAAGCCATTGCTTGAAAGGTTCGGCTTTCTTTGAAGGAATTGACTGGATGATTCTAAAAATACCTTTAGTATTAGCGCAATTCATTAATTGTTTTCCCCCAGAGGTTTCAATCAAAAGGGTATGTACAATTTGTACCCACCCTTCGGATAATATTTCATCCCTTTGTCTTAATTTATTTATATACTGCTTTATATCATTAGAATCAGTAAGAACTTGGATAATGTCTTCTATTACAAACCACCATTCCTCATTAAACCATGTTCTTCTGATATTTTTTCCTTCAAAAACAACTAAAGCATCATTATCCATGATTATTTTAAGATTATTCTTTATTAAATAAGTGTTGGGATAAAACTTCCTTTAATATCTTGATTTGATTTTTGTGCTTCTTTTCAAAAATTCTAATATTAAACTGTATAATTTTATAGGTTCTATGATATTATCTTGTGCTTGCATAATTATTTTGTTTAAATTTACTTATTTAAATAGGTTTTGACTGATTTTTGAATCCATATTGATTATTTGAGAATGAAATAATCACTGTTTAGTAGTTAACAAGTTTTAAAAAACATATTATTTAACATAATGTTATGAATCAAGCTGTTGCTGATGTTTTAAAAGAAGGCAGTGTAATTAAAACGGGCGCTTGTTTTCCTCAAAGAGTTCTTAATATTGTAGAATCATTATTGGGCGTAGATCCTGATTATATGGTTAAAAATGCTATGTATAAAGGAATTGGATTCTTAATTGAGAAAGTAGATTTAGAGCTTAAAAAGAATTCAGTGTATGATTCAAAGATTAAAACAAGTCAGTATGAAAAGATTCCCGTAAGACGATTCATGTGGGATTATGGAATTGGAAGTCTTGATATAGAAGGCTCTTTTGTTGAAAGGATCCGAGAAAGAAATTTTGTTTTTCATGAAGGTAGAGACTATTTTTTAAGAATAGGAAGTATTGACCCCATGTTTGGTTATCATAAAGCAAGATATACTGTTCAGTTTTCAGAATTAGGAAATTCTTCCTTATTTAATTTAAGTAGTTTAGAAGAAAAATACTGCAATAGAGATATTAGTGAAGAAAATAAAAGATTGTTTTTATGGGTGGAAACTGGAGAAGAAAAAGCAGAAGTTAAGATTGAAAAATTAAACTTTAAACAAGACAATGTGTTCCTAAACGATTTTCTAGAACAATTAGCATAATTAAACACTTCTTCTAGGCTGTCTAACTTGTCGTCTTTTCGAAGCTTATTTAATCTGTCTTTTAATTAAAATATTATATGAAAATGGCTGTTGTTTTAGTTTTTTTATTGTTTATTTGTGGTTGCACTCAACCAGAAGCGTGTTCTGATTTCTCTGATGATGTTTGCGGCTTGTTTGATTGCATGGTTCCTAATTGTTGGTGTGATGATTTCATGCCTGTTCTTTATGAGGGGAGTAGTGTTAATGGTGAAGCTGAAGTTACTAATTTAATTAATGAGTACTTACTTAGTGAAGAATTAGATTATGGCATTGTCAATATTATTGAATTAAATGAGGAGTTCTATAACGTATTCGTAACTGACGAGTCTGGCGATGAAATCGTTTACACAGTACATATTAGTGGGACAATAATTTCAACAATTTGCGGAGTATAAATATTATTTAATATCTTGTATTCTTTTTTTTCTGTTCGGGGAGTCGTGAGACTTGGCGAGTTTTTTAATTCTAAGAATTTTTTGGCAATCCTTTTTTTGAATTTTTTAATAAATATTTTTCATCTTTTTTGGATTAGTATCTAAGCTAATAATTACCTTATTGTTGACATCAACAAAATGGTCAAGGAGAATAATAATTTAATGAAACTACTTAACTCAATAATAAATTGTTAATTTCAGTTGGTTACAATTTGTGACCATCTCAATTCAGGAGACACTGTCTCCCGATTTTTTAAGATTATGTAAAGCATCCTTTAATTCATTTTTTGTAAATTTTTTTTCTTAATCCTATTAGTGTTATTTGTATCTGCTTTGTATTATTGCCAATGTCTGCTATTACTCTGTATTGCCCTATTCTTAGTTTATAGTCATTTCTTCCAGATAACCTTATGAAATGTTTTAATGGCTCTTCTTTTGAGAGTATTATTTTGTTAAAAATTCTTTTCGCAGTCTCTTTATCCAAGGATTCCAAGAACTCTGCTGCTTTTTTGTCAAAGATTAATTCATAGCTCAAAAGCCAAGCCTCTTTTTGAGTTCGTTTTCTGAATAAAAGCTTCCGCTCTTGATTCTTTTTCTTGCATCTTCTATCTCCTGGACAGTCTTTGAGCTGAGTTCAGGGTTTTTTTTGCAGTTCTTTGCTATGAAAATCAGCTTTCTTAGTAATTCGTCATAGCTTTCGTTCATGTATTCCCTAAAAGAGTCAAGCTCCATCTTGGTTTCGCCCCTTAATTTGATAGTCGTCTCTTGCATAAGTATACTATAGTATACTTAAGTATATAAATTTAACTGTTATTTAGAATATATTAAATATTCTTTATTAAATAATTATTAGGATAAGAGTTCCTTTAATATCTTCTTTCTTTTTTGTGATTCGTGAGACTTGCGGAGTTTTTATTCCAAGAATTTTTTAGGGTTGTTTTCAAAGATGTTTTCATTGTGGGGAATTGTTTCTTTCATGGCTTCAAAATAATTATTATAATTTAATGGCGAATTCTGTATTGCGTGGTCTGTTTCAAAGCAAAGCATTCCTTCCAGCCCTGACTTAATCGCGTTTGTAATGTAATCTAAAGGAATAAAGTATGTGTCACTAAAAGATGAGGTTCCTAAGAAAACCTTGCTTTTCATGCTCTTTAAAGCATTAATATCCAATGTTACAACATAAGATTTAAGATAAATATTATAAAATAATAAATCAATATAATAATGGTCGTCGTCTATTTTAAGTCTTATGTCTTTTAATGACTTATTTGTATGAAATACACTTAACTGCTGTAAATTCCCCCATTACTTGATTAGTCTTACTTGTTTGTCTTTAACTAATACTCCTTGTCCGTCTTTTATTATGTAATAGTCATAGTTTATTTTTGATTCTTTTACATCTTGTTTTATCTTCTTCTCGTCTTCTTCGTTCATATGCGGTATTATTGTGAAGTTTACTATTTTTAGTCCAGTGTAGTCTTTTAGTGGTGTGTTGTTTGTGGCTGATGAGCTTGTTATGCTGGGCCCCGGTAGTATTGAGCCTGCGCTTACTCCTATGTAGATTCCTTTCTTTACAAATTCTTTTATTTTAGTGTCCATCCCCAGTCTCTTTATTAGGTAAAGGTATGAGAATGTGTTTCCTCCGCACACGAATAAGATGTCATATTCTGATAAGTTAGTATTGCTCGGCTCGCTTAATAGTAGTGTTTTAATCCTGTTCTCTTTTACTCCTGCTGTAATTAATGGTTTTTTGAACTCTTCAATATAGCCCAGTATTTTTTGAGTATTGGGTCCTGTTGACACTATTAACACCTTTAACTTCTTTAACGGCTTTATTGCCAATTCTTTGAATGCGTCAACTAATGCGTTGCTCGTCAAGCCGTCAGAGGTTAGTAAGAGTTTCATGATTATTAATTAAGAATTTATGAATACTTAAAATCTACTATTCATATTAGCTAGTATTCCTTCATATATTGTCTTAAAATAATTTTCAA
>JAQTTT010000038.1 GCA_028710615.1 Candidatus Nanoarchaeia archaeon
ATTCATTGATTGCATCAAGGCAGAAAGAATTGGAAAAATTATTCAGGAAAATAGAGGAAGAAAAAACGAGGGAGCAAATATTTCACTGCCCAACCTGCTCAATAAACATTGACTTTGACAAATCCTTGGAGCTTAATTTCAACTGCTTTGCATGCGGAGGAATGCTTGAGCCGTTAAACAATGATTTATTGATTAAGAATTTAAACAATGATATTGAATGCTTAAGCAACAATATTTGCGTATTGAAAGAAAAGCTTAATGGATTCTAAAATGCCTTAAAATCCAAGGATTATTAATCAATAATTTTGCCCCCATTCTAATAAAATCATCCCTGCTGATTTCTTGCAATATTTTAACGGATTTCTTGGTTTTTAAAGAACCAATAATTGAATCATAATCATTGTCATTGAATTTTTTCATCATATTATGCGCAAGCAAATGCGCGCACAATTCCTTTTTTGAATTAAATAAAAAAGGCTTTTTTCCATTAATTATGCTTTTCAAGGATTCATCAATTGCCTTGAATGACGGGATGATTCCCCCTCCTGTTGACGCTTTAACAAAGCCTGCTGCATCGCCGAACAAATACGCAGAAATTTTTCTGGATTTAAAATAATTCGAGGCAAATGGATTGAATAATGGAATCAATCCCGCATTAATGCCTCTTATTTTGCCTTTTATTTTTCTTGACTTAATGAAAAAATTGAGTTTCTCATTAACGCTTGAATGATTCTCCGAAGCTATTCCCACTCTTGACAAATCTTTTGAAACTGGAACTTGCCATGCAAAGAAATCCCTGAATTCTTCGTCAAAATACGCTTTGTATTCATCGCTTTTTGCCTTAGTTTTAATCACGAATTGCTTTCCAAGCAAATATTTCATTTTTTTTATTATTCCAAAAACTTTATTCACTCTTGACAAGGGCCCGTCGCACCCAATAATCCTTGCTGAATTGATTGAATTATTGGAAAAAATTATCTTGTTTTCTTTGCAATTAACAAATTCCTGGCCCAAAAAAACCTTTGCTCCCGCATTTTTTGCCCTGTCAAGAAAATAGTTGTCAAACTTTTCCCTGTCAACAACGTATTCTTTTGATTTAATCACTAATTCATTGTTTTTTGAGCACAATCTTATTTTTTCAGTTATGTTGTCAACAAACCCTGAATTGATGTCAGCGTATTTTTCAATTTCTTTAGTCAATAATCCTGTGCATTGAATCGGCTTTCCTACAGCCTTTTTTTTTTCAAATAATCCGACTTTCAAGCCTTTAATTGACAATTGCTCAGCCAAGTAAGAGCCTGTTGGTCCTGCGCCAATTATTGCGCAATCAAAGCTTTTCATGGATTAATGATTATTTTGCGGGTTTAAATAGATTTATTATTAACCACTGATTAATAATAACAAAGGTTTATATTAGGAATAATATATTAAAAATAATTAATATGGGCGAAAAAATGAATTATTCAATCTTTATTAATGGCAAAGAAATGAGTTTTGCTGACAAGAATGATTTGTCAAAAAAGCTTGAAAGCGAAATTATCGGGAATGAAAACAAATCCGGCTCAATAAAAAATTATGAAAAAGACATAATTCTTGAAGGCTTTTCGCAAATGTTGGCAGAGCATCCTGATAAAAAAATCTTTAACTATGCCGGGTTGAAATTGACGCCAAAAGGGGATGGAATAGACTTAAGCGGAGCTTATGGATTAATCAATGAAGTTGAAGCAGTTTTGAGCATTTATGAAACAGAGGGGGGAAAAATGAGAGAAAGCCTCAAAAAATTTGGAGATTATTGCTCAAAAAAAATGGCTCAGGCAATTGAAGTATTGCAAGACAAATATGACATTGAATCCTGTGTTAAAATAGAATCGCTGGACAAAGCCTGCTTGGAAAATGTTTTAAGGAACATGGCAAAAAATCCGAAAATCAATGAAACAGGAATAACTTTTGATGCAATAAAAAAAGCGATAAAAAAAGAATTTAACAGCAGATTTAATATATTGTCAACAGATGAGAATATGATGTTTCAAAATCTTGGATTATTGGTTACAATGCTAAAAGATTCGGTAGACAAAGATTCAGAGCAAAATATTATTGGAAATATTGAGTTGATAAAAAGAATAAACCCTTTGCGCGAAAGCCTTAATGATTTATACGAGCAAATGCCTTGGCTAAGGGAAGAAAAAAGAAAATTCTCTTTGGGCAAATAAGTATTTAATGCTTTAATGATTAAACTTATTCTTAATGGCATCAGTTAAAATAATTGCTGTGGGCAAGATTAAGGAAAAAAATATTCAGGAATTAATAAATGAATATGAGAAAAGATTAAAGCCTTTTATTAAATTGGAGATAATTGAATTAAAAGATGCAGGCGTTGTGCGGGAATCAAGGGAAATAATGCTTTTATCTGATGCTGACACATACATTCTTGATGAAAAAGGAAGCAGCCACTCAAGCATCAGCTTCAGCGAACTAATAAGAAGGGCTGGAAATATAAAATTCGTGATTGGGGGCGCTGAAGGAATCTCCAAAGAAGCGAAAATGGGCGCCAAAACAATATCATTATCCAGCATGACTTTCACGCATGAAATGGCAAGATTGTTTTTAATTGAGCAGGTTTACAGAGCAATAATGATAATTAATGGAAGGAATTACCATAAATAATTTTATAATAAAGCAAATGTTTTGATTAAGCATTATGTGCATGGCTGTTCCTGGCTTAATATCTGAAATTAACGGAGAAGTTGCAACAGTTTCTTACAATGGAGAGCTAAAAAAATGCAAGCTATTAATTAAAGCTGACAAAGGGGATTATGTTATTGCGCAGTCAGGAATGATTGTGAAAAAGGTTGAAAAAGGTGAAGCTTACAAGATTTTTGAGGCAATGGAATGAACCCTGAAGCTTATTTTTTAAGATACGCAAGGCCTTGCGCTGACTTCATGCACCAGAGAAAAGAAATAACTGGCAAAGACTTAAAAAAATTGGATTTAATGCTTGAAGAAAAAATTAAGCCTGACAAAGCATTCATTGAAAGAATATTTTACAAAGCCATTAATCCCCTGAAAAAACTGTCTGATGATTATTGGAATATAAATGTTATTAGAAAATATTTTCAAAAAGAGCATAATTCATTGATTGACAATAAAGCTGAGGGGTTTGAGCACTTGACAGGCATCCAGAAAGAATTGTGCCGGGTCTGGGAAGGCGTGATTATTGGCGTTGCCAAAGATTATTATGAAGTCAATTATAACGGCAATAATTCTAAAATACTTAAAGGATTTGTGAAAGACGCAAAAATAGGGGATGCTGTTTTTATCCATTACGCAATGGCTATTGAAAAAAAATGAAAATAATCGCTCTTGGCAATGAATTAAGAAAGGATGACGGGATTGCTTTGATTCTTGCTTCTGATTTAGGCGCTGTAAAAGCCTTCACTAATCCTGAAAATTTCATAAATCCTGGCGAAGAAGTGATTGTTGTTGATGCTGTGGATTTTGGCGATAAGCCTGGAAGCGTGAAAGAATTTTCCTGCAAAGACATTTGCGAATTCGCAATCAGCACAACCCATAATTGCAACGTGTCTGTTCTTGAAAAATTGTGCAAAATAAAAAAAATAATAGGCATTCAGCCTAAAGACACTGGATACGGCAAAGGATTGAGCGGGGAATTGTCTGAAAAAAAACCTGAAATTTTAAGTAACATTAAAAAATTACTCAACTTTTAAATCGTCCTTATTCTTTGTTGACAATTCAAATTCGTCAGAGAATTCAATTGCATCCACCGGGCATACATCCCTGCAAAGCCCGCAAAAAGTGCATGTGTCCAATCGTATTTTTATTCTTTTTTTTTCTTTGTCAACTTTTATGCAGTTGCTGTGGCAGTTTTCTTCGCATAGCCCGCACCCTATGCATTTATCTTTATGAAATATGTGCTTTCCGCGGAATAACTTGGCAGGCTTTTTTTTGGACAAAGGATATTTTGTTGTGAAAGGCTTTTTCATAAATGCTTTTAGGGCTTCAATTATTATCATAATCCTATCCACCCCAGATTAATGAATGAGATTATTGCCATTAAAAATAATCTTTTTGATGCCTCCAGGAATGAGTATCTTGCTGAAGAAGCATTCATTAAAGCATAAATAATTATTAGAATTACTGCAATTATCGGAGTGAACATATTCCATCCGATTATTATTTTTGAAAGAAATATGCAGTAAATGAATTCTTTTAATCTTTCAGCAAAGTAATACATCATCAATAATTTTCCGCTGTACTCGGAAGGCATTCCTGAGCTAATCTCAGTGTGCGCATTAACTGTGTCAAAAGGCGTTATTCTTAAAACTGCGAATCCTGAAATGAAAAGCAAAAAAGCGCTTAAGGGGAATGATATTGCTGAGCTTTCAATTGAAAAAATTGATGTTTCTCCAGAAACTCCCATTATATTAATTATTGAGAAAGCTATTATTAATTCGTATCCAATCATTAAAACCAATTCCCTCATTGAGCCAACATAGCTGAACGCGTTTTTGCTTGCAAAAGCGCTGCAAATTATTGCAACCTCAATGCTCACCAATAAATAAATGAATAATATGAAATCATGGTCAAATGAGATTATGCCAAAAAATATTGAATAGAGTATTATTAAAAAGAACAAGGCAAGGAATAATCCTGCATAAAAAACAATATTTTTGCTCTCTTCAGCTTCAGCTCTTTTCTTTTTCCACAATTTCATCATGTCATAAAACGGCTGAATGATTGGCGGGCCTTTCCTGCATTGGAATCTTGCAAAAGCTTTCCTGAATATTCCATTAGCCAGAAGCGCAAAAACCGGGCTTAATATGAAAAGAATTAGATTAATGCTCATGCTTATGCTCATAACCGCACGCCTCCATTAAATCCTTTTTGCTTAAAATTTTCAAAGTCCCGTTTTTTGCAACCATTACCCTTTCCATGCATCCAATGCATGGGTCAATGCTTGCAACAATGATTGGCAAATCCCCCAATTCGCTTCCAACAATCAAAGGCTTAAGTATTGGAAAATTATTCAAAGTTGGAGTTTTAATTTTTGCCCTTAAAACATTATTGTGCTTTACGCTTAAAAAATAAAACAATTCCCCCCTTGGCGCTTCAATTCTTGCATGCCCTTCAGCCCTTTTAATGTAGTGCCTTTCCATTTTTTCAGCAGGCTTTTTTATCAATGAAAGCGCCTGCTTAATGATTCCCACTGACTGGCTTATTTCTTCAAGCCTGACAATTAATCTCTCCATTGAATCCCCTTTTGCTCCAAGTATTGGATTAAACCTTATTGAACCATAGCCTTCATACCCTGTGCTTCTAACATCCATTGAAATTTTTGAAGCCCTTGCAGTGGGCCCCACAGCGCAATACTTTTCCCCCAAGTTTTTCGATATTATCCCTTTTCCAATAAACCTTGACTTAATCACTCCATCATTAATTATTTCTTTTTTGTATGATTTGACTTTTTCATTTATTTCCTCAAGAGTCTGCATGATATTGTTTTTTTTTGGAATATTGATTTTTGTTGTGCCAATGAAATTGATTGCGTGATGAATTCTCTGTCCAGTTAATTCCTCAAATAAGTCAACAACTTTTGATCTTTCCTTCCAAAAATACATAAACAGGGTTTCATAGCCAATGTCATGGAACAAAAAACCCGCCCATAACAAGTGGGAATGAATCCTTTCAAGCTCAGCAATTACGATTCTGGTCATTTTAACGCTTTGGCTGACATTTAATTTCATCAATGATTCAACTGCCTGAGTCATGCACCCGCTATGAGCGTAGCTGCATATTCCGCAAATCTTTTCAGCAGTATGAATGGATTTTAAAACTTCCTGCCCTTCAAGCAGTTTCTCAAATCCCCTGTGAACATATCCTCCATGAAATTCCATGTCTTCAATCATATCCCCTTTTAAGTAAATTTTGAAAAAAACAGGCTCTTTTACTCCTGGATGCTGGGGACCTATTGGAAAAGTTAAGTCATGCATTCTTATCGCCTTTTTTCTTTTTTTGAAGCAAAGGGTGCTTTATCTCTTCATTGCCTTCCAAGAATAATTTCGCATTGTTGCCGTTTTTGAACTTGACTCCGAAGCATTCAAAGATTTCGCGCTCATAAAAATCAGCAACAGGATAAGTTTCAATTACTGAATTAATTATTGGATTCTTTTTTTTCACAATCTTTTTTTCAGCATGAATCTTGCCCTCTGAATCATAATAATAATCAAGCTCAAAAAATTTTATCCTGTCAATGCAAACTATTGAAACCAATCTTTTCATTTAATCCCACCCAATAATTTAAGTATGCCATGAATCAATGCTTCAGGCTTTGGGGGGCATCCGGGAACATGCATGTCCACTTTGATTATTTTATCAAGAGGCCCTTTTGAATTATAGCTAAGCCTTGATATTCCCCCGCTAATCGCGCAAGAGCCCATGGCAATTACATAATAAGGCTTTGACATTTGGCTTATTAATGTTTTCAATCTTTCAACGCTTTTGGTGTTTATTGTTCCTGCAACAACAAGTATGTCTGCGTGCTTGGGATTGCCCACAATCTTTATCCCAAACCTTTCCAAATCATGCTTTGGAGTAATTGCTTCAATTATTTCTAATGTGCACCCATTGCATCCTCCCAAATCAATGAATGACACCCAAGGGGATTTGTGAATCATTTTTTCTTTTCCGCCTTTATTATTTTTAAAAAATTTTTAAAAAATTGATTTAAATAAACTGAAAATCCCTGTGCAAAATACTTTTTTTCCGGCTCCTCTCCTCCCAAGTAAAGCTTTGATTTCATATTATTGCCTCAAAAATCATTATTTGAATCCAGGGAATGATCCCTAAAATTATGCATATTGCGCTTAAGGGGATTATTTTTAATTTTAAAAAAGCGCTTGGCTTTTCCTGGATTCCTTGGCTAAACGCGTGGCTCACAATTTTTAAGCAAGCAAACAAAGTTAATAATGAGCACAGAAAGCAAATGCCCAAAATTACGGGATTTAAATCAAAAGCAAGGATGTAAAGAAAATATTCTCCCACGAATAAATTGAATCCCGGCAAGCCTGCCAAAGCCATTGCTGAAACAGCAATCCCTATCAATGAATAATTGTTTGTTTTAAGGTTGTTAAAATCCTTGCCTTTGATTGACGCCAAAAATAGTGAGCCTGCAAAGAAAAAATTGGCTGCTTGAATGCCTGCCAAATAAGGCGCTTTTCCTGACGCAACAGCTATTCCAATATCCAAAACAACATATCCTAATTGAACTATGAAGCAAAAAGCTGCATATTTGCTTAAATTATTTTCAGCAAGAGCAAAGAAATTAAAAATGATTATTATTAAAAAGCCAATTGCAAGCAAAGCCAATCCATGGGGCAATTGCGGAGAAACAGCCACTAATAAAGCGCTTGCAAGAATCGTAAATAAAAACGCTTTCACTCTGCTTGACTCCTTTGAAAACATGCCAATAAAAAAAAGTTTTTGGCATAATATAAATATTGGCATAAATGATAAATATTTATAAAAAAACAGGGATTAATTTTATCCATGAGTTTTCATGAATCTTTGGAGCAGGCAAAAATAAATGAGGCTGATGTGAGCGAATGGAGGGAGGCAACTCTTCACCGCGGAGGGGATGACTCTTCATACAAAGGGTTTATTCTTATCATGAAAAGCAATCATCTTGTTTTTGTGAAAGGAAAAGGAATAATAGGTTCTGCAAGAAAAGTGTATGATGTGCCCATAATCAAGATAAAAAAGGTTTCAAAATCCCTTGGGCTTTGGATTGTTGAAGCCAACTTGGCTGAAGAAAAGGACGGCTTTTTGAAAAAAATGTTCAAGCATAAACTTGAGATGTTTAATATAAAAAATCCTGACGCATTCATATCCAAGCTTAAATCATTGATGAATAAAGAATGATTTACTCATAATCAATCCAATGGTCAATTATTATGTGGGTTGCATAGATTTTTGTGCCATACTCATCATATTTTAATTCTATCTCTATAAAAGCAATAGGGTCATTCATGTAATCCGGAGCCCATTCTCCTGCATAATTAAT
>JAQTTT010000003.1 GCA_028710615.1 Candidatus Nanoarchaeia archaeon
GCAATTCTTCATCAGTTTTTTTTTCAATATTGCTTTTGGCATTAAACATTTCAATGCCCAATTTTTCAATGCTTATTTTTGCAATCTTGTTTAATCTATCTTTAATTTTTAAATCAATATTTGTTGTTGTTGGGGATTTGAACAAATCCATGTCGCTAATCATTCCTGCCAATAATAATTTTGCAGTTTTTTCAGAAAGCTTTATTTCTTCGTAAAAAAAATATTTTGCTATTATTGTGCATGTTGAGCCAACAGGCTCTGAATGATATTTTATTGGCTTAGATGTTTTAATGTCTCCTGAAATGTTGTGGTGGTCAATTACTTCCATGATTTCCGCTTCTTCAAACCCTTCACCCATTTGGCAGCACGCGCAATGGTCAACAAGAATCACTTTTTTCCCTTTTAATGAATCAATTTTTTTTGGCTCTGGAATATTGAATTTTTCAAGAATGAATCTTGTTTCATCATCAATTTTTCCAAAAACAAAAGCTTGGGCATTGACTCCCTGTATTTTTTTTAATTCAGCATAAGCTATTGCGCTTGCAACAGTGTCCAAATCAGGATTTTTATGCCCCATTATTATAATGCTTTCCACAATGTTTTAATTAATGAAAAAGGTTTAAAAAAACTTTCGGCATAATTAATAATTGAAGTGAGCACCAAAAAAGCAATGCTTGAATCATTAAAAAACGGGAATTTAATAAAAAATTCAAATATTTTAAAAGCGTTTAATAAGATTAAAAGAGAGGATTTTTTGCCCGATTATTTGAAGGATTTGGCTTATGCTGATGCTCCTTTGCCCATAAGCAAAACAGAAAGCATGAATCAAATCTCCACAACCCTTTTTTTTATTGATGCCTTGAATCTTAATTCAGGGCATACTGTTCTTGAGGTTGGGGCTGGAAGCGGTTATTCCACAGCGATTTTGTCAGAGATTGTGGGAAAAACCGGGAATGTTGTAAGCTTTGAGCTTGACAAGGAACTGCATGAAAAAGCTAAAAAGAATTTGAAAAAATATTCAAACGTTACATTGGTTTTGGGCAATGGATTAAAAGGGTTTCCCGACAAAGCGCCGTATGACAGGGCAATCTTGTTTGGAGCTCTTGAAAAAAATCCTGAAGCAATCATGAATCAATTAAAAGTCGGCGGAGTATTGGTTTATCCCAAAGGCTCAATACTTCAGTCCCTTGTCAGGATTAAAAAGCTCCAGAAAGGATTGAAATCAGAATCTTTGGGAGAATACAGGCTTTCAAAGCTTATCAATTGAATTGATTTTTTTTTTGATTAAAGGAAAGTATTTAAACTTTTAAAACTTCCTTTAATATCATGTCTTTATTTAATGATTTATTGTCAAGCGAACAGACTTTATTCATTGATGAAAGCGTTTTGGATTTTGATTACATTCCTGACTGCATTAAAAACAGGGATTTTGAAATGAATAAGATTGCTGACAGCATTAAGCCCTTGTTTTTTGACAAAAGGCCTGCAAATGTTTTTATCACTGGAAAGCCGGGCATTGGAAAGACTTTGACAGTTAGGTATATTTTGCAGGATTTAAGCGAGAACAGGAATGAGGTGATTCCATGCTATATAAACAATTGGAAGTGCTCAACGTATCACAGCGTTTTTGTTGAATTAAGCAAGTTTTTTGGGGTTCCTTATCCAAGAAAAGGAGTAAGCACCGATGAGATAATAAGGAATATTATTAAAAAAATTGAAGGAAAGAAAGGGGTTGTCATTGTTTTTGATGAGATTGACAAGGCAAAAGACACTGATTTTATTTATCCTTTGGTTGAAGGGCTTGGAAGAAAAATAGGGATAATTTTGATTTCAAATTATTCTGATTTTTTGAAAAGAATGGATTCAAGGCTGATTTCAAGGCTTAACATTGAAAATCTTGATTTCAAGGAATATGATTATTCCCAAGTTTCGGATATTTTAAAGGAAAGGGTTAAATACGCTTTTTTTCCTGATGTTTTTGAAAGCGCTGCATTAAAATTAGTTGTTGACCATTGCTTTGAAAAAAGGGATTTAAGAATGGGGATATCCCTGCTTTTAAAATCAGGAAGGGCTGCAGAGAATGATGCAAGCAGGAAAATAAAAGAAGAGCATGTTTTGTCAGCAATTAAAACCCTTAAAAATTCTGCCAAGACCGACATGATTAAAGAATTGCAAGAGCATGAAAAAGCAATAATTAATTTATTGCAAAACAATAACGGATTAATAACAGGGGAATTATATGAATTGTTCATAAAATCAAATAAAGGAGTGAGCCTCAGAACTTTCAGGAAATACTTAAACAGGCTGGAAACCCTTGAATTCATCACCACAGAAGAAACCGGGCAGGGTTTCAGGGGAAAGAGCAGGAAAATATTTTTGAGGAAAAATTAATGGTTTTAGAAAGCTTAATAACTCCGCGTGAAGTCAGAAAAAACAGCTGGTACTTATTTTTTCTTGGAATCATTTTTTCAAGCTCAGGAATAATTCTTTCAATCTTTGTATTTCCGGGAAACGCGGGAATATTCTCTGTTTTTTTGACAACTCTTGCGGCTGCGCCGTTATTCATATTGCTTCTTCAGGAAGAGGAATTATTGTCAATAAGATTGATTGAAAAAAAACAGCCGATATTCAAGAACAACATTGACATAATAAGCGCTTTCTTTTTTTTGTTTTTAGGATTCACGATTTCATGCATTCTATGGTTTTGCTTTTTGCCTGAAGGAACATTTAATTTAGCATTTAATGAGCAATTGAATGAGATATCTTCAATTCAGTCAATAGCAACAGGAAACATTGCGTCTCCAGGATTATTTGAAACAGTATTAAAAAATAATTTAAGAGTCTTGTTTTTCTGCATGCTTTTTTCATTGATTTACGGGGCAGGAGCCGTATTAATACTTGCGTGGAATGCAAGCGTTTTAGGCACAGCTGTTGGATTGTTTATTCGGGAAAAAATGGCTTCTGATTCAAGCATGGTTGCAGTGTTTTTGTCAAACCTCCCTTTCGGGCTTGGGCAATACATGTTTCACGGAGCATTTGAATTAACTGCTTATTTTATAGGAAGCCTTATTGGAGGGATTTTAAGCGCGTCAATTGTGAGAAAAAGCTTCACTAACAGGAACTTTTTTAAATTATTTAAGAACATAATATTTTTATTGCTTATAAGCATAGCATTAATATTCATAGCAGCAATAATTGAAGTGAATCTGTGATGGCAAAGAAAAAAAAAGCTAAAAACGCAAAAAAGGCAAAAGATGATGAAGATGATGATTTTGAATTGGATTTTTCAGGAGTCAAAAACTGGCTTGTGAAAAAAAAGAAATACACTTATCCTTTGTCAATAATATTATTAATATCAATAGTCTGCTTTTTTGCTTGGAATGTAAGAACCCAGTCAGCCGCAAATCTGCAGGGCAAGTTTTTGCTTGGGCTTGACCCCTATTTTTTCTTAAGATACGCCAAAGACATTGTCAGCAATGAATACACGGAAACAGACATAATGAGGTTTTATCCAACAGGATTTCAAAGGAATTTGGAATTGCCTTCGCCCTCTTTTGGAACAGCGATTTATTATAAAGCCCTTAATTTTTTGGGATTTAATCTGTCAGTGACTGAAACTGGAATACTTTTTCCCGCAATTTCAACAATTTTTGCAATGATATTCTTTTTTTTGTTTGTTAAAGAGGTTTTTAAAAGCAATAAAATTGCCTTTGTTTCATCAATGCTTTTAAGCGTAGTGCCGGGATTTTTATTCAGGACCAGCGCAGGATTCCTTGACAAAGAAAGCATAGCAATGGTTTTCTTTTTTGGATTGATGTTTTTCATGCAAAGGGCTTTTAATCAAAAAATCATTCTTAAAAAAGCGTTTTATGGTTTGCTTTCAGGGATTTTCTTAATGGGTTCAGCACTATCTTGGGGAGGGGCAAACATACTTTTAATTCCAATGGGAATAAGCTTTGTTTTTTTGATATTTTTCAAGATATCAAAAAGAAGCGATTCAATCATTTATCTTATTTTAACTTTATTTTCATTCAGCGTTTCACTAATCACTCCCAGGTATGGCGTGGGGATTGATGTGCTGGAGCATTACATGTTTTTATTGATTCCAATATCCCTTTTTTTAAACATCTATTGCCATGAAATTTATCCAAAAATATCAAAATATTTAATCAAATACAAGCCCCAAAATTTGCCTGAGCATTTTTATATGCTTGCTGTTGCAATCATCATTATTTTTATAGTTAGCCCAATTTTTCCCGGAATTGATTTTTATCAAAGAATATTTGCATTTATTCAGGAGCAATTGAATCCTGTTGGCGATGCGTTTTCAAGAAGCGTCAGCGAAAATCAGCCCCCATATTTCATAAGCCTGCAAAGCAATGATTGGTGGAGCGCTTTGAATTTCATATTTTTTACAATGATAATAGGCTCCTTTTTTTTATTCTATGAAATGCTTAAAAAATTTCCAAAGCAAAGGCTTGTTTTTTCAATAATTTATGCATTAATAATCATGGCGTTTATTTTTTCAAGATTCAGCGATTCGCAGGAATATGCAACATTCAACAGCTTTTTTGAGATGAGAATTCTTGGAATAGAACTGCATTACATAATACTTTCCTTGTTTTTGATATATTCAGCGTATTTTATCTATAAAAACAGAGAAAGGATGGATGATTTCAGCGAGATAAAATTTGAATATTTATTCTTGTTCATATTGTTTTTTTTATCAATTGTTGTTTCAAGAGGCTCAATAAGGCTGATTTTCATGGTTTGCCCCTCTGCTGCAATTCTTTCAGGATATGCTTTTGAAAAATTAAGCGTGCAAGCGTCAAAAATAATAAAATCATCAAATATTTCATATTTTTTGATTGGAGCAATATTTTTGCTAATATTTTTCCATAATTACAATATTTCTTTTAACTCAAACAAGAATTTTTACTCAAGCTTCACAACTGAATGGGATGAGGCAATGCAATGGGTAAGGGAAAACACTGCGAATGATAGTGTTTTTACGCATTGGTGGGATTACGGCTACTGGGTGCAGACAATGGGAGAGAGAGCCACAACGCTTGATGGAGGAAACTATTATGTTCAAAGAAACCATTTGACTGGAAGGTATTTATTTGCATCAAGGATTTATCAGAATGGAGCATATAATATGACTGAGCCTGCAACGCATTTAATCCATGATTTTGCTGAACCGGATTATTTCTTAATCATTGATGATGATGTCTTGAAATTTGTCCAGATGGGAAGGATTGGAAAAAGGCCTGTTCATTATTCTGTTGGAGGATTTTCTGAAGAGATTGAAAATCCGGGAATTGACAATGCAACGCTTTTTCCAAAGTTATTGTTTTTTGATTCAATTTATGGAGCTTTTCCTGTTCAGGAAGATTTTGTATACAATAACTTTATTTTTAAAAAAGAATCGACTTTTGTGTTGGCAATAATTTATCCGTTTAATCCCGAAGAATATGCTTTTGGCAACCCATATGCTTATATTTATAATCAATACATACCTGACCAAAGAATTGTAATTCCCTTTAATGGGCAATGCTTTTTTGGTGAAGGATGCTTTACCCACAGGAGTGATGGAGTCAGGGAATATCCTCTTTTATTGCAGGATGGGGTTGTATTAATAACTGAGAATGCGTCGGATAATTTATTCACGTATTTATATTTGTTGAATATGAGCGTTCCGGGATTTGAAATAGCGTATGACAATGAAAGGGCTTTGACTGTTCAGGGAATGGCAAGCCAATCTTTGACAGACATTAAAATTTACAAGATTAACTATGATGAATTGGGAAAATGGGCATTGGATGAAGGCTTGCCTGAATATTGGTCTTATCCGGGTGATGCAATTTGGTAATCCTGCTTATTTCATTATTTTTAAGTTTTTTTATCACGTATTTTGCAACCCCCCAGTTTATCAAATTTTTCAAAGAAATAAAAACAGAAAGCACGGATGTTCATAAAAAAAAGAATCCATTGATTCCAATGGGAGGGGGAATATGCGCATTATCAGGATTATTGTCCGGAGTTTTTGTATTCATTGCATTGAATACTTTTTTTCTTAAAAGCCAGCAGGATTATACTGAATTATTTAGCGGAATTATTTCAATAATGATAATAACTTTTTCAGGATTCTTTGATGATTTGGCAAGCAAGCAGGTAAAATATGAGGGATTCACCTATAAAAAAGGTTTAAAGCAGTGGCAAAAACCGCTATTAACGCTTCCAGCAGTAATACCTCTAATGGTTATAAATGCGGGCTCAACAGTTATTAATCTCCCTGTTTTTGGATTTATTGATTTAGGCCTGCTTTATCCCTTGCTAATAATACCTGTTGGAATAATTGGCTGCGCAAACATGGTTAATCTATTGGGGGGATTTAATGGTTTAGAGGCAAGCATGGGAGCTGTTTATACTTTAAGCCTGGGATTATTTGCATTAAGCATTGGGGAAAATTTGGTTGCTTTAATGCTATTGTGCTCAACAGCAGCTTTAATCGCATTTCTAATATTTAATTATTTTCCTGCTAAGATTTTTCCAGGAGACAGCTTGACTTATTTTTTGGGGGTTTTGGTTGCTGTTTGCGCAATAATGGCTGACATGGAAAAATTTGCATTAATAACAATGTCTTTATTCATTATTGAAGGATTGCTGAAAGCAGCGTCTTTTATTAAGCTTAAAAAATTTGCTTCAAGCCTGGGAATGCTTGATGATTCTACTGGGATAATAAAATCAAAATATAATAAGATTTATTCCTTGACTCATTTTGCAATGGGCAAAAAAGGGGCAACAGAGCAGCAGATAGTCATAAGGTTGCTAATAATGCAGGTATTTGTTGCAATAATTCCATGGCTTCTTTATGCATAATCATTTGGTGCTTTCAACCCTTTTCCAGACCTGCTTGAATTTTTTTTTAGTTAATTTATCATAAAATATTAATATCCATAAATACAATCTTGCTGGAAACAAAATCAAGCTCCAAAATAATTCCCTTAAATTTTTAGCATAGCTGATAGCGTAAAAAGGGCCTTTAATTGCTTCAATTAAAAAACTTCTCATTTTAGGAGTTTTTTTAAAATATTTATTTAATTGAGGGTATCCTCCGGCGCTTCTTCTTTTTTGCTTAATCCAATCAGAAAAATTATCAGGGTATTTTGCATAAACTTTTGCTTTAGGCACGTATTCAGTGTCAAATCCCTTATTCCAAACATATTTGCTCATGTACGCGTCTTCGCTTAATAAATCAGCAGGCAATTCGCTTATAATGCCCGCCCTTAATCCGATTAAGTTTCCGCTGCAATCAATAAAATTCTTGTTTTTTCTTCTTTTTAATTTTTCTTTATGGGCCGCATCTGCCAATAATTTAGACCAATACCCCATCAAATTTTTATTTTTATTTGTGCTTAAAACTTTTCCGCCAGAAATTCCGACCTCCTCATTATCAAAAGAATCAATAATTAAATTAATGCTGTCTTTGTCCAAATAATTATCCCCATCGCAAAGAATTAATATCCTTCCTTTTGCTTTCTTAAATCCCATATTCAAAGCATTCCATTTGCCTATTGCATTATCCTTTATTAATCTGGCTTTTGGATTCGCTTTTTTTGCAGAATCCAAGGTTTCCTTGTCAGGAGCAATAATCAATAATTCATAGGGTTCCTTGATTTTTTGGGAGGCAATGGATTTAATGCATTTTCCAATAGTTTTAGATTCATTATAAGCAGTGATAATGACTGAAATCATAAAGTTTTAAATTGGTTATGTTTTTTTAAAAGTTATGGGAAATAATTTATTGGGATTATCTGATTCATTTCATCTTTTAAGCATTTTTTGGAAAAAGATTTAAACTTAATGCTTATTAATTTATTATGAAGCCAGCTGAATTGTCTCTTGTAATCCCTCTTTTTAATGAGGAAGAAAATGTTGTTTCTCTTTTGAATGTTTTGACCTCTGCTTTGAAAAAAGAAGGCATTAGTTATGAAGTGTTGGCAGTTGATAATGGCTCCATGGATAACACTGGGGATTTAATTGATAAATTTTCTAAAAAATGCAGGAATGTCATAAAAATAAAGGTAAAAGAGAATAAAGGGTATGGCTTTGGAGTTTTGTCCGGATTAAAAAAAGCCAAAGGAAAATACATTGGATATCTTTGGGGGGATAATCAGATTTCTCCAAAAACAACGATTCAGGTTTTTAAAAAATTAAAAAAAGAGAATCTGGATCTATGCAAAATAACAAGGATTGAAAGGACAGAGTCATTGTTAAGGATAATCCAATCCATGATATATAATTTACTGGTTAAATTATTGTTTGGTGTTGATTCAAAGGACATGAATGGCTGCCCTAAAATATTCAAAAAAGAGGCGTATGAGAAACTGAATCCTGAATCAAAAGACTGGTTTTTGGATGCTGAAATAATGATAAAATTGAAAAAAAATAATTTAAAATTCGGAGAAATATCAGTTGTTTCAAAAGACAGGGAAGGTGGAAAATCAAGCGTCAGCTTATTAACGGGGTTTGAGTTCTTAAAGAATATATTTAAATATAGGTTTATTTAATTAAATAATATGGATAATGTTAAAGTAGTTATTTTTGCCGGAGGAGCGGGAACCAGGCTAAGGGAAGAAACTGAGTATCGGCCTAAACCAATGGTAACTATTGGCGGAATGCCAATATTATTGCACATTATGAAAATTTATTCTCATTATGGTTTTAATGATTTTGTCATTGCATTGGGGTATAAGGGGGATATGATAAAAAAATATTTTTTGGATTATCTTGAATTGAATAATGATATTGAAGTTAATTTAAAAACAAAAGAAGTTAGGTTTTTGACGGATTTAAAAGAAAATTTGAAGGTGACTTTGGTTGATACGGGCTTGGATACCATGACTGGTGGAAGGCTGAAAAAGCTTCAAAAATATGTTGGGGACAGCACGTTCATGGTTACTTATGGGGATGGGGTTGCGAATATTAATCTGAGAAAATTATATGATTATCATAAAACTCATGGAAAAATTGCAACAATTACAGGGGTTAGGCCTTCTTCAAGGTTTGGAGAATTAAACATTGAAAAAAACATTGTCATGGATTTCAGGGAAAAGCCCCAGATTTCAGGAAGCTATATTAACGGAGGCTTCTTTGTTTTTGAGCCCGAATTTTTCAATTATTTAAATGATGATGAGTCATTGATACTTGAAAGGGAGCCTTTGGAAAAAGTGGCAGAAGATAAAAATTTAATGATATTCAAGCATGACGGATTTTGGAAATGCATGGACACTTATAAGGATTTTTTGGATTTAAACAGAATAATGTCAGAATCTGCGCCATGGATAAAGGATTTGGAGGATTAAATCCATGGATGATTTAAAGGAGTTTTATAATAATAAAACAGTTTTAATTACTGGGCACACAGGATTTAAAGGCTCTTGGATGACTTTATGGCTGGTTGAATTAGGGGCAAAGGTTATTGGCTACTCCATTGATTCTTCATCTGAAAAAGGCTTGTTTAATCTGTCCGGGTTAAAAGACAAAATTATTGATATCAGGGGGGATATAAGGGATTTAAATAAATTAAAAGAAGTTTTTGCCAATTATAATCCTGAAATCGTTTTTCATTTGGCAGCTCAATCCCTTGTGAGAAAATCTTATGATGAGCCGATTCATACATTTGAAACAAACATTATTGGCACTGCAAACATGCTTGAAGCAATAAAGCACTGCAAAAATGTTAAATCTGCAGTTTTAATAACTTCAGACAAGTGCTATAAAAATAAAAACCATGTTTGGGGATACAGGGAAAATGATGAATTGGGGGGCGATGACCCTTATAGCGCAAGCAAAGCATGCTCAGAAATGATTATATCTTGCTGCAAAGATTCTTTTTTTAAAGATTCAAAAACAAACATTGTGTCAGTGAGGGCTGGAAACGTTATTGGCGGAGGGGATTGGGCAGAGGACAGGATAATCCCGGATTGCGTCAGATTTTTAGAAAAAGGCGAAAAAATAATTGTAAGAAACCCTGATTCCACTCGGCCTTGGCAGCACGTTCTTGAGCCACTGCAAGGGTATCTGCTTCTTGCGCATTCTTTATACAATGACTCCTCATTTTCAGGAGCATGGAATTTTGGACCAAGCAAAAACAATATAATTACAGTAAAAGAATTGGTTGACAGATTTTTGAATTGCTGGGGAACAGGCTCTTGGGCCCATAATGGCACAGAACATGAGAAAAAGCATGAAATGAAGCTGTTAAGCCTTGATTCAAGCAAAGCTCATTTTATGCTGGGATGGAAGCCAATATTAACCTTTGATGAGACAATTGATTTCATTGTTGATTGGTATAAGAATTATAAAAAAGAAGATGCCTATGCTCTTGCTTTAAGCCAGATCAAAAAATTCAATGAGTTAAAAGAGCAAAGAATAAAATGAAAAAAATATTGATTTGCGGAATTGGAGGGCAATTAGGGTTATCATTGAAGAATATTTTTTCAAAAGACAATAAATACCAAATTCATGGAATTGATTTAAATCCAGATGGTTCATCAAACATGCATTCTTGCGATATAGCCAATAAAAAAGATTTGTCGAATATTTTTAAAAAAATAAGCCCTGATATTGTGATAAATGCGGCTGCATTGGTTAATGCTGAAATTTGCGAAGAAAAAAAGGATTTGACATACAGCATCAATTATTTGGGTAATAAAAACATTCTTGAGCTTTCAAAAAAATATTCAAGCGATTTTGTTTTCATATCATCTTATTATGTTTTTGATGGAACAAAAAAAGAATATTATGAAACCAGCACTCCAACGCCAATAAATTATTATGGAATAATGAAATTATTGGCAGAGCAGGATTCATTAAGCTATGAAAAAACATTGGTAATACGGCCTGGAAAAATATTCAGCCTTGGATATGATTTGCGCAATTTTATTGCAAGAACGCAGCAATCCCTTGCAAGAAATGAAAAAATAAAGGCAATAAATGACCAATTTAACAACCCAATTCATGCGGATTTCTTGTCAGATTCAATAAAGCAATTGATAGAAAAAGGAGAAAAAGGCATTTATAATGTTGCAGGAAAAGATTATGTAAGCAATTTTGAATTTGCAAAGCTATTTGCAAAACATTTTAATTTTAATGAATCTTTGATTGATTCCATAAAAACAGATGAAACAAATCAAATTGCCCAAAGGCCGAAAAATGTTGAATTAAAGCTTGATAAGCTGGAAAAAGCAGGCATTAAAGCGCATTCGCTTGAAAAAATGTTTGAACACATGGAATCAATTTTTAGCAAAAACCAGCTCTTTAAGGTATGATTTTGCCATGCTTAAAAAATATTTCACTTCATCAAAGGATTTTATTTTCTTTATTTGATTCCAAACATATTTTGGAGATTTATAATAATTTTTTAAAACACTGCTTTGCAATTTTATCATTTCATCAGAAGTCATGTAATTCAATTTTTCATATCTTTTCAGGTTTCCAAACAAGCTGAATTGAGACCAGTCAGGATTTTTTGGCAATAATTTGCTTTTAATCAAAATGTCATAAATTTCTGTTCCAGGAAAAGGGCAAAGAATGCTAAACGCAAGAAAATCAGGCATTAATTCATGCATTAATTTTATGGATTTTTCAACATCTTCAATTTTTTCATCAGGATGAGAGCCAATCATAAAAGTGCATTCAACAAAGCGAATTCCCGCTTTTTTTGCATTTTTCACTGCATTCTTCACATCTTTAATCCTGATATTCTTTTTTATTTTTTTGAGTATTTTTGGGCTTCCGCTTTCAACGCCAAAAGATATTTTTTTGCATCCTGATTCCGCCATCATTTTCAATAATTTTAAATTAACAGTATTTACCCTGGAGTTGCAATTCCAAGACAATTTTTTTTCTTTGAAAAATTCGCATAATTTTATCACCAAAGGCCTGTTTATCGTAAAAGTGTCATCTTCTATTGAAATATGATTTATATTAAATTTTTCAATGTTTTCCTCGATTTCTTTTTTTATATTTTCAAAACTTCTGAACCGCAACGTGCCTTTGTAATTAACATGCCCAGCGCAAAATATGCATTTATTTGGGCAACCCCTGCTGGTTAATATTTCAATTATTTTATTATTTTTCCTGGAAAAACCTCGTGTAACATGGTGCTTTGAATATAATTCCATGTCAATTAAATCCCTGTTTGGAAAAGGTATTGAATCCAAATCCTTAATCAATTCCCTTTTTTTATTTATTATAATGCCATTTTTTTCCCTAAAAGCAATGCCAGGGATATTATGCATTTTTTTCCCTTTTTTTATAAAATCAACAAGCTCAACAACAGTTTCCTCCCCTTCCCCATGAACCAAAAAATCCAAATTTTTTATTTCTTTCATGGTTTCAAAAGGCAAAGCAGAAGCATGGCAGCCCCCAAGAACAGTTATTATTTTTTTATTTTTATCTTTTATAATGTCAATTGTTTCCCCTGCATTATAAATTGATGAAGTCATAGAAGTCAAACCCGCAATTTGAGGCTTGAATTTTTTAATAATTTTTAGCAATTCTTTTTTAGGCATGACATTCAAATCAATCATCTTAACTTCATTGTTCGCCTTAATCAGTGAAGAAGCAATGTATCCAAGATTTATTGGATATTGCAATGACAGAAATTCCTTGTTAACAGCTTTTGTTGCTTCTGGCTGTATTAGCAAAATTTTCATAATTAAGCTAATAAAGTAAAATTTTTAACTCTTTTTATTGTATATTATTCAGTAATGAACAACAAAAACATAATTGATTTTATTGAAAAAAACGCTTTTTTTCAAAGCAATGAATTTATTCCGGGAAAAACGCAAATAAAGATTTCAGGCAAAATTTATGACCAAAATGAATTGCTTTTAGGGATACAATCAATTATTAATGGCTGGTGGACTGAAGGGGAATTCAATAAAATGTTTATATCCAAATTTTCTTCTTTTTTGGGAATCAAGCACGTTTTGCCCGTTAATTCAGGTTCTTCAGCAAATCTTCTTGCTTTTGCAGCATTAACATCTCCCCTGCTAAAAGAAAAAAGGATAAAAAAAGGGGATGAAGTCATAACTGTTGCGTCATGCTTTCCCACAACAGTGAATCCAATATTATTATATGGATGCATTCCAGTATTTGTGGATGTCAATTTAGAGACTTATAATGCTGATTGCGATTTAATTGAAAATGCGATAACGCAAAAAACAAAAGCAATATTCTTAGCCCACACATTGGGAAATCCGATTAATCTGGACAAAATTCAAAAAATTTGCAAAAAATATGATTTATGGCTGATTGAAGATTGCTGCGATGCTTTAGGCTCTGAATATGGAGGCAAAAAAGTTGGAACTTTTGGAGACATTGGCACATTCAGCTTTTATCCTGCGCACCACATTACTGCTGGAGAAGGAGGAGCAGCAGCTACAAATAATGATTTGTTAAATAAGATAATGAAATCAATCAGGGATTGGGGAAGGGATTGTTTTTGCGAAACAGGGCATGACAATACCTGCCAAAGCAGATTTTGCCAAAAGCACGGAGAATTGCCGCAAGGATATGACCATAAATATGTTTATTCCAATATGGGTTTTAATTTAAAATGGACGGATTTTCAGGCAAGCATTGCATGCGCACAAATGGATAAACTGGATTTTTTTATCAAAAAAAGAAAAGAAAATTTTAATTTACTGCATAAAGGATTAAAAAAATTTGAAAAGCATTTAATTCTTCCAAAGGAAGAGAATAATTCAAATCCCTCATGGTTTGGCTTCCTGCTCACTGTAAAACCTCCAATCAATAGGAATGATTTAATAGAGCATTTGGAAAATAGCAAAATTTCAACAAGGCTGTTATTTGCAGGCAATGTGACAAAGCAGCCGTATTTCAAGGATTTAAAATATAGAATATGCGGAAATTTAAAAAACACGGACATAATCATGAATTCAAGCTTTTGGATAGGGGTATATCCAGGAATAACACCTGAAATGATAGATTATATTTTGATGAAATTTGAGGATTTTTTTAAAAAATCAGAGAAATAAAAAAATATTGCATCGGCATTTAAGAATATAATGCAAAATAGACCAAAAAATACGCCCATAATGATTTTAAATCAATAAAGCATTTTAATATTACATGGTAGATATTATTGTTCCAACACTCAATGAGTCAGAAAGCATTTTGGAATTCTTTAAAACATTAAAAAAAGAGCTTAAAAGCACTGATTTCAGGGTAATACTTATTGATGATTCAGCGGATAATACCAGCAAAATAGCAAAAAGTTTTTGCAAAAAAAACAAAATTAAAATAAAGGCAATTAACCGGAAAAAAGCCAAAGGGAAAGGGAGCGCAATTAATAGGGGATTAAAGGAATTAAATTCTGAGGAGGCAGTCATTATTGATGCAGACATGGAGTATCATCCAAAATATATTTTGCCAATGATAAAAATGCTGAAAAAAAATGATTTGATTTTGTCTGTGCGAAAAAGAAAAGACCCTGTTTACAGGAAATTTTTGGGATATTTTTTCAAGCAATTAGTGAAGCTGTTATTCGGATTTAACTTTGACACACAGTCTGGATTAAAAGCATTTAAGGCAAAATCATTAAAAAATCTTGATTTAAAATCAAAAAATTGGGTGTGGGACATAGAATTTATCAATCATTTTTTTAAAAATAATCTGAAAATAGGTTTTTACGAGATAGAGTATAATACCAGGAAAAAAGGCAAAAGCAAGATAAAAATAAGCAGTTCTTGTGGAATGCTTAAGGATTTGATTAAATTAAAAATGCTTAATTTTTTAAAATAACTTAATTTATAATAATTCAATGGACATAAAGGATTTAAACAAGGGCATAAAATCAGATGATGATTCTTTTTATTTCAGGGCAAAAAATGAATTAATAATTCAGCAGGTTTCAAAAATAAACAATAAAAATTTGAAAATATTGATAGTGGGCAATGGGCCTTCGCAAAACCTTAAAAATTTAAAAAAATATGGGCACGTCTATGCAACTGACATAAACCAAAAAGCTTTGGATTTGATTCCGAGCAACATTTTTTTTAAAAAAATGAAACTTGACATAAGCAGCGAGGCAAAATTTAAAAAAAATTATTTTGATGTGATTATTGCTTGCGATGTTTTGGAGCACATTACAAATGATAAAAAAGCGGTTTTCAATATTTGCAATATCTTGAAAAAAAATGGAGTTGTTTTTTGCACAGTTCCAGCATTCCAGTTTTTATTCAGCGCCCACGATTCTGCTTTGGGGCATAAAAGGAGATATTCAAAAAACACTTTAAAAAAATTATTTGATGATTTTAAAATAAAGAAATTGAGCTATTGGAATTTTTTAATGTTTGTTCCAATAGCCATTAAAAGAGCATTAAGCAAAAATTCAGCATCAAAAATTGATGATTTGTCAAAGGTTCCTCCAATAATCAACAAAATACTGTATTTTTTTCTTAAAATTGAAAATTTTTTAATCAATTTTGTGGATTTTCCTTTTGGATTATCATTGTTTTTAATTGCAAAAAAATGATTTTTTTGCAAGATTACTTCAGCAGCTTCAAATACAATTTTTTATATTTTTCATAAACAGCGTCCCAGCTGAAATTTTTAACCCATTTAATGCCATTAATTGATAATTTTTTGCAAAAAGCCTTATTCTTATGCAATTTAACTATTTTTTCAATAAATTCCGTCTCATTTCCCTGCTCAAAATATTGGCAAACATTTCCTCCAGCTTCGCGTATTGCAGGCTGGTCAGAGGCAATTACCGGAACCCCGCAAGCCATTGATTCCAATATTATCAACCCAAAACCTTCAGACATGAATGTGGGAAAAACAACCAAATCGCTTTCAGCAATTTTTTTGGAATACTCGCTGTTTGAAAGATTTGTAAAATATTTTATTCCGCTCTTTTTCAAAGAATCATAATAGTTTTTGTCGCTTATGTGACCAATAATTCTCAGCTCGCATTTATCTTTGATTTTATCAGGCAATTTATCAAAGCATTTTATTGTGAAATCCTGCCCTTTTTCAGGGCTAATTCTTGAAATATTGCTTATTATGAATTTTTTATTTTTTTTATTTTTAATGGGCTTAAATTCATTTAAGTTTATTCCTCCAGGTATTACGACTATTTTTGCAGTAACTCCCATTTTAACCAAATCTTTTTTTGTATTATTGCTTATGGTTGTTAATATTGATGCCTTGTTTGCCTGCCAAACCACCAGTTTAGCCATTAATTTATTAATCCAATTTTGATGCCTAACGCTTTCATAAATGAAATGTCCAACATGGTGAATTGTTAATATAAACGGCTTTTTGGTTAATCTTAAGCATTCAATATTGGTTGCGTGAATCAAATCGCAGTTAAAAACGCTTTTTAAGCTCATATTTTTCATATAATAAAAATAATTTAAAATCTTATTTTTAGTTTTTAATCTTTTGAAAATGGATGAATTTTTTGGAAAAACTGAATTATCAGAATAACTGCTTATTATTCTGCAATCAAAATCCTTTTTTGCCCTTTTTATAATTTCATAAAAAACCTTTTCAGCGCCGCCAGGGCTGTCAAGAAAGTAGTTTCTTGACACAAAATTTATTTTTTTCATATTTTTATTAATTTCTTAATATTTAAATAATTATATAAATAATAGTCTGTTTTTTTATTTAGATGAAAAAAGACGCTTATTACTTGCTTTTTTTGGTAATCATAACCATTTTTTTTTATAATAGCATTGTTTTCAAATTTGATGAAATACTTGATTCGCCAGATGTTTATGATCTCTCATATCCATGGCTGTCCTTTTTTAATGAATATTTTTTAAAAAGCCAGATTCCATTATGGAATCCTTATAATTTTTTTGGGGACAGTTTTGTCGGAAATCCGCAAACATCAATGTTTTACATGTTTAATTTTATTTTTTCGCAGGTATTCAATGAAAAGTACATCTTTACTTTTGGTATAATATTTCACACGCTTTTGTCGGGAATTTCCATGTATTATCTATGCAAAACTTTCAAGCTAAATTCAAAATCATCCTTTGTTTCAGCAATACTTTTCATGTTCAACAGCTTTATGGTGAATAGGGTGGGGCATTATATGCTGTTTTGCGCAATGTCTTATTTTCCGCTCATATTTTTAATTTTTAAAAAAAGCTTGGATGAAAAAAGCAAATATTTTTCTTTTTTAACAGGATTTTTTTTAGGAATAGTTTTGCTCATAAGCGTTACTCAAATTTTTCTATATTTAATGATGGCATTGTTTGCTTTTTGGCTTTTTAATTTTGTTGCAAAAAAGGAGTATGGAAGCAAAAGCCGAATATTGAATTATGCTGTTTTAATGCTAATTCCAGTATTTTTTTCTGTTTTTATTTCAGGGGCCCAGTTTTTTCCCTCATTAGAACTGTCAAGCCACACACTAAGAAGCCATATGACTTATGAATATGCATCCACGTATTCAATGTCTATTGAAAAATATATTAATATTTTTTCGCCGAATTTTTTTGGAAATGGAAAAGATATGCCATTTTGGCTGAAAGGATTAAGTGCAGTGGAAACCGCGCCGTATATCGGCATTTTTGCATTGTTTTTGGCAATATTTGCCATAAAATTCAAAAATAATAATAAAAATGTCTTGTTTTTTTCTTTGCTTTTATTGCTAAGTTTTGTTTTCAGTTTTGTAAATCCTTTTTTGTTTAATTTACCGTTTTTCGGAAGCTTCAGGGCATATGCAAGGATATTGATTGTTTCAAATTTTTCCATTTCAATTCTCGCGGGATTCGGCTTTGATTTTTTTTTAGGAAAATCATTTAAAAAAAACAAGGAAAGCATATGTAAGACAATAAAGCATTTTTCATTTTTCATAATTTTATTTTTTGCTCTAAGCTCAATCATTGTTTTATTCAGAGTTTATGAGCAGTTTAATTCGATGAACATAAACATTGAGCAGGATTCTTCAGCAATATCAAAAATAAGCTATGATAACAAATCATTTTCAATAAAAGATTCATTGATTTTTTCCCTAAAAGACTTTTTTTATTTTGTGTTGTTTTATGCGGGCAGCATTGCCATCATTTTTTTAAAAATAAAAAATAAAAGCAAACATGTTCCACTCATGGCAATATCATTCATAATATTCAATTTATTCTTTTTTAATTATGGGGGCATAAAAACAGCGCCATTGGATTCTTTGGAGTCATCCAACAATTTTAATGAAATCAATTCTTATAAAGAAAATTTGGGTTTATACCGCTATTTTGACACATTGGATCAGGGCAATTCAAACATGCTTGATAAATATTTTAATATAAGGGGAAATAATCCCTCAAGATTTTATGATTCTGAATTGTTTTTTTCAAATAATTATGATTATGGGGCATATTTTAACATAACCACGGACTATAATGACAACCTTACCTATGAAAAATATGATTTAATGGGGGTAAAATACATTTTTTCAGATATTTTAATTCATGATTCAAGCTTAGAATTAATCAATGAAACAGACAAACATTTTGTTTATGAAAATACTGATGTTTTGCCAAGGGCATTTTTGCTTTCAAAAGAAGAAAATTGCAGCAAAACATTCAATTCATCACTGAATTATTTAATAAAAGAAGGTTGCTCATTGAATTTAAGCAACTATTGCTTGCAAGAAGCCAATATAAGCAATTATTCAATACATGGAGTGGTTTTGTCTTTAAATGCAGGCATCAAAGGTTTTGTTGTTTTAACAGACGCTTATTATGCTGGCTGGAAAGCAAGCATTGATGGCATTGAGGCGCCCATTATGAAATACTCAAATATTTTCAGGGCTGTTGAAGTTGATGAAAATTCAAAGGAAATCATCTTCTCATATGAGCCGGAATCTTTCAAATTCGGAAGTCTTTTATCTGTTTCTTCCCTGATTTTTTTCGCAATCATGTCATTTTTTAAAATTATTGGCGTTTATGAAAAAAAACTTTTAATAAAATAAAAAAGCATTATTAATTTTGAAAAGACATCAATGAAAGGGTAGCATAGAAATTCCAACAGCATATTTTTTTTTAAAAAATATTTCATAAAATTAATTTTTTTAAAATAAAAGCAAAAAAGATAAACCAAGCCATAAATCATGAATATTGGAGAATAAAAGCTTAAAAAAATAGACAGAACAAATGCAATGGAAAGAAGCATTAAATATGCGGGCTTAAAGTCTTTGGTTTTTTTTATGTATTTTTTTATAGTATTGCCATACCACCTGTATCTTTTGAAAAACAAGCTAAAATTATCAATTGAAGAGTCATTGAACATCTCTCTTTCTATGGTGATGGGGTTTTTGCTGTTTTTTTCAAGCCTTGAATAAAAATCCGCGTCTTCCCCGTATTCTAAATTTTCATCAAATCCCGAAGCCATTATTTTTTTTTCAAATATTATGGGCCAAAAAACATCATTTGAATGCGGAGTGTCTTTTATGTTTATGATAGTTCTTAGAAATGATTTTTTTTTGGAAGGGTAATGAAATGAAATATTTGCCGCATCCGCATTTTTTTTAATGATTTCATCCATAATGTCGGATATTATGTTTTTGTCTTTTTTATATGATGAAAATTCATCAGAATCCCTAAGCATAATGAATTTTCCGGAGGCTTTTTTTATTCCCAAATTTCTTGCATGGCTTGGGCCCCTTTTCGGATCCTTGATTAAAATAAGGTTTTTTGATTTTATTTTTTTTGTTTCAGGCGTTACCACAATCAATTCTTTGTTTTTATAGGATTGATTTTTCCAGGTTTTTATGGTATTATTTAATCCGCCATTATATTCTTTTGAAATTATGATTATGGATATTTTCATTCATTATTTTATTATTTTATTATTTTATAAACCTCTCTATATTTTTATATAAAAATCAACGCAAATAAAATGCTATTTTGCTTTAATCATTTTTTCTTGGCTCATTTTATGCCCGGCAAATTTGCCTTTTTTTCTTTTCCCGTATTTTGGGGGCATATAAATTTCTTTTAATGTTTTTTTCACAAAATTATTTTTCATCAATTCTTTTTTTACAAAAAAAGCGTTTGAGCCGTTGCTGTCGCAGGCAACTAATTCATAACCCTTTAATTTTCCCAGCAAATAAAGCGCTTTTATGCCTGCCCCAAAATAATTGGTTCCATCCCACATTCTCTTGGGCTCATATTTCACAACCAGAGGTTCATTGTAGGGCACTGATGAATTGTATTCAATAACAACAACCCTTGGTTCATATTTTTTTATTGCTCTCCAGACATAATAATCATTAAAATCTATGTCAATGGACAGCAAATCAAATTTTTTTGGAACATTGTATTTTTTGAATAATTTATTGATATTTTCAGCAGTGATAAATTCTTTTTTAATTAAAGGATTGCCATAACCATTCCCATCCATAATCAGCCCGTTCCATCCCTTTTTTTCTCGCAAATTCCTGGTATTGCATTCTTTTCCATCTTCAACTCCAAATTCTACAAAATATTTATTGGTGGTGCCGATTTTATCAAACATTATTTCTATTATTCCGTCTTCTCCGTTTTGCGAATAAACACGCTTTTCAAATTTGTTGAGATTTTTAATGGGCTTATTTTTTAAGAATAATGAAGATATGGAGTAATTAATATAAAATTTGTGGTTATACTTCAAAAAAATGAATATTTTGCGGAGAAACTTGCGAATTGCTTTTTTAAACAAAAGATTAACCCCTCCTAATAGCTGTTATCAATCCTGTTTGCTCGTTTTTTTTCATTTTTTTTATCTCAAAATCATTGTTTTTTAAAAATTTTTTTAATTCATTAAAGCTTTTTCCATTGTCGATATCATGGTATTCCATTGTTATTGTCTTTATTTTTTTTATATTGTCTTTTTTAGATTTAAATAATATTCCATATTCTGAGCCTTCGCAATCCAATTTAAGCAATTCTATTTTTTTTATTTTATTTTCTTTTATAAAATCATCAAAGGATATTGTTTTTATTTTTTCTCTTTTTTTTGATTTTATTATTAAGGAATGCCCTCCGCTATTATTGTCATCAATATTTATATAGCACTCCCCGGAATAATTGAAAAGGGCCTTATTTATTGCAACAACATTTTTATTGTTATTTAATTCAATGTTTTCTTTCAATAATTTAAAGTTGTCTTTCATGGGTTCAAATGAATAAACCGTTGAATTCGGATATTTCTTTGAAATATAATTTGAAAATACGCCAATTTGGGCCCCAACATCCAATATTATGCTTTTTTTTTTGCCAATTTTATCATAATACTCTTTATCTATTATTATTTTATTTATTATTTCCAAATCAGTTTTATTTCTCACCTTTAAAACAAGGCCGTTTTTTAGCCTGATTATTTTATTTTTAATGAAAGATTTTCTTATAAGAAAATAATCTATGAAACTTTCATAATTATTGATTATTCTGCTTATTTTTTCAGCGAATTTCATATTTTTAAATATTGATATTAACATTATAAATCTTTTTAAAATATTTATTTCATTAAATATTCAAACACTTCATTTAAATGCTCCTTTTTTATTTTATGGGGCAGTGTTATTTCTTCATTTGAAAGGGGTTTTATTTTATTGTTTTTAATGCTTTGAATTTTTTCTGACAATTCTTTGATTGTTGAAAATACAAACCTGCGAGGCAATATTTCGCTGATTCCATTGCTAACATGGGATACCATTGGTTTTCCTGAAGACATGCATTCCAAAGGGACTATTCCGAAATCTTCATCATAAGAAGTGTAAACTGCCAAAAAAGATTTATCATACCATTTTTGGATTTCATTGTCGTCAAGCTCTCCCAAGAATTCAACGGGCAAATTGTTTTCTTTAACAATTTTTTTTAAATATTCATAATATTTTTGGTTGGATATTTTTCCTATTATTGCTGTTTTAGGCTTATTTTTAATTAATTTTAAAGCTTCCAATAAAATAGCCTGGTTTTTTTCAGGGCTGATTCTTGAAACGCTAATCAAATATTCGCCTGTTTTATTTGATTTTTTCATTAATTTTCCTGCAGGAGGGTAAAGAACAGAATGCTCATTAAATTCGTATATTAAATTAAATTTAGTCCACATTTTATGGGAGTTAACCCAGATTCTATCAAAATATTTAATGCTTTCTTTGTCTAATTTTTCCCCTTTTTTTAAAATTGCCTTAAAAATCCATTTTTTATCATTCAAAGTCTTGAAAAGCTTTGGATACAGGTGCTTTTCCGGGTGGCTGCAATACCAAAAAATTTTTGTTTTGTATTTTTTTTTGGCTTTCATTGCTAAAATATTTGTAAAAGGCCTGTAGCAAATAAGGGCATCGTATTTTTCCAGAAATGAAACATCCAAATCAATAATGTGCCTTGACAACAATGTGCTTCTTATTTTTTTTTTATTTTCATAATTTTTTGCGTATTCTTTTATTTTAAATTTTTTAAAATCATTTGGAAAAACATTTTTATTGTAATATCCGCACAATATTTCAACATCAAGCCCCTTTTTTTTTAAAAAATTCGCATGGGTTGCAATAAGCCTTTCTGTTCCCGCATTCATTTCTATTTCAACATTCAATAATCCTATTTTCATCTTATTTATTTTATCATCTCATTAAATTTTTTATAGTTGTCGGGAGTTCCTATATCAATATATTTTTCATTATATTTCACTGCTTTTAAGCCTTTTTTTATTATTATTGGAAATATCTCTTTTTCCAGGCTGACTTTTTTGTTTTCAGGTATTAAATCCAAGACATTTTTTTTAAAAATATAAACTCCCGCGTTCATGTATTTGTCGTTTTTTGAAGGATTTTTGGGCCTTTCTTTTAATTCAACAACATCATTGTCTTTGTTAAGTTTTACAATTGTTACTTCAGAGGGATTGATTGTTTTTGTTATCACCATTAAATGTTTTTTATTTTTATTGAATTCTTTTATTATTTTTTCATAATCCAATTCGTGGTAGGTGTCTCCATTTAATAGGATAAAATCTTCCCTGATTAAATTTTGAGCATTTTTTAGCGCACCAGCAGTTCCCAATGGCTCTTTTTCAATTGAATATTCTATTTTAATTCCATATTCTTTTCCGTCCTCGAAATATTCCATTATTTTTTCATGCTTATGTCCAACGCAAATTATTATTCTGTTAAAATGATTTTTTAATTGGGAAATGAGATAGTGCAAAAACGGTTTTTTATTAAATTCAGCCATTGACTTTGGCAGATTATTAATTATTCCGCTTAATCGGGTTCCCAGCCCTCCGGCCAAAATCACTGCTTCCATTTTTAATTAATATTAGTTAAATATTTAAATATCTTAACTTTTATTATATCCATGATAATTTGCAGGGCTCCGGTAAGAATTGATTTTGGGGGCGGAGGCACAGATATTGAGCCATATTCTTCTGAGCATACAGGATTTGTTTTAAACTCTGCCATTAATAGGTTTGTTAAAACAATTGTGGCAAAAAGAGACGATAAAATAATAAAAATAATATCCAGCGATTTTAATTCAATAATAGAAAAGGAATCAATAAATGATTTGACTTATGATTCAACATTGGATTTAATAAAAGGATTGATTAAAAGGATGAACCCTTTAAAAGGAATTGATTTATTCACAAGAAGCGATATTCCAACAAAATCCGGATTGGGGGCGAGCGCATCGCTTAGCACCAGCGTAATAGGCGCTTTAAATGAGTTGGAAAAAAAGAATTTAACAGAATGTGAAATAGCGGAATTGGGCTATGGCGTGGAGCATGATGATTTAAAAAATGAAGGCGGAAGGCAAGACCAATATGTAAGCGTTTTTGGAGGATTTAATCAAATAGAATTTTTAGGGAATTCGAATGTAAAAGTCAGCAAGCTCACTTTAAAATCATCATTTTTAGAGCATTTAAACAAGAATTTGATTTTAATTTATACTGGAATTCCCCATATTAGCGGAAATATAATTTCAAAACAAGTTGATTCTTACAATAAAAAGGAGCAAATAGCGGTTGAATCATTGCATAAGGTAAAAGAAATAGCAATGAATATGAAAGATTCTTTGCTAAAGGAAGATTATGAATCTTTTGCCAAAGGATTGGAAAAAGATTGGGAATATAAGACAAAATTGAATCCCTTAATAACAACTGACAGGATGAGGGCGCTTAATAATATTGCATTAAAAAATGGGGCTATTGGCGGAAGAGTTTGCGGGGCAGGAGGGGGAGGATGCATGATTTGGCTTTGCAATGAAGGAAAAAAAGACGGGGTTGTTTCTGCATTAAAAAAAGAAAATGCCCATGAAATAAAATATGAATTTAACAGCAAGGGATACGAAGTCGTGGATTTTTAATTGCCAAAGAAAGATTTTAAAATGGATAAAGTTTAATTTTTTTATGTTTTGAAAAATGTTAGAAAATTGCTTAAAATGCTAAGCACTAAAAATTTTAATTACCTGATTAATATTATTAAGCACAGAATTGCTGGAATAAATTATAAAAAAATTTCTGAAACAGGCATTGTTAATCCAATATATGTTCAAATAATGCCAACTTTAAAATGCAATCTTAAGTGCAAAATGTGCCTTCAAAAAGAAATTAAATGCAATAAAAACGAGCTTGATTATGGTAAAATGGTTGTTGTTTTAAAAAACCTTGAAAAAATGGGAATAAAAAGGGTTGATTTTATTGGGGGAGAAATATTTTTGATGAAAGACATATATAAAATCCTTGATTTGTTTAAAAAAAGGGGATTTATTCTGTCTTTGGGCACAAATGGAACCTTGTTAAAAGAAAAAGACATGATTTTGCTGTCAAAATATAATAACATCATAAGCATAGGATTTTCTTTGGATGGCCTTGAAAAAACCCATGATAACATCCGAGGAGTTAAAGGTTCTTTTAAAAAAACAGTAAATTCAATTGTTGAAATTAAAAAAAGGGGCATTGATGTTGGCATTACCTGTGTTTTGCAGAAAGACAATTTTGATGAAATACCCAAATTAATGCTTTTTCTTAAAAAAAGAGGCATTAATAATCTTACCATTTTATTTGAAATTTATTCAACGTCAAATGATGTGATGATTACAAAAAACATAATTAAAAAAATGATTGGGCATTCTCCTCAAATATTTTTAACCCCTAAAAATGAAATGGATTACTCTCCTGATGAAGTTGAAAGGGCTGTTAAAAAAATAAAAAAATACGCAAAAAAAATCAAGTTTAATGCAATTTTTAAAAATGAGGATTATATTCCAGAAATTTTCAATAACACGGTTAGAAAAAAACATAAAGTTACTTGTGACATTCTTGCAACAGGAAACACTCAAATTGATTGGAATGGCGATTTAAATGTTTGTCCTTTTATAGGCTTAAATGTTTTGGGGAATCTTTCTAAAAAAGAGATAAAAAAAGACATTTTTAACAGCGATATTTATAAAAAAATAAGGAAAAAGATGCTTAATTGCAATTTATTGCCCATATGCGATCATTGTTGCCAATTGAATGTGATTAAATGATTTTTAATTTTATAAGACAACAATCAGAAAAATTTAATAGAAAAAGTTATAAACATTTGTAAATTTCTTTTTTATAATGAATACTTCACTGAAAGAAATTTTAAACTTTAAAAAAATAGCGCAGGCAAAGGCTAAAAAAAACATATTATTAATAAATCCCAGAAGAGACAATTGTGATGTTTATATTCCCCACATGGGTTTAGCCATGCTTGCGTCAATATTAAAAAAAAGGGGCCATGAGGTTGTGGTTATAGATTATGTTTTAACCCCCAATGCTCCCCAAGTTTCTTATTTTTTGAATAAATACAGGCCGGATGTTGTGGGCATAAGCATGATTACAGGAACTTTTTATGAGTCAATTGATATAATGAAAAAGATAAAATTGCATTATCCAAAACTGCCGGTTATTGTTGGCGGTCCCCATGCTTCGCTTTATCCAGAGCATCTTAAAAAAATAAAAGGAATAGATTACGTTGTTGTGGGAGAAGCTGAATATATTATAATTGATTTGGTTGAAAAAGCAAAAAAAAATATTAGTGCAGAGATTATTTATCCAAAAACCATAGTGGATCCAAAATTGCTTCCTTATCCGGATTATACCGCATTTCATAATTGGAAAGAAATAAATCATTATTCAATAATGACTTCAAGGGGGTGCCCTTTTAGATGCAGTTTTTGTGCGGTTTGCCATGTTGGTCAAAAGAAATGGAGGCCCAGAGACCCTGAGGATTGCATCAAAGAATTGGAATATGCAAAAAAGATTTTAAATAAAAAATTCACTGTTTTTGTTCAGGATGATAATCCGTTGGTTATTCCGGAAAGATTTTATGATTTTTTAAGACTGTTTATAAAAAGAATAAATTTGCCAATACATGTTATAAATGTCAGGGCAGATAGCATCAATGAAAAATACTTGAATTTAATAAAAAAAGCCGGAATTGATACTGTTGGCATAGCTGTGGAATCTGCGAATCCAGAAGTTTTTAAAATGATAAATAAAGGCGAAAGCTTAGAAACAATAGAAAAAGCGGTTGGATTAATCAAAAAGCATAAAATGTCTTTGAATTTTTGTTTTATTATTGGATTGCCGGGAGACAATTTGGAAAGAGTGAAAGATTCTATTAATTTTGTTAATAAGCACAAGCCCGAAATAGTTTATTTGAACATGGTCATTCCTTTTAAAAAAACAGATATAAGAAAATGGTTTGAAATGAATGGAACCATTTTTGATGAAATTGGAAAAAGCACTGGAATTTCCAGAAAAAGCAAAATTAGATGCGATGTTCCTCCTGTTGAAACACCGGATTTTACGAGATGGCAGAGGGAGAAAGCGTATTACATGTTTTTATTCAGGACCGTTCATGATGTATTAAAATTAAGGCATGTGGTGGAAATTTTTAAAATAGCAGCAGAGTATAAAGAAATCAATAATTTTTTATATTGGCTTCCCAGGGGAATAATGAAATCAATTAAAAAAAAAATAATGCTGTTGTTTAGATTTTTTTATTTTTTAAAAAAGTGGGGGCTTAAGCAAACTTTGAATCGCACAGTCATTTTTTTTAAGAATAGAACTAAGAAAAATTGATTTTTTTTTTTAATTATTTTACATAAATGCAATTAAATTCAAAGAATTTAAAAAACGCAATAGTTAAATTAAAGCCATGAAAACAGCGATTATTACAGGAATTACTGGCCAGGATGGCAGCTATTTGGCTGAATTGTTATTGTCAAAAGGGTACAGGGTTTATGGCATTCTTCGCAGGTCAAGCACTCCGCATACCCAAAGAATAAAGCATTTAATGGGCAATCCTGATTTTATATTGCGCCAAGGGGATGTGACAGATAAATCTTCAATTGAAAGGGTTATATTTGAAGCAAAGCCCGATGAGTTTTATAATCTTGCAGCCCAGTCTTTTGTTCCTGCTTCATGGACTAATCCTGAATTTACAGCAGAAGCAACAGGATTGGGTGTATTAAGGTGCCTAGAAGCTTTAAGGTATTATGAGGAATATTCCGGGAAAAAAGTAAGGTTTTATCAGGCAGGCTCAAGCGAGCAGTTTGGAAAAGTAAAGCAAATTCCTCAAAATGAAGAAACTCCATTTTATCCAAGAAGCCCTTATGGCGTGGCAAAATGCTTTGGTTATGAAATAACAAGGAATTACAGGGAAAGCTATGGAATGTTTGCTGTAACTGGATTATTGTTTAATCATGAGTCTCCAAGAAGGGGATTGGAATTTGTCACGAGAAAGATTACTTCAACCATTGCAAAAATAAAAAATGGGGAAGACATTGTTCTTGAGCTTGGAAACATATATTCTAAAAGGGATTGGGGTTTTGCCGGAGATTATGTTAAGGCAATGCACTTAATGCTTCAGCAAAAAGAGCCGAAAGATTATGTTATTGCAACAGGGGAGGAGCATACAATCAAAGAATTTGCGAGTCTTGTATGCGAATGTGCTGGAATAAAGATAAAATGGGTTGGCGAAGGAATGGATGAGAAAGCAATGGATGAAACAGGCAAAACAATAATGGCAATAAATAAGGAATATTATAGGCCTGCTGAAGTTGAAACTTTGCTGGGAGATTCAAGCAAAGCAAGGCAAGAGCTGGGATGGAAAATTGAAACAAGCTTTGCTGAATTGGTTGAAATGATGGCAGAAGAAGACATAAAAAGAGTAAAAAATAATGATTTGAATTATTAAAAAAATGAAAAAATGGGTTCTTATGATTTTTTTGAAAAAAGCGTTTCATCGCGTTTTTTTATAACGGGGAATGCGGGATTCATAGGCAAATGGCTTATGAAAGAAACAAATGCTTTTGGATTTGATGCAAAAGATTGCGATATAAGGAATTATGATTTGCTGAAAAAAAAAATAATCAGCGCCAAACCAACGCATTTAATTCATTTGGCTGCAATTGCAAATCCTGAAGTTTGCGAAAAAAATCCGAATCTTGCCTGGGATGTTAATGTGACAGGAACAGAAAATATTTTAAAAATATGCGAAGAGCAGGGAATAAAAGCAACAATAATGAGCACTGCCCAGGTTTACAAGGAAAAAAACGCGCCTTTAAATGAAAGCAATGAATTAAAGGATTCAGGAAGCGTTTACGTTAATACAAAAATAGAATGCGAAAAGCTTGCAAAAGAATATGGTTCAACAATAATAAGGGCTTTTAACCAGGAAGGGCCAAACAGGCCTGCTGAATATTTTACAAGCAAAGCAATATTGTCTTGCATTAATAATGATTCTTTAAAGTTATGGAACCCGAATCAAGTGCGCGAATACATGGATGTTCGTGACGGAGCAAAAGGAATACATTTAATCAGCCTAAAAGGAAAGGGAATATTTAATTTAAGCACGGGAAGAGGAATAAGCAAATTGGAATATGTGAAGCTTGTTGAAAAAGTATTAAATAAAAAAATAAATTATGTGGTAGAAAAAAATGAGAATAAATCAGTGATTGTTGGCGACAATTCACGCTTAAGGGAATTGGGATGGGTGCAGGATTGCCTTTTGGAAAAAACAATATTTGACCAGGCAGAAACATTAAAAAGCCAATTTATTTTTTAAGAATTTCTTCAGACTTTTCAGCATCTTCCCAGTTTCCAATGTCAAAAGCCTCTCCTTTTAATTGATGAACCCTTATTTTTTTTTTATCTCTTAATGCAAGCATTATTGAGTCGGTTATTTGATATTCGTTTTTTGCTCCTGCAGGGGTTTTTTCAATATAATCAAATATTTCTTTTTTAAATATGTAAATTGGAGAAACGCATAAATATTTTCCATTATTTGTTTTAAAATTTTCCGCCTGTTTAATTGTTGGCTTTTCAATGGCATCAACCAAATACCCCCTATCATCAACTTTTAAAATTCCGTATTTTGTGGGATCGCTTATTTCTTTGGCAAGGACCAAAGCAAAAGGATTTTCTTTATTAAATGTTTGAATTGCCTCCTTTATTTCGCTTTTTGGATGAATAAAAGAATCTCCTGCATGAACCATGAAATTCTCATTTATGAATCCCTTTCCCCGATAAATTGCGTGCGCCAATCCTTTTCTTTCTTCCTGAAAAACATAAGCAATTTTTAATTTGCCGGAATTATGCATGCTTCCATCCCCAACATGGTCAATTATTGCCCCCTTATGCGAGCCAACAACAACGAAGATTTTGTCAACGCCCGCTTGATCATGAAGCGTTTCTATTGCGTGATCTATTACCGCTTTTCTTTGAATATGGAATAATTCTTTTGGCATTGCCCGCGTGAAAGGCATCATTCTGGTGCCAGAGCCCGCTGCAGGAATCAACCCAATCATTTTTTTATATCTCCCATGAATTTAAGACGCTCTTTAAAAGAATATCTTGGCTTTCAATTTAATAATTTTTCGGATTTTGAATATAATCACAATCAATTAAATTTTTGCTTAAAATCCGCAATGCAAGCGACAAATACGCAAAACTTTATTAATAACTTTTAGATATAAAAATAATATGGGCATTTTTTTAAAAATTAAAAAAGCAATCCGCAATCCCAAACTTATTTTAGGATATTTGCGCGAAAAAAAGTCATATTTCAACAAAATGTTTATGGAACGCATGATTGTAAAAAATCATAAAAAATCATTCCCCGATTTTTTTTTTATTCAAATAGGCTCTAATGATGGAGTAACCGGAGATCCCATTAGCAAATACATAAAAAAATATTATTGGAAAGGAATTTTTGTAGAGCCGGTAAGATATTTGTTTAAAAAACTTAAAAAAAATTACGACTCCCATAAAAATGTTTTTTTTGAAAATGTTGCAATTTCGAATAAAACGGGCTTGCGCAATTTTTACAGAATAAAAAAAAATAATGAGCTGAATAATCCCGTTTGGTATGACCAATTGGGGTCTTTTAATAAAGAGGTTGTATTAAAACATAAAAATTTAATACCTAATTTTGATAAGCATTTTATCCAAGAAAAAGTGAAATGCGTTACTTTTTTAAATTTATTGAATAAGCATAAAATAAAATCAGTGGATTTTTTGCACATTGACACCGAAGGATATGATTTTGAAATAATTAAACTCATACCATTTAAAATCTTGAAGCCCCAAATGATACTTTTTGAATATGTGCATTTGTCAAAAAAAGACCAAAAAAAATCTTTGGAGCTGTTAAAAAAAGAAAAATACAAATTTTTGTATTTAAATCAAGACATTTTTGCGTATTTGTGACAATTTTTTTTGTGCGCTAAAAAATAAGCAATTTATCGCCCTTTTTTTTTCATGGTTCATTTTTTAAATAAAAAAAGCATGGAAAATATTATAAACATTGGATTTTAATCAAGGTTAATATGGTAGTTAAAGTTTCAGTGGCAATGGGGGTCAGGAACAGGAAAAAAAACATAATAAAATGCATAAAATCTTTAATAAATCAAACGCTTTCAAAAAAATATTTTGAATTAGTGATAACTGATTATGGCGGAACCGATGATTTGGAAAAAAGCATAAAACCTTTTTATTCTGAATTAAACATAAAATATATTTTTGTAAAAACAAGTCTTCCTTGGAATGAAGCAAGGGCAAAAAATATAAGCATAAAAAATTCTTCGCATAGCTTTATAATCTGCACCAATGCGGACATTATTTTTGAAAAAAATGTGCTAAAAAGAATGATGGACATAGTGGATAATAATAAAAAAGAATACATATACCTTGTCAATAGATGGGATATTTTAGAAAATAAAAAGATTGTTTTAAGCTTAAAATCCCATATTGGCGATTTTCAGGGATTTCATAAAAAAAATTGGCTTGGGGTCAGGGGCTATGATGAATCCATGACTGGTTGGGGTGAACTTGATGGGGATTTAAGGCTTAGATTTAAGAGAGTCTTGGATAAAGATGAGTTTTGGCTTGATGAAAACCATATTAAGATATTCCACACTTATCATGAACCAAAATTTAATATGCATGACCTTAGGTTGAATTGGTGGAAATCCAAGCTAAATCATTTTATAAAAGTCAACAATCCTTATTTCGGGGATAAAGAGAATATTTCAAAAACGCCTGTTATTAAAAATATTTATTTGTTTGCAAGGGTTTCCAATTTCATATACAATTTTTTTAACAGAATTTATTTGTTCATAAATAAAAGCATAAATAATCATTTAAAAAAATTATACAAATAAAAGTTTTAAATTTTCCTTGTTTTCATTCATCCATTCAATTATTTCTATTATTGTTTCTTTCAATTTTTTTTTGGGGCGCCAGCCGCTTATTTTCTTTATTTTATTGGAGTCAGTGATGAACCATTTCACATCCGCTTGACGGGTTTTCGGCACCGATTTTATTTTAATTTTGTTTCCAGTCAATTCTTCGCAAACATTTGTCAGTTCTTTCAATGAAAAACTGTTTTCTTTGCCTCCGCCAACATTATAGATTAAATCTTTGAATTTGCTAAAATCATTTATTTGCAAATCAATTAATTCGAATAAGTCGCTGATATTCAAAAAATCCCTGACTTGCTTTCCAGAACCCCCAAAACCAATATAGCTTAATTCCTGATTGAATAAATGCTTAGCAACCCACAAAGCCATTACGCCTTGGTCGATTTTTCCCATTTGCCAAGGTCCGGAAATAACTCCGCACCTGTTAATAATTGCTTTTAAGCCGTAGGAATCCGCGTATTCTCTTATTAACAGCTCTGAGCAAAGCTTTGTAGCGCCATATAAAGACCTCGCCTTGTCCAAAGAAAAATCTTCGCTTATGCCTTCATTTGATGCGCCCCTTATTTTTTGGTTTTCTTTTATCTCAAACCTCGTATTTGTTTCATTAAAATCCAAGGAATTGATGAAATCAATGGGATAAACCCTGCTGGTTGATAAGAATATTAAACTCGCATTTTTTTTCCTGCACTCTTCCAAGCAATTAATTGTTCCCATTAAATTGGTGTTAAGCAAATATGAGGGCGAAGAATTTATTCCAGCCATTACAGAAGGTTCAGCAGAGCATTCAATCATTAAATCAAAATCAGGGATTTGCTCAAAATCCTCTTTATTTCTAATGTCTCCATGCATAAACTCTATCCCTTTTTCCTTCAATCTTTTTAAATTAAGCTCTGAGCCCCTTCTTTTCAGATTATCAAAGCAAATTATTTCAGATTTTGGATATTTTTCTTTAAGCATTATTGCAAGATTAGAGCCGATAAAGCCAGCACCTCCGGTAATCAACACATTTTTATTCATTTTTTTTCATCTCAAATTCAACTATTTCTTTAAGTATGTCATTAATTGAATATTTGTATTCCCAATCAGGATAATCTTTTTTGAATTTTCCAACATCTGAGATGTACCAGATATGATCGCCTTCTCTGGGCTTTTCCTCGTAATTGATTATTGCTTTTTTTCCGCTTAATTTTTCAATCAATTCAATTGCTTCAAGCATTGAAATATTTGAATGCCTTGAGCCGCCCATATTGTAAACTTCACCTTTTTTAGGATTATTTGCAAAATGATTAAAAGCGTTTATTAAATCATAAGAATGAATATTGTCCCTCACTTGCTTTCCCTTATGCCCGATTATTGTGTAGGGCTTTTGATGAATTATGCATTTAACCAAGTATGATAAAAAGCCATGAAGCTTTGTTCCTGAATGGCAAGGTCCAGTCAAGCATCCTCCCCTGAATATTCCCGTGTATAATCCAAAGTATTTTCCATATTCTTGAACAAGTATGTCTGCCGCAACTTTGGATGCTCCGAATAGGCTGTGCTTTGAATTGTCTATGCTCATGCTTTCATCAATGCCGTGTTTTGAAAATTTATGGGAAGAATCGAGTTCAAAGCGTTTTTCCTTTTCCATTATTGGGAGGCTGTTTGGAGTGTCGCCGTAAACTTTGTTAGTTGATGTGAAAATAAAAACCCCTTTTGGAGAATGTTTTCTGAAACTCTCAAGCAAATTAAGGGTTCCATTAGCATTAACTTCAAAATCAGTAAACGGCTCTTTTGCCGCCCAATCATGCGAAGGCTGGGCAGCGGCATGAATAATTATTTCAAAAGGCCCTTCTTTTTTGAATAATTCCTCGATTTTTATTTTGTCGCGTATATCTATTGAATAATGAACATAATTTTGCTTGCATTCTTTTTTTGTATTTTCATTGTTGCTTTGGGTGCTGGCTTCCTTGCCGAAATAATAAGCCCGCATATCATTGTCAATGCCTATTACCTTAAAATTTTTTTTTGAGTAAAATTTTACAGCTTCTGAACCTATTAGCCCTGCTGAACCAGTTATTAATATTTTAAACATACTGTTTAAGTTATTATTTATTATTTATATCTTTTTTGTTGCATTTTTAATCTTTTTTAAGGCATTATTATGAAAAATAAAGGGCATTAATTGCATTCAAAATCTTTTTTTTTTCAAAAACTATTTAATAAGCAAATAATTTGATTAATTTTATGAAAAAAATAAGGTTTTTATTCATTAATTTGTTCAATCCCAGATTAAAAAATGAAAAATCTTATTTTCCATTATCCATCAGTTATTTAATAAGCTATGTCAATAAATACCTCAAAAATGCAAATCTCATTGAATTCAGCATGATAAATGATTGCTTTGAAGAGAATATTAAAAAAATTAAGCCGGACATTATTGGAATTACCTGCGTATCCCAATATTATGGCTGGGCAAAAAAAATTTCTGATTTTTCAAAAAAAATAGGCATAAAACACGTAATTATAGGGGGCATTCACATATCCTTGCATCCAGAATCCCTCAGTAAAAATATGGATATCGG
>JAQTTT010000004.1:0-9238 GCA_028710615.1 Candidatus Nanoarchaeia archaeon
ATTTCAGGATTATTAATCTTGAATTTCAAATTTTGGCTTATTTGCCTGTAGTTCTTGATTTCAAAGCCAAGCATTTTAGCAGCTTTAATTGAGATTGATGGAATGAAAGGATAAAGCATTATTGTCAGTGCTTTGCTTAACTCTAAACTAACAAGTATAGTGTTATACCTATTTTTTTCATCAATCCAAGGCATTCTTTCCTGAAAAAACTTGTTAGCTTTTCCGGATAATTCAACAATCGCTTCCAATGCGCCCCTTAAGCTTCCAGCTTCAAAAAAATCATCAACTATTTTCAATGTTTTATCAATTTCTTTAAGCATTTTTTTGTCCCCAGCGTTTTGCTCAACTTTTTTAATGCCGTATTTTGAGGCAAAGGTTATGCTCCTATTCAAGAAGTTGCCAACATTATTAATCAAAATATTATTGATTGCTTCATCAAGAGTTTCCCAGGTAAAATTAAAATCATGGGTTTCAGGGCGGTTAAGCAACAAATAAAATCTCCAGTAATGGCTTGGCAACAATTTTAAAGCCTCATCCATCCATATTCCCACCTTGTTTGTTTTGCTGAATTTTTTCCCGTTAAAATTCAGAAATTCAGTATTTGATATTAAGTCAGGCAAATGCCATTCAGAATCATGGGCCATTAATAAAGCAGGCAATATTATTGTATGAAAAGCAATATTGTCTTTTGCCATGCAATAAATGTGCTTAGCGTCTTTTGCTTTCCAGTAATTCAAATATTTTTTTCCCAGCAATTCTTCGCTTGCGCTGATGTATCCAAGCACAGCCTCAACCCAAACATAAAAAACCTTGTCTTCAGCTCCTTTGAATGGCGCAGGTATTCCCCATTTAATGTCCCGGGTAATGGGCCTGGGCTTTAATCCCATTTTAAAAAAATTATTAGTGCATTCTTTCACTCGCTTATCCCATTCAGGATGGCTTTTAACATATTTTTTAATATTGGGCTCCAATTTTTTCAAGTCAATATACCAATGCTTTGTTTCCTTCAAAACAATGCTTTCTTTTGAGCAAACAGTGCATTTAGGGTTTATTAAATCCGATGGATTCAGCAATTTTCCGCAATCATCGCATTGGTCTCCTTTAGTATTTTCGCTTTTGCAATAAGGGCAGGTTCCGGTTATGAATTTTTCAGCCAAAAAAATTCTGCAATTATTGCAGAAGGGCTGCTTTTCTGTTTTAGTCAATATAAACCCTTTTTTTTCCAATTCAGTGTAAAATTTTTTTATAAAAGAGTGGTGAATGGGGCTGTCAGTAATAGTGTAATTGTCAAATTCTATTTCAAAATCCTTTATTAACCTCTTTATTTTTTCATGGGTATTATATGCAAGATATTTTGGAGAAACATTTTTTTTCATTGCCTCATATTCTATCCTTGTTCCATGGCTGTCGCTTCCGCTGACATAAATAGCATCCAAACCCTTTAGCTTATAATGCCTTGAAAAAACATCTCCGGAAAGAATGCACCCAATAAGGTTTCCCAAATGAGGCACGCTATAAGAATAGGGCCATGCAGAATTAATTACAACTTTTTTATATTTCATGATTTAAATCATTCTTTGCATGCTAAAATAGCTTTTAATTTCATTCTCTATTTCATAAGCTTCATCAGCCAATCTTTTTGAATGCTCATCAATGCTTCCTTTTTGGAAAATGTTTTCAAACAATACTTTGATAAAGCTTATTATTGCATTAGTTTCCTCCCATTTGCCCTCATAATCTGTTTGAAGAGTGGCTCTTACAGTAATGCTTCCCTCCCCCCGGCTATTCATTTCCTTCTTTTTATCTTTTATGACAGTCACATCCTCCAAGCTTAAAGAAACTTTTAATTCAATTATATACTTGGTAAAATCATCAACGTTTTTTACAGTATTCCAATAAAAAGAAACGTTTTTTAAAGGGCTTGTCTCGCTATGGGTGTAACTTTTTTCTTCAATATAATAACCTCTTTCCTGCAGGGTTTTTCTTAAAAAAACATAAAAATCAGAGTAGCTGAAAATTTTCTTATTAAGGCTTATTTCGCTTTTTGCTGCTATTAATTTTGAGGACATTTTATTTCACCTGTATTTTTGATTTAACGCTTTCAACCAAATCAAACAATTCTTTTTCAGCAATATCTTCAAAATTTATTAGCCTGTCATTATAAATGTATTTTTCATAAATTTTTCTTAAAAAATGTAGAAAAGAATTGTTTTTCCAGCGGTCTTCATAATCAGTTTTTGCAAAAGAAGTGAAAATCAATTTTGATTCCCCCGAAATAATTGATTTTTTCCCTTTTTTTTCTATTTTTGCATTGTCAGTGGTGAATTCGCAATTGACAATAAAAGAAGTGTAATCATCAACAGGCTTGTCAGCAAAAATCATGAATTGAACCTGAGTTATCTCTCCCGGATTTTTTCCCATCTGATATTTATAAGATTTAAGCTTTGCAGTGTAATCCATTTCCTTCAAATTTTTAAGTATGAAATCAACCAATTCTTTTGCGCTGATTATTAATTCAGAAACATTAACCTGAACCCTGACAACATCTCCCATGACCTAAATAGTAACTCCCATTTTTTAATAACTTTATGATAATCTGATAGCATCCAGATTTTTTGGAGCAATAGTTTCAATCTTGAATTTTTTGTAAATGCTGCTTGCCAAATCTATTGCGCTGCTGCTTTCACCATGGCAAACAATGACTTTTTTCGGCTTAGGGCTCAGCTTAGCCATGAAATTTATCAATTGATTCCTGTCGCTATGCCCGCTTAAACCCTCAATAGTATAAACTTCTAAATTTATGGGAAGATTTTCCCTCCTGTTATTTCTAATCCTCAAAGTCACTTCTTTTTCCCCAGACTGTATAATTCTTCCAAGGCTTCCCTTTCCCTGATAGCTTACAAAAACCAAGCTATTTTTCTGATTATCCGCTATATGCTCCAAATAAAATACGCTTGGACCTCCAGTAAGCATTCCGCTTGTTGCAAGAATAATGCAAGGGCCCGATTCCTCAACAATTTTCATTCTATCTTTTTGAGAAGCAGGCTGCTTAAAATTAGGATTAAGAAAAGGATTATATTTATCCTGAAAAATCATTTTTTTAATGTTTCTGTTGAAGAATTCAGGATAAGCAGTGTAAATGGCAGTTATGTCCCAAACCATTCCGTCAACATAAATAGGTATTTGAGGAATTTCTTTATTTTTCATTAGCCTGTCAAGTATAAGCATTACCTCTTGCGCCCTTCCAACACCCAAAACAGGCACCAAAATCTTGCCGCCCCTGTTAACAGTATTTTTAACTATGCTTGAAAAGAAATTCACGCACTCTTCATGCGAAGGCTGAACACTGTTCATGCTTCCATAAGTGCTTTCAGTAATCAACGTTTCAACCCTTTGGAACCTAAAAGCTGAATTTTCCAAAAGCTCTGTTTGCGCAAACTTGTAATCCCCAGTATACAACAAATTATGATACCCATTTCCAATATTCAAATGAATCATTGAGCTTCCAAGAATATGCCCAGCATTAAACAAAGTCAGCCTAAAATCAGGGGTTATATCATTAACCTCTTCAAAAGGCAGGCAAACAATATTTTTCACCATTTCCTTAATATCAGTGCTATTGTAAAGCAATTTCTTATTTTCCTTTTCAGCAATATCAACATAATCCAAAGCAAGCAAAGTCATAACATCCCTTGTGGGCTCACTGCAATAAACAGGCCCCTTATATCCCAATTTAAACAAATAAGGAATAAAACCAACATGGTCCAGATGGGAATGGGAAACAATTATTGCATCCAATTGATTAACATCAAATTCAGGAGCATCAAGCATAGGATAAGCAAAATCATCGCTTGCAGCAATATTCACTCCACAATCAAGCATAACCCTGCTTTCAGGAGTCTGAATAAGCATGCAGCTTCTGCCCACCTCGCGGAATCCGCCAAAACAGCTCATCCTAATCCAATACTTATTATCCCTTGACCAATCAGAATAAATGCGCTCGCCCAATCCATGCAAAAATTTTCTCCTGTAATTAGAATTATTAAACAAAGTCAATCTAATATTTTTAATCAAGGAAGATTTTAATGCAGGCTTTCTTTTGACAATAGGAACCCACAAAGTCTTTTCAGTTATTAAATTAACAATTTCAAATTTATTAGCAACCAATTCATCAGGCCTGTCAGCTTCCAAATAAACAAGGCTTCTCTTTTCATCAAACCAAACATCCTCCAATCCAGAACTTTCAGGAACAAGCTTTCTTATTATTTTCTCAGCACTTGCAGAATCCATTAAAAGAGCCTCATCAGCCCTCACCTCAACCCTTTTTTTAATAGTATTAACTATTTCCCGAGTCAATTCCTTGCATTCAAGCACGAATTTCTTATTATTTGAATAAAGCACAATGTTTGCGCCCTCAAATTGGAAATCCGTTATGCCCGCATTTTTTGGAATAAACTCTTTTATCTTAGTTATGATTTCTTTAGAACTCATTAATATTGCTAACCATTTCAGACAATTTCTTTTTATCAAACCTTTTGGCTCCGGATTTATCAATAATCATGACATCAATCCCATTGCCAGTAGCCAAATCCCTTTTAATAGCAGAGCTTATAGCCCTAACCGCAAGCTTAACACCCTCATTAAGCGTCAAATTTTTTTGATAAGAATCCTCAAGAACCCCAAAAGCAATAGGGCTTCCGCTCCCAGTTGAAGTGTAATAAGACTTCTCCATTTTTGAACCAGCCATATCCAAATCATACAAATGAAAACCAGAATCATCAACTCCAGCAACAATGAACTGAATCAAAAAAGGGCTAAAACTATGAGCATTGCCAAACAAGAAATGCGAAAGCAAAGTCACAATCCCATTAGTAGTCATCACCCTTCCTTTTTTAATTGAATAAAGCCTTAACTCAGTCTTTAAATACCTTAAAAGCATCTGGGAATCAGCAACGCTTCCAGCAAAAGTCATGGCAGCATTATCATTAATAAAATGAATCTTCTCAGCATCCTTGTCAGCAATTAAATAACCCATGCTTGCCCTTTTATCAGCAGCCAAAACAATGCCCTCTTTAGTCACTATTCCAACAGTTGTTGTCCCTTTTTTAGTTTCATTCTCCATAACTAAAACCTTATTAACAAGATAAAAAACTAATAATATTTATGTTTTATAAACTTATTGATTAAACAATTCACATTAAACTATTTAAAACCAGCAAATATTAATATTATTTCAATGAATATTGAAGAAATAACAAGCTATTGCAAGAGAACAGGAATAATTTTTCCATCAAGCGAAATCTACGGGCAAATGCCAGGATTCTATGATTACGGGCCCATAGGCGTTGAATTGGCAAATAATGTAAAGCAATCATGGTGGAAAAATTTTGTCCAAAACAGGCAAGACATTATAGGAATAGACGGAAGCATAATAGCAAATCCTTTGGTATGGAAAGCAAGCGGGCACATTGATTCATTCACAGACCCCTTAACAGAATGCCTTAAATGCAAAAAAAGATTCAGGGCAGACCACTTAATAGAAAGCAAAGCAGAAATGCAATCAGACGGGCTGAAAAAAGAAGAATTAACAAAAATAATAAATGATAAAAAAATAAAATGCCCAGAATGCAAATCAAGCCTAAGCGAAGTAAAAGATTTCAACCAAATGTTTTCAACAAACATAGGAGCAGTAAACGGAAACACAGCGTATCTAAGGCCGGAAACAGCGCAAAGCATATTCGCAAGCTATAAAGCAGTAATGGACAGCACAAGAATCTCGCCCCCATTTGGAATAGCGCAAATAGGAAAAGCATTCAGAAACGAAATAAGCCCAAGGAATTTTATTTTCAGAAAAAGAGAATTCGAGCAAATGGAACTCGAATTCTTCACAAAAAAAGATGAAAAAAATGAATGCCCTTTTTTTGAAGAAATAAAATCAATGAAATTAAATATTTTAAGCGCAGAAAAGCAGGAAAAAGGAATAAGCAAAGCAGAAGAAATGAGCATAAGGCAAGCCTTTGAAAAAAAAATATTCAGCAACAAATGGCAAGCATACTGGACAGCAGAATCCATTAACTGGATGATTGGTTTGGGAATCAACCCCGAAAAATTAAGATTAAGGCAGCACATGAAAAACGAATTATCATTTTACTCAGCAGGAACAGTAGACATAGAATTCGACTTCCCAATAGGATACAAAGAAATACAAGGAATAGCAGACAGAACAACATATGATTTAACCCAGCACCAAAACTTAAGCAAGCAAAATCTTGAATATTTTGACGAAAAAACAAGAAAAAAAGAAATATTATACGTTGCAGCTGAGCCGTCAGCAGGGGTTGAAAGAATAATTCTCGCAATATTATTCAGCGCATTAACAGAGGAAAAAGAAAGAACAGTTCTAAAAATAAGCCCAAAAATATCGCCGTACAAAGCAGCAATTTTTCCATTAGTAAAAAAAGGATTGGAAAGCAAATCAAAAGAGGTTTTTGACGCATTAAAAAAAGAATTCAACTGCTTTTATGATGAATCAGGCTCAATAGGACGAAGATACAGAAGGCAGGATGAAATAGGAACACCATACTGCATAACAATAGATTTTGATTCGCTAAAAGACGACTCAGCCACATTAAGAATGAGGGATTCAATGAAGCAGGAAAGAATAAAAATAAAAGAATTAACAGAAGAAATCAAAAAAAGAATCAACAAATCCCAGGCATAAAAATGAAAAAAATCACTATCCAAAGCTTTTTAAGCAATAACCTAACTAATATTATTTTAGGCAAGGTATTAAGCCCTTTGCAAGGTTACAATATCAGAGCGCGAAAAATTTTTCGCAAGCAGTGAGGAGTTGTGTTAGTGAAGGGCAGCAAACCTTTAACAAAAGAAGAATTTATTCAAGAGATTATACGAAGCAATAAAACAGCAATAGTTGAAGGAAAAAAAGACGTTGCTAAACTCAAAAAGCTCGGAATATCAAATGTCATTTCATTATCACGAATGCCATTAAGCGCATTTTGCGAGGAATTTTCGCAAAATCATGATGAAGTAATACTTTTAATGGACAATGATGCTGAAGGAAAAAAACTATATTCTAAGCTAAAAACTGAATTTAGCAGACTAGGAGTGAAATCAAACCCTAAATACCAAAAAAACCTTGCTAAACTCAAAGTAAGCCATGTAGAAGGCTTATAAAAAAAAATATGCAATAGGTGAATGAATTAAAAATGGGAAAAATTTATCCAGTTTCAACAAAGTACACAGTAATAGCAGACATACTTGTTGAAGGAGAAGTAAATAAAAATGACATAGTTGGAGCAATTTTCGGGCAAACCGAAGGATTGCTTGGCAATGATTTAGAGCTAAGGGAGCTTCAAAAAAGCGGAAGAATAGGAAGAATAGATGTAAACATTGAAATAAAAAACGGAAAAAGCAAAGGCCAAATAATAGTTCCAAGCAGTTTAGCAAAAACTGAAACAGCAGTAATAGCAGCAGCGCTTGAAACAATTGACAAAATAGGGCCATGCAACGCGCAAGTAACAGTGAAAGAAATGAATGATGTAAGAATGGACAAAAGAACGCAAATAACAGAAAGAGCCCAAAACCTATTAAAAAAACTTAACTTAGACTCAAGCGACAGCCAGGAAATAATGGACAAAGTGCAGGAAAACTTCAGGACAAGCAAAATAATAGAATACGGAAAAGACAAGCTCGCAGCCTCAGAAGACATAGAAGAAAACGAAGAAGCAATAATAGTGGAAGGAAGAGCAGACGTAGTCAACTTAGTCAAATACAACATAAAAGGAGTAATATCAATTAATGGAGTGAATGTTCCAGACTCAATAAAGCCAATACTTGAATCAAAAACAACCACTTTATTCATTGACGGAGACAGGGGAGGAGAAATGATAGCAAAGAAAATACTAAGCAAAGGCGAATTAGACTACATTGCCGTTGCTCCGGACGGAAAAGAAGTTGAAGAATTAGCAGGCAAAGAAATCTTCAAATGCCTAAGAAACAGGATGAAAACAAAAGAATATTTAAGCACTCTTAAATCAAGCGAAAAAAACAACCAAAGAAACGAAAAAAGCTTTTCAAACCAAAAAACTGAGCCGTCAAAATACAAGAACATGATAAATGACTTATTCGGCACAAGAGGAGCTTACCTTCTTGGAGACAAAAATGAAGTGCTCGCAAAAATACCTTTAACAGAATTAAGCAATGCTTTGTCAGAAGCAAAAAAAATCAGCACAGTAATACTTGACGGCCCAATAACAGAAGAAATAGTCAAGCTCTGCGAAAAGAAAAAAATTGAAAACATTGTCTCAAGAACAGTGAAAGCAAGCAGCGACAAAATAAACATAATCAAGGCTTAATAATATTAAGCCAATTTTTTATTTTTATTATTTTTTTAACACTATTATTAATAATTTTTTAAATACTCAGCAATTCACAATGCATAATGAAAAAAGCAATAATCCTGGCATTTTTATTGTTTGCAATAAGCGCAGCGCACGCGCATGACACAAACCAAACATTATGCGAAGATGATGGATTTACATGGCTTGACGGATTTAAAATTCCAATTGCCCATTGGAGATTTGACGAAGGAAATGGAAGCACTGCATTTGACGGCGCAGGAGCAAATCATGGAGCAATAAGCGGAGCATCCTGGACTAATGGAGTGCATGGGGGAGCGCTAAGCTTTGATGGAGTGGATGATTATATTAATTTGACAAGCAGCCCCATAGATGTTGCTTCTGAATTCACTATTAGCATGTGGGCAAACATCACAAGCTTTGCGCAAGCAGGATATCAAAGAAGATTAATAGTTCTTTCATCAGGAAGCAATGTTTTTGATTTCTCTTTGCACAGCACAAATAAATTCTGTTATAGAAGAGGCAGTTCAGAGAATAAAATAACTGACAACACTTTTGACACCAATACATTATATCATTTAGCATTAGTCAGGAATTCCGGAGGAAATTATGATTTATATGTCAACGGAGTTCTTGAAAGCATGTCATCAGGAGGAATAACAGCGAACTCAGCAACTGGAACCAACCTCATAGGCTCATCATATAGCACATTATTAACAGGCAATTTTTCAGGAATGATTGATGACATTCAAATATATGATTCAGCGCTTACAGAAGAAGAAGTTTTACTCATATACAATAATCCTTTAAATTTTGCGTGCTGCGGAGACGACGGAATCAATGACACTTTTTACAATGGC
>JAQTTT010000004.1:9338-13539 GCA_028710615.1 Candidatus Nanoarchaeia archaeon
AATGACACTTTTTACAATGGCACAATAGGGACTACTCAGCATTTCTGCCTTGAAGGGGAAGTTATTAATCAAGAAATAGATTACAATAAAACTGTTTGCGAGCATTATAATTATTCATGGCTTGACGGATTTAAAATCCCCATTGCTCATTGGAGATTTGATGAAATGAGCGGAAGCACTGCTTTTGACGGCGCAGGAGCAAATCATGGAGCAATAAACGGAGCTTTATGGACAACGGGACAGCATGGAAGCGCTTTGAATTTTAGCGGAAGCGACCAATATGTTTCTTTCTCTAATAATGATGATTTAGATTTTAAAACAAATGATTTTACGTTTGAAACTTGGATTAAATTTGATGATATTACTTATGGAAAAACAGACATATTTGGACAAAGGGATGATGGAGCCAATCAAAGAAGGATTTATATAACTGGGGCAGGAGAATTAGATGGATATCTTCAAACTTCTGATATTATAAGAGTAAGAGCAGTAACATCTGGAGCAGGAATAACAACAGGAACATGGTATCATATTGTTTGGGTATGCGACAGGGATAACACCAATCATGTTTACATAAACGGACAATTGCAAACTCTAGGAACAAACACTGTTGATAATGGCGCAAATAATATTGCACTAACATCCACAAACTATTTTGGTAAATTTAGCACCATGTTTCTAGATGGCATAATAGATGAATTAATGATTTATGATTCAGCGCTTACAGAAGAAGAAGTTTTACTCATATACAATAATCCTTTAAATTTTGCGTGCTGCGGAGACGACGGAACAGATGATAATTTTAATATAATTGTTGGAGAAACGAATCAGTTATGCTATAATGGAGAATATTTTGCTGAACCAGTATATTATTATTGCGAAGGAATGAGGTATGGAAACCTTCACAACCCGCCATGCGGAACAAATTCCTCATATTTTAACGCATCAAACATTTTAACATGGATAGATGGAAACACGCATGGGTTGGGGTTAGAACATTCAGGCACGTATAAAAGCACAGGAATAATAAAGGCATCTAATTATGCAGCAACAGCTTTTTGGAAATATTTTTCAAACAACTCAACCACATCAGAGTCATATGTTAGTAGTGGTTCTGAAAGCTTGATTGCTGGCTCATCAAGCCTAAGAATAAACCAGCATTATTCCATATCAGCACTGCAATTGCTAAATGAAACTGATGAATACGCTATTTATTACAAACACATGGTTAATTCATCAGGAGCGCATTCAATTTCTGAAGCATGGGTTTATCAGCAAATAAACTCAGGAGCGAATTCAATAAAAGAATGGTGGGCAGTGAAATGCAATGAACTTTATTCCGGAACAGTAACCGTAACTTATGGATTACAGCAGGCAAGCAAATACAGGTATGGAGGTTATCATTGGTGCCCAGGGCATTATGACCCTGAACAATGGATAGGAGGATCAAGGATTTGCAACACTTCATTAATGGACAGAAGATTTGTTGCTTTCTGGAACGATTCAGTTCAAGGAGGAAATAGCATGGTTTATGTTGTAAGCTGGGATAATGATGATGAAGCACCGCCAACATTCGCTGATTATGGAGCCAGTGTTCTTGGAGGAATATATTTAATTCGGCCAAGATGGACAGCAACCTGCTCTCCGGGAGAAATCATCACTTTTCCCCCAATTTATCACAGAGCCTATGAACTTGAAAATTATAACTCAACATCAACAAACAGGGAAGGAGTCCCAAACCAAGTATTGGACATAATTAATTCATACTATCCCATGAAGCATGTTTGCGAATATGACGGAACAGAAAACATTTTTTACAATGGCACAATAGGCTCAACCCAGCATTTCTGCTTTCAAGGAGTTCCTGTTTTTAAGCCAATAGATTACAATAAAACCTTGTGCGAATATTATGATTACTCATGGATTAATCATGGCGTTGTTGATTCATTTGAAAGTTATGAAGAGAATCAAACAATAAGGGATGTCAATGGGTGGGATGCTTGGACTGAGCAGGATGATTGTTCATTTACAAAATATGTTGATAATGACAGTCGCTCATGGGGTTGGCTCGTGGACGCGGATGAGGAGGTGGGCATCACACCTCAAATAACATTCAGCACTTCTCACAGATTTGCTGCAGGGTCATGGTTTGAGACTGTGACAATTCCAAATAACACCACCCATGATGCAGCGCCAAGGTACACGTTGTATAATGAAGCAGGAGGGAATATTGTGAGATACAGCGTGAATTCTATTGGAGTAACATTTATTGAAGATGCATTAACCCGCACAGTATTTGCCACGACTGCAGGCAGAGAATATCGCGTCCGCATTTCTTATGCCACAGATACAAGCAGCACCATCTCTGTATGGGAAGACGGAGTATTTGTGGCAGAAGAGACATATACAAATTATGGTGAAAATGATTGGTCTGATGAGGATATTGTGAAGTTCTCTTATTTAACCACAAATGCTCAATTATCTGACCAACTCGTAACAGACCTTCGCGCATCCTGGATTGACAGCCCAATCGGATTCATGGAAGGCTATGCTGCCTGCTGCGGAGATGACGGCACAGAAGATAATTTCTACAACTCAACGCTTGCGTGCTTGAAAGGAGGGCTTTGCAGCAATGACCTTGACTTCGGGGAAGACGGGATTTTCGGAACAACTGATGACGCTTGCGGTTGCGGAAATGATGAAAGCGAATGCTTATTTGCCCAGGAATATCTTGCTCTTCCAGGAGTTTGCCGATACGCCTTATGCATTTCAGCCCTTGTGTTCAGGGAAGCAAGCCTTGAAATCACTGACATTGAATACTCAGGGCTTTTATCAAACACTGTTTCAGAGATAAAGATAAAAATAAAAAACAACGGCAACGGCTCAGCAGTCATTAATTCATTAAGCATGCAAGGAATAAACATTAGTTCAATATCTTATTCATCAATAATTCAACCAAACCAAGAAACAATATTAATTGCAAAAACTTTCACGCCATGCTCAGTTGAAGGAATAGTCAATAGCTTCAATGCCACGATTAATTATTATGATGGGGCAGAAAAAAATGTTACTTCAGAAAATTATGAAATACTCACAAAGAATCCGCTATCTTTTCAATTCATATCTCGTCATGAAGCTTCAGGATTTTTCAGGATGGAAATGAATTCGCTTGAAAGAATAAATTATTTCATAAAAAACGAAGGATTATCAAGCATTCAATTATCAGCATTAATTTCCCAATCAAGCAGCGTTTTTTCAAAAACAATAACCAGCTCTGGAGAGCATTACCCTTCAACAATCAACGCAATGAATTTCACAGCATTGCCGGGAAGCCAATTATTTTTTTCAACCCAATTATATCCAGTGATTACAGGAGAAAGAGGCTCTTATTCAAAAATTTTGACAGACACTGGATGCATCCACAATAAAATAGAACTAAGGTATGCTTATGAAACACTAAGCAGTGTTGGTGACGCAGTTGAAATATTAATAGCTGATGAATCAATAAGCATTGCTTTATTGGTTGCAGGACTAATCCTTATTTTAGATAGATTTTTAATTAAAAAAAAGCCAATATTTTAATCAGGAGGGATAGGCGCGAGTTTTGACGAAGCTCCCAGCCCGCAAGTCTCTTGGCGGAGCCGAAACCTTAAGATTAATAGGCGCTTTTAGAAAGCCCTGATTTGCAAGCGTCGAAGCTTTGTCCCATAGGACTTCGGATTCGCTGAAAGGGCCAGGCCTTGATTGGAGCAGCCATAAGGCGCGTCTGTCAAGTGTTTATGGGGTTTTCGCAAAGTGGAGCAAGCTTTTCAGACAAGCTTTTTGGAAGCGAACTAGAATCTTTTGACCTCCCTCCTGCTTATTTTTTAAAAAATATATTCAGTTAGTTTTTTAAATAAAAATATTCTTTATTAAATAAGTGCTGGGATGGCAGAGCGGTCTAATGCGCAGGTTTGCTAAAAGACGATTAATAGGCTTTTATTGAGTCCTACATTGGATTGCAATCAACCTGTTCTCGCAAGGGAGCCCGAGTTCAAATCTCGGTCCCAGCGCATTTATTTTTTTTATTAAGCAAATTTTTTTAAATACCTTAATCACTTATATTAATTATTCACGGGCCCATGGTCTAGCGGCTATGACGTCGCCCTTACAAGGCGAATGCCGCCGGTTCGAATCCGGCTGGGCCCACTTTTATTATTAT